>JBJEQN010000082.1:0-9685 GCA_051881775.1 Oscillospiraceae bacterium | reverse complement strand
AAGGGCAGCGTTACGCTTACGGTGTCCCGTACAAAGCAGGACTACGGCATAAATCTGTTTGTTTCCGTTGCGGATACGGGCATCGGCATTACTGAGGAGAACATAGAAAAGCTGTTCACCAGCTTTAGGCAGGTGGATACAAAGAAAAACCGCTCTGTTGAAGGCACGGGTCTTGGTCTTGCCATATCAAAGCAGCTTATAACCCAAATGGGCGGCTTTATCAGCGTAAAAAGCGAATACGGCAAAGGCACCGAGTTCCGCTTTGTTATCCCCCTTAAGGTAAAGGACGAAAGACCGTTTATCACTGTTAAAGAACCCGAAAAGATACATGCCGCAGGCTGCTTCGGCTTCGGTGAACACAGTGAAAAATATGAGGAGCTTTTCTGCGAAATGTGCGGCAGGCTCCATATCGACTTCAGATATTTTGGCAGCACAGACGCTCTCAGGCAGGCGGACACGAATAAGATAACCCATGTTTTCGCCGGCAAGGAGGAGTATCTGCAGAACGAGGAATACTTCGCAGGACTTGCGGAGAAGGTGCGTGTGTTCGTTATTCAGGACAGAATGGACGCTGTGAACCTGCCCGAAAATATAAAGTGCGTTTACAAGCCCTTCTATTCCATTTCCGTTGCTTCGGCGCTTAACAATGAAAATATCGTACTTAACCTTAACGAGCGCAGAGGCTCGGATATACGCTTCACAGCGCCTAAGGCGAGAATACTTATCGTTGATGACAACGTTATAAACCTTAAGGTGGCTGTCGGTCTTATGCGCCCGTATAATATGCAGGTCATGACAGCGGAGAGCGGTCCTGAGGCAATAAGAATGCTGCGTTCCAAGGATTTTGATTTGGTGTTTATGGATCATATGATGCCCGAAATGGACGGCGTTGAAGCTACAGAGATGATCAGAAAGACCGAGGGCGAGTATTATAAGAAGCTGCCCATAATCGCACTTACGGCTAACGCTGTAAACGGCGCCCGTGAGATGTTCCTGAACTCCGGCTTCAATGATTTTCTTGCAAAGCCTATTGAGCTTTCCGCTTTGGACAGGGTACTGAGAAACTATCTGCCGAAGGAATATATGCAGGCTCCCGGCACAGCGAATTTCGGAACTGCAGACCGCCGCAAAAATGCACAGAAGCAGGAAAGCGCTGCAATGTTTGAACCCGATAAGGGAATTTTCTACACAGGCGGCGATGAAGAGGCTTACCGTGAGATACTTGAGGTCTACGCAAAAAAGGGCAGGGAAAAAATACAGTATATCGGCGAGCTGTTTGATAATAAGGATTGGAAAAACTATATTATCGAGGTACACGCTTTAAAAAGCACATCCATGAGCGTGGGCGCAGAAAAGCTGTCCCTGCTTGCAAAGGAGCTTGAAGGAGCAGGAAAGGCTGAAAGATACGGCGTTATCGAAAATAAAAACGGCGAGCTGCTGCATCTTTACGGCGAGGTCATTGATATTGCGGAAGAATATCTTGGCGGCAATGAAAATGATACCCCCGAAGCAGAGGTTGAAGCTCCCGTCACTCTGACAGAGATCGCTCCCGATGTGCTGGCAAAATATATAGAAAAGGCAAAGTCTGCCTGCGAAGGCTTCGACAGCGATACTATGTCGGCTTTGGCAGGTGAAATGTCGCAGTATTCCTATAAGGGCGAGCCTCTTGACAATTATTTCGGAAAGGCTGCAGCGCTTGCGGAGGATTTTTAATACGAAGCTGCGGCGGCAGAGATAGCAAAGCTTGAAAAGGAGGCAGGTTAAATGAAGCGTATTGGAATTACAGCCGATTGTGTGTGCGACTTGCCTGACGAATATGTTAAGGTCCACGATATTGACCTGCTTTACTTTTACATAATCACGGAAACGGGACGCTTTAGAGACGGTTTTGAGGTAACGGCAGGAAATATACTTGAATATCTTGAAAGGGGCGGAAAAAAAGCTGAGACTCATGAGCCACCGCCTGCGGAATATAAGGAATTCTTTGAAAACGGTCTAAAAAAATATGACGAGATAATACATATCACCATAAGCCACCATGTAAGCAATTCCTTCCACAATGCTATGGAAGCGCTGGAGTTTATGGGCGAAAACAGAAAAAGGGTACACGTTGTCGATTCGGAGAACCTTTCCACGGGTATGGGACATATGATAATAAGGGCTGTGGAAATGCGTGACGAGGGACGTTCCGCCGAAGAGATAACAGCGGCGCTTGACAGCATGAAAAGCAAGGTCTCGGCAAGTTTTATTACAGTGAATGCGGATTACCTCTACCGCAACGGCAGAGCAGGAAAAAAGATCCGTGACCTGACGGTTGCGCTGGGCGTTCACCCCGTACTGTGCATGAAGAACGGAAAAATGGGTCTTCGGGGCATAAAAATGGGAAATTACGATAAAGCGATACTGCGGTATGTAAAGGGCGAGCTGAAGGCAAACAAAAAAATCAGCAAAAAGCGTCTTTTCATCACCCATGCCAACTGTTCCGTAAAAACTGTTTCCGATGTTAAGGCTGAGGCTGAAAAGCATTGCAGCTTTGACGAGGTCATCGTTACAAAGGCTTCCGCTACCGTTTCGGGTAACTGCGGTCCGGGAGCGATCGGCGTATTGTTTGTTAACGAATAAATATGATACCAAGGAAATGATATTCCTTACAGACCCGTTCTGTCTTTCCGTAAAACCGAAATACAGGACGGGTCAAGTCGTTTTTGCTTACAATAAAGTTAAGAAATTTATTGCTTTGTCGCATTTGGGATTGTAAGGATAAAATGTTAATTTTCTGAACAACTGCTTTTAAGCGGTTGCAATTAATGAAGAACTGTGCTATAATATAAATATACATAAAAAATCATAAGGAATTATAGCAAAAAATGAGCGATTTAGATAATAACAACTGCCCCGAACAGGTCAAAACGGCGAAAAACAGAATTTCAGCGCCCCGTATTTTTGCGGCGGCGGTGACCCTGCTGATAATAACGCTTTTTATAATAGTGTTTGTTCTGAATGCCAAAATATCGTCGCTCAGTTCACGGCTCAGTGAAAGCGAGGATTACATAGCGGCGGTCAATTCCCACGTTTATGAATACGCCGCACCCGATGATATGCTTCTTTTCAACGATGCGACCTACGGTGAGGTGTGGCTCCCCGCAATGGAAGAGGTGCCGCTCAACACCCTTGATTACAGCAGACTGGAGCTTGACGATAATAACCGTTATGCCTATTACGACGAAAACGGAGAGCGCATCTCCCGGACAGGCATTGACGTTTCCTATCATCAGGGGGACATCGACTGGGAAAAGGTAGCTGCCGACGGAATTGATTTCGTTATGGTAAGGATAGGCTACAGGGGCTACGAATCGGGAATAATGCGAGCAGACGAACGTGCGGACGAGTATATTTCCGGCGCCCTTGAAGCAGGACTTGACGTTGGAGCGTACTTTTATTCCCAGGCGGTCACCGAAGCCGAAGCTGCGGAAGAGGCTGTCTTTACCGCAGAGCTGCTTAAGGATTACAAGATAACCTATCCCGTGGTTTTTGACTGGGAGCTGCCCGGAGATGAGAATGCAAGAACAAACGGTGTTTCCGCCGAGATGCTGAATAAGTGCGCAGCGGTGTTCTGCAGCGAGATCTCAAAGCTGGGATATACTCCTATGATATACAGCGGACTAAAAATGGCGCTGTGCAAGTATGATATGCGCTCAATGTGCGTTTTCGACTTCTGGTATGTGGAGTATAAGGACGGTCACAATCCGCCCCTTTATCCCTACGAGATCAATATGTGGCAGTACGCCAGCGACGGCAGAGTGAACGGCATAGATTCCGACGTTGATATGAATATCTGCTTTACCGATTATAATAAACTGTATGGAGCAACACATCACGAAGATTAAAATTTTTCAGAATTTCAGAAAGGAATGATATATTATGCAGACAGAGATCTCATCCGACATCTTAAAGGTAAAAATAGATTCTTTCGGAGCCGAGCTTCATTCCGTAAAAGACTATAACGATACCGAATATCTTTGGCAGGCGGACGAAAAGGTGTGGAAGCGCTATGCCCCCGTTCTGTTCCCCTTTATCTGTAACACCGCTTCAAAGAAATATACCGTGAACGGAAAGGAATATTCCCTTGCCAACCACGGCTTTGCAAGAGACAGCGAGTTCGAGCTGCTTTTCAGCAAGGGCAGTTCTGCGGAGTTCTACCTTGGATACAGCGAGGAAACGCTGAAGATATATCCCTATAAGTTCGGTCTTTACGTTAACTATACCCTCGACGGCAACAAGCTGAGAGTAACATACACCGCAGAAAACAAGGACGACAAGGATATGTATTTCTTCATCGGCGGACATCCTGCATTCAGATGCCCCGTTGACGCTCAGGAGAAATTCTCCGATCATACCGTTGTTTACGAGAAAAACGAGAATATTGTCCGTGATACGGAAGGCTGCCCCGGAGAGGTTATCCTTGCCGGCGGAAACAAGGTAGCCCTTTCCCACGGCTTGTTTGAAAGAGATGTGTTTTTGAAGAACCGTCCGGAATCCTCATGGGTGGCTCTTGTAAGCAATTCAAGGGATCATAAGGTAAAGCTGCATTTTGACAACAAGGGCTGCATAGCCGTGTGGTCGTCCTGGTTTGAGGATAAGGACAGGACAGAGGCGGCAAGGTTTGTCTGCCTTGAACCTTGGAGCAGCGTTCCCGTTTACTGCGAGGGAACGGAGGAGCTTACCGAAATGCCCGATGCAATAAAGCTTGCGCCGGGAGAAAAATACGCTTTTTCCTTTACCGTTGAGATAGGCTGAAAGCGTGAAAATATACATAAAAAGGAGCGATGAACATGGCAGGAGAAAGAAAAGACAGCAATATTACCGTCACCGTTTCCCCTAATAATACAGAGGCCTTTGTATATGTAACTCCCCCCGAAAATGGCGGAGCTCCGGTTACAAAGGAAATGATAATGTCCAATCTCGGACTTTATAACGTTAAGTTCGGCATAAGAGACGAGATAATCGATTCCATTGTCGAAGAACAAAGATATGAGCAGAAGCTGTGTGTCGCTGTAGCTGAACCGCCTGTAGACGGAGAAAACGGAGATATAACATACAGATATTCCAAAACCGCAGAAGCCGCTCCCGTAGAGGATGAATTCGGCTTTGTGAATTATAAGGACCTTGGACTTATAAAAACGGTTTACACAGGAAATGTTATTGCAGATATAAAGCTTCCTACTGAGGGCAAGCCCGGAACAGACGTAAGAGGTGCGCCTATGCGTCAGATCGTAGGAAAAAAGGCTTCCTATACTATCGGAGTTAATACGAAGCTGAATGATGAAGGAACTCAGATAGTAGCGTCGGCTGACGGTCATCTTGTGTTCAAAAACGGTGCATTCTGCGTTGAGACCGTTGTTACCATAAGCGGAGATGTTGACGCTTCCGTGGGAAATATCGACTTTATCGGCGATGTTATCATAAAAGGCAGCGTGTGCGAGGGCTTCAAGGTGTCGTCAAATGCAAATATTACCGTTAACGGCGAAGTAAACGGAGCTACTCTTGAAGCAGGCGGCAATATCATAATAAAAAAGGGCTGCATAAACTCGAAGATAACCTCACACAGCTCACTTTCTGCACAGTTCTGTGAAAGATGTACAATAAAGTGCGACGGCGACGTTTCTTCCCAGAATTATATCATCTGCGACGTTTACTGCGGCGGAACTCTTGTAACAAAGGGCTCTAACGGAAGTATCATCGGCGGAAGATACACTATCCTCAACAGCATCGAAGCGGCTAACATCGGTTCGAAAAACTATACTCCCACGGATATAACCTTGGGCGACAACGCTATTCTTGCCAAGGAAAAGGGCGAGCTTGAAGCGAAGATAGCTTCTCTGCAAAAGAGTATGAACGAGCTTACGCTTATCGTTAATTTCCTTACGGAAAAGAAAAAGGAGCTTCACCGTCTGCCCGAGGACAAGGAAAAGATACTTGGAAATGCGGCAAGACAGAAGATACTTTACAGCGTTGACGTAAAAAATGCTCAAAAGAGGATAGAGGAGATAAATATTTCTCTCGAAGCCAAGCAGATGCTTTCCGTAGGCTGCAGGGGATATATCTACCCCGGAACAAGGATCACTATCAACGATGTAACATTCAAGGTGGAGGACGAGTATGTCCGCAGCCTGATAAAGCTGGATAAGGACGGTATGATCACTGTTTCTCCCCTTTGATAACAGACCATAAAAAGTGCCGCAGGCGGTCAGGTTTTCCGCTTGCGGCACGTTATACTAATAACCATTTATCCATAGGTTAAATGGTTATTAGTATTATTATATATTCGGTTTGTTTTCCTTTATTGCACGGGAAATTTCCGAGACCCCTGATTCTATGGCACGGAGCTTTTGGTCAACTTCCTCGTAAGAACCGCCCTTTAGCTGCTTTATGACCTCTTCTGCGGCGTTATATATGTCTTTCATTCCAAGATTTCCGGCAACGCCCTTCAGCTTGTGAACGTGCATGATAAGCTTATCCGTATCACGGCTGTCAAGAGCCTTGTATATGTCAGGAAAACGGTCTGTTTCTGAAAATTCGTTGAGAAACTGTACATATATGTCGTCGTTTCCCACAAAACGCTCCACAGTGCCGCTTACATCAACGTTCAGTTTTTGAAGAGCGCTGAAAAGCTCGGAGTACTCCGAACGCATAAGATCAACCCTTTCGTTTTTGGAATGTTATTCTGTTGTTAATTATATATTAATATTTACACTCTGTCAATCGGCAAAATGCTTAAATAAAGTATAAAATTTTTTAAATTTTGCCATATATGTTGAAATTGTATAAACCAAGTGTCTTACAATAGCCGAGAATTGTATTTAATGACAGTAAAATATGTGTGAAATATGTGTGACACCTATTGAAAAAATTTGGTATCGGTGGTATAATGTAATAAAATTGACGAAAGAGCGTTTTATCACAATAAAATTTTTAGTAATTTATACAGTTTATATTTTTCTGTTATTTTTCAAGGGGTGTTTGTTGTGTTTGAAAATCTTAAGGTTCTTGTCTGTGACGATTCTGTTCTTGTAAGAAAGCAGATGTCTAAAATTCTCGGCAGCTTCGGTATCACAAATGTTGAAGAGGCTTCCGACGGCATTCAGGCGGTGGATAAATACGCCGGATTTATGCCCGATATTGTTTTTATGGATATTGTTATGCCTGAAAAAAGCGGAGTTGACGCTTTAAAGGATATTGTTTCCCTTAATCCTGCCGCAAAGGTCGTTATGGCTTCCTCGGTGGGAACTCAGGGCAATCTTAAAGAAGCTATTGAAAACGGTGCATATGACTTTATCCAGAAACCTCTTACGGAAGAGAGCGTAGGCAAGATACTGGATAAAATAAAGGGATAAGGAGGAGTTTGCTATGTTTACGCAGTTTTTCGGAAATTATCTTCTGAACAAGGGTCTTGTTTCCCCGGAATGCCTTGCCGACGCATTGGCAAAGCAGAAGGATACCCGTCTGAAGCTGGGCGTTCTTGCAATAAATGCAGGCATCATGACAGCGGCGCAGGTGGATAAGGTCCATGCGGAACAGCAGAAGGTCGACAAGCGTATCGGCGATATTATGGTCGATATGGGCTATGCCACAAGAGAGCAGATCGAAGAGCTTTTCAAGACCCAGCCAAGCGGACATCTTCTTCTCGGTCAGGCGCTTGTAGACAGCGGCTATATGACGAATACACAGTTTGAGCAGGCTCTCGCTTCCTATAAGGCAGAGAACGGTATTTCCGACGCCGATTTCTATGATCCCGAAGAAAACAGCGCCAACAAACTGGTAAGGCGTTTCTATAAATTCAGAGATGACAGCAACGTTACATATCTTACAGGTTATATTACTCTTCTGTTCAAGAATCTTGTGCGTTTCATAGGCGATGATTTTACTCCTTTGGACGCTGAGTATGTGAGCGACAAGCTTTGCCATGACTGTATCGGTCAGAAAATGGAAGGCTCGGTAAAGGCGATCGCTGTTATTGACGCAGATGAGGACGCTGCAATTGAGTTCGCTTCAAGATTTTCCGGTGAAAAGCTGTCTGCAAACGATGAATACACTCAGGCGTGTATCAGTGAGTTCCTTAATCTTCACAACGGTCTGTTTGCTGTCAACGTTTCCAATCAGGGCGGCGGAGAAATAAAGCTCCAGCCCCAGTCCTTCTATCAGACCCTTAACCTTTCGGAGCTTGAAAACGCATATGTTGTTCCTTTCCAGTTCTCTTTCGGGACGATAAACTTTATAATCAGCATATAAAAAGGTTTGCGTAAAAATTTAAGGCTGTTACAACGGGTTTTGACGTTGTAACAGCCTTGTTTTTATTATATTATGCTGTTCTTTTTTGTAGGGGCGCACAGTGTGCGCCCGTGGGTCAGCGCTTTTGGTGCGGTTCAACAGGTTTTGTTAGTGAAATGTTATACTGGGATAACGCTATAGTTTGCCGTGTCGGATAAAATGCACGTCGCTCCGCTCCGCACATTTTATCCGAGGAGACTTTTATTTTACGGGATAGAAATAGGCGCAATTCACATTGATTGGTTCCGCAGGTTTTATGTTATACAAAACATTTCTTGGCTCCGATTTTTGATGTGAATTGCGCCTTTGTAACTTTTACTTTGCTTTTTTTACACTGCTTTGCGTTATGCCCTGCTTTTAGGGGATTTCGCTCTCTGCGGAGAGCGACAAGGGGGCTACTCGCCCCTTGACCCTCGCCAAAGGGACTTGTCCCTTTGGAATCCCGATGTCGCTTCGCTGTCGGGTCAGCAGGCTGTATTTAAAGCTTTGCTGCCGTTTCCTTTATGTATGCGGCAAGCTCGTCCTTCAGCTCGGGGCGTGAAAGTCCCACATCTATTGCGGCTTTCAGTATTCCCAGCTTATTGCCTATATCGTAGCGCTTACCTGTGAAATCCACGCCTATCATTCCGTCTTTCCGTGCAAGAACTTTCATTGCGTCCGTAAGCTGAAGCTCGTTGTTCCTGCCGTTGGGGATAGTTTCAAGAATATCGAAAATGTCGGGCGGAAGTATACATCTGCCGAGAATGGAATAGTTGGAATATATCTGCTCTTCGGAGGGCTTTTCTACCATATCCGTGATGCTGAAAAGTCCGCTTTCCAAGGGTTCTATCTTCATTGAGGAATACTTTTTCACTTCCTCAGTGGAAACTTCCTTTATTCCCGCAACGCCCTTGCCGTATTTTTCATACGCACGGCAAAGCTGCGCAACTGCAGGATCCTCGCCGATTATTACATCGTCTCCGTAAAGGACGGCAAAGGGTTCGTTTCCCACAAAATTTTTTGCGCAGAGAACGGCGTGACCCAGACCAAGCTGCTCCTGCTGGCGCACATAGGTAAAATCCGCCATTTTTGCTATGTTCAGCATATCGTTAAGCGTATCCAGCTTGCCGCTTTCGTACAGCTTTTTTTCAAGGTCGGGAGAGCGGTCAAAGTGGTCTTCAACAACGTGCTTGCCCCTTGAAAGCACGATGAGAATATCGGTGATACCTGCTTTTACACATTCTTCCGCAATATACTGTATAGCAGGCTTGTCAACGATAGGTATCATTTCCTTTGGCATAGCCTTTGAAGCCGGAAGAACTCTTGTGCCCAGACCTGCGGCGGTGATGACAGCTTTTCTTATTTTCATAAAAATACC
>JBJEQN010000081.1:6783-9804 GCA_051881775.1 Oscillospiraceae bacterium | reverse complement strand
CATGAAATCCTCGGCGAGAAGCAGGAGCGAATGATGCGCAGCCGTAACCTGTGGATATACAACAGCACTTTCGCCCACGGAATGACCCTTATCTCAACGGCGGTGGTATACGGCGTTCTTATTTACAGCTTTTTGGGCGGCGGCATTTCCATAGGTGATTTTACCCTTTACATAGGCTTTGCCACCACCTTTACCTCCGCTTTGACGGGGCTTCTTAACTCAATGGGCGAATACAAGCAGCGTTCCATGCAGGTGGACAACTTCCGCTCTTATATGGATCTTGCGCCCGATGATGAAAGCGAGTGCATACCCGTTCCCAAAAGCGATAAATACATATTTGAGTTCAAAAACGTATCCTTTAAATATTCGGGACAGGAAAATTACGCTCTGAAAAATTTAAACCTTACACTTGAAGCAGGGAAACGCCTTGCGGTGGTGGGTCTTAACGGCGCAGGAAAGACAACCTTTATCAAGCTGCTCCTGCGGCTTTATGACGTTACCGAAGGTGAGATTCTCCTTAACGGCACGGATATACGCCGATTTAAGCGTAACGAGTATTACAGGCTGTTTTCCCCCGTGTTCCAGAATGTGGAGATATTTGCGTTCCCAATGAATGAGAACGTGTCAATGGGCAGACCCGAGGACACGGACAAAAAACGTGCTGAGGAGTGTCTTGTGAAGGCAGGAATGGCGGAAAAGCTGGCTTCTCTTGAAAAAGGCGCCGATACCGAGCTTCTTAAGGTGATATACGACGACGGCGTTGACCTTTCGGGCGGAGAAAAGCAGAAGCTGGCTCTTGCAAGGGCGCTGTATAAGGACGCTCCCGTTATTGTTCTTGACGAACCCACCGCCGCCCTTGACGCACTTGCGGAATACAATCTTTACAAGAGCTTTGACGAGATAATCGGAGATAAAAGCGCAGTTTACATTTCCCACCGTCTTTCCTCCACCCGTTTCTGCGACAGCATAGCAATGTTCAAGGCGGGAGAAATGGTGGAGTACGGCACTCACGACGAGCTGCTTGCCAAAAATGGCGCTTATGCGGAAATGTTTGAGATACAGGCGCAGTATTACAAGGAGGGAAAAGATTATGCAGAAGCGGCAGAATAAAGACAAAAAGTCCGAAAGCCACATTATGGACGCTCTGAAATACTTTTACCCCATTGCATGGAAAGCACACAAGTCCTACTTTTTCATAGGCGGAATGCAGGTGCTTGCAGGTGCGGCGCAGCCCTTTGTGAACATCTTTATGACACCGCTTATCATTGACGAGCTGCTTGGGGAACGGGATATACAAAAGCTGCTTATGTACGCAGCAATACTTGTTCTCGGGAACACCCTTCTTTCCCTTGCAAGCTCCTTTCTCGGGGTTACAATGGAAAAATACGATGAAAAGTTCCAGAACCTTTTTACGGAGCAGATGAGCCGCAGAGTAATGGAGCTTGACTTTCAGCTTACGGAGGATAAAAAGGCTCTTGACCAGATAGAAGCCGCAAGAACGGGTATGTCCTGGTATTCCGGCGGCGTTCACGGCATTTCGCAGCAGCTTTTCAACAGCATAGCCGCTGTTATGACAATTGCAGGCGTTGTGGCGGTCATTGCGGTAAAAGCACCTGTGCTGTTCCTTATAACAGGGGCAATGCTGGGCGTGACGGCGTTCATAAACAGCAGAAAAAACAAGATAGAAATAGAATCCTATGCAAAGCTGTCAAAGCTGAACAGGGTCTTCGGCTACCTTGGCTATGAGATAAACGACTTCCGCTTCGGCAAGGATATACGTCTTTACGGGGCAAAGGATATGATGGTAGAAAAGTGGGAAAAGTACACCGGCGACAGCATAAAAAACTGGAAAGGACAGGCCGACCGTCAGCTTCCTCTCAGCATTGCTTCGGTATTTGCCGACGTTGCAAGGGATTTTGGCAGCTATTTATATGTGGGCATACTTGTTATAACGGGGAAAATAACCGTTGGTGCGTTCTCCCAGCTTCTTTCCGCAGGCGGCACCTTTTACGGCTCAATGCAGGTGCTTGCCTACAGCGTTCAGGAGATGATAAAGCGCACAGGCTACGCTTACGAATACGTTAAGTTCATGAACTACCCTGCGGCAATAGAAAAGGGCAGCCGACACGTTGAAAGCAAGCCTCACACCATTGAATTCCGCAACGTCTGCTTCACCTACCCCAACACAACGGTAACGGTGCTTGACGGCGTTTCGGTTACCCTTCATCAGGGTGAGCATCTGTCCGTTGTGGGACTTAACGGCGCAGGAAAGACCACCTTTGTAAAGCTGCTCTGCCGCCTTTACGACCCCACAAGCGGAGAAATACTCCTTGACGGCGTAAATATCAAGGAGTATGACTACAACGAATATATGCAGCTGTTCTCCCCCGTTTTTCAGGACTTCAAGCTGTTTGCGTTTTCCCTTAAGGATAACATAATTTTAAACGGCGAATGTGCCGACAGCGAGCTTGACGGGCTTATTGAACAGGTGGGACTTGCGGATAAGGTCAATTCCCTTGAAAAGGGCAGAGAAACAATGCTTTTCAAGGCGTTTGACGAGAACGGCGTTGAACCCTCAGGCGGCGAACAGCAGAAAATAGCCATTGCAAGAGCGCTGCACAAAAGCTCGCCGGTGGTAATACTTGACGAGCCTACCGCTGCACTTGACCCTGTTGCGGAGTATGAGATATACAGGCAGTTTGATACCCTTGTTGGCGGAAAAACGGCGGTGTACATATCACACAGGCTTTCAAGCTGTAGGTTCTGCGACAAAATTGCGGTATTTTCAGGCGGCAGGATAGCGGAGTACGGCACACACGATGAGCTTGTGGACAAAAACAACGGCATTTACGCCGAAATGTTTGCGGCACAGGCACAGTATTACAGATAAAAGCGACACGGCAAATTTATATTGAATTTGAAATGTGGAAAGTTGAAAGTGGAATTTTTATGAGTTTGAAGTGTGGAGAGTGAAGAGTGGAGTTTTTTCAATGTGAAAAGTGAAAAGTTGAAAGTGGAATT
>JBJEQN010000081.1:0-6683 GCA_051881775.1 Oscillospiraceae bacterium | reverse complement strand
TTTATGAGTTTGAAGTGTGGAAAGTGAAGTGTGGAGTTTTTTCAATGTGAAAAGTGAAAAAGTTGAAGGTGGAATTTTTATGAGTTTGAAGTGTGGAAAGTGAAGTGTGGAGTTTTTTCAATGTGAAAAGTTGAAAGTGAAATTGATTAAATTCGGAATTAGTATTAGCTTAATTATTCATTTTACGGCATAAATAGGGCTGCTGCAGAACACACTGCAGCAGCCCTTAGTATTGTTATATCAGCAATTTTGCTTATATGTATCAGAAATCAACTTCTGTGTCGTAGTAGCAGCACTTAAGCAGCTTTTCCATTTCTTCCTGAGAAGGCTGACGGGGATTTGAACCTGTGCAAGCGTCGCCGATAGCGTTCTTTGCGATCTCGGGCAGTCTTTCAAGGAATACTTCCTCGGGAACGAAGCCCTGCTCGGTGGGATAGCTGTCTGCGCCGTAATTCTTGATGCAGTGAGGGATCTTCAGGTCGTCGTTCATCTTGCGGAGGAACTTGATGAGCAGAGCTACCTTTTCATCATCGTTTGCGCCGCCGAGGTGCATATAATCTGCAATAACGCCGTAACGCTTCTTAGCTGTGGGATCCTTTGCATTGAATGCGATTACCTTAGGCAGGTACATTGCGTTTGCAGCGCCGTGGATGATGTGTGCGCCGTAGTCTGCAAAGGCTGCGCCTGTCTTATGAGCCATAGAGTGAACGATACCCAGAAGAGCGTTGGAGAATGCCATACCTGCAAGGCACTGTGCGTCGTGCATTCTGTCACGGGCAGCCATATCGCCGTTGTAGGAATCAACAAGGTCTGCCTGTATCATTTCGATAGCGTGGATAGCAAGAGGATCGGAGTAATTGCTGTTTGCAGTGGAAACGTATGCTTCCACAGCGTGTGTGATAGCGTCCATACCTGTGTGAGCAACAAGCTTCTGAGGCATTGTTTCTGCAAGGTCGGGGTCAACGATAGCAACATCGGGAGTGATCTCAAAGTCAGCGATAGGGTACTTGATGCCCTTGGAATAATCGGTGATGATGGAGAATGCGGTTACCTCGGTAGCTGTGCCGGAGGTGGAAGAAATTGCGCAGAACTTAGCCTTTTTGCGAAGCTCGGGGATACCGAACACCTTGCACATATCCTCAAAGGTACAGTCGGGGTATTCATACTTGATCCACATTGCCTTTGCAGCGTCGATAGGAGAGCCGCCGCCGATAGCAACGATCCAGTCGGGACCAAAGTCGAGCATAGCCTGTGCGCCCTTCATAACTGTTTCAACGGAAGGATCGGGTTCAACGCCTTCGTAAAGAGCGACCTCCATTCCGGCTTCTTTAAGGTAATCCTCGGCTCTCTGCAGGAATCCAAAGCGCTTCATTGAACCGCCGCCTACAACGATCATAGCCTTTTTGCCCTTAAAATTCTTAAGATTTTCAATTGCGCCCTTTCCGAAATAAAGGTCTCTGGGTAAAGTGAATCTTGCCATGGTAGTAATCCTCCGTTTTTAATTGATTTTTGTAAAATGTGTGTAATAAATATGTACGGAAAGCAGGAAAATTTATCCGCTTTGACCAATGTAATTATAACACAGGTGCCAAGAAAAAAGAAATGTATAATTTTATATGACACATATAAATTTTTACATATCACAATTTGCACAAAGATGTGCATACTACATTTTGCACAAAAAGGGATTGAAATGCAGGATATAATGTGATATAATAAAACCAATAATATTTTTTTGCCGGAAAGAGGTGTAGGACTTGATCGGAAAAAATAAGATCATCGCTCTTTGTACATCGAGAGTGCATGACGCAATATGCCTTGACTTTATACATGAACTCAATGACCGCATAGTAAAGGATGACTGCCGTCTTTTTATATATAACACAAGCTCCGATCTTTTCTGGAACACCCCCGTTGAGGACGGCGAAGCAAAGGTCTTTGAGCTTATAGATTATTCCGTAGTGGACGCCGTGATAATTTACAGTGAAAAGATCAAAAGGCGCAGCGTTGTGGATCAAATAATCGGCAGCGCACAAAAAGCCGGAAAGCCCGTGCTTGTTCTTGACGGACATTATGACGGCTGCATAAACCTCAATTTTGATTACGAAGAAGGCTTCCGCAAGGTGGTAAGGCACGTTATCGAAGAGCATAACGTGAGAAAGCTGCATTTTATCGCAGGAATTAAGGGCAACGACTTCTCCGACTCCCGTCTTAAGGTGTTCAGAGAGACCCTTGAAGAATACGGTATACCATTTGACGACAGCTGCGTAAGCTACGGCGATTTCTGGTCGATACCGGCTCAGAGGGCTGTATTCAGGCTTGCCGATGAAAACCGCATACCCGAGGCGATCATCTGTGCAAACGATGTTATGGCAATAGCCGCCTCCGCCGCCCTTGAACAAAGGGGCTTCAAGGTTCCCCGGGATGTTATAGTTACGGGCTTTGACGGCATCGAAGAGATAAATTTCTCCATACCGAAGATAACCTCCTGCCTTTGCAGCTACAAGGATATGGCGGATACTGCGGCGGAGCTTATAAAGGATTTCTACAACGCCGAAAAAATACAGCGTACATATTACATAGAGCCGAGATTTATAGGATCGGAATCCTGCGGCTGCACCCCCTCAAACCTCATAAGCGTTTCGGACTATCTTAACAGCATCAACGACCGCTTTTATCGTTTTCAGGACGAGGCAAGGAGCCTTAACGTACTTGCTTCAAAAATGCAGGACTGCGGCACAGCGGAGGAGCTGAGCGTTCTTCTTGACAACAAGGAGATCCTTTATGATATGACTTGTATCCTCAAGGACGAGGCGCTGGACGAAAGCTGCAACCCCCGTGAAATACACAGCGAAACGGCTTTCGGCGAAAAGCTGCACGTTGTTCTTGATTTTGATAACAGCAAACGCGGCAGGATAGAGCAGATAGATATAAAGCAGCTTTTTCCCGACCCGGAGCATACCGTTGAAAGCAGGAAATTCCCCGTTGTGTTCAACGCTTTGTCCTTCCTTGATATTCCCCTTGGCTACGCCTGCTTTTTCTACAACGATTTTACTCCGGACAATTATATAAAAATAAGTCAGATAGTAAGCTATCTGAACAGCGGCATAAGCGGCTTCAGAAATATGCGCTATCAGAAATATCTGGGGAAGCAGATAGAAAATATGTATAAGTACGACTCTCTGACGGGGCTTTACAACAGGCTTGGCTTCTCCAAGGATTTCCCGGAATTCAAGAAAAAGCACAGAGGAAATGTCATTACCGCTGTTCTTGCCGACCTTGACGGGCTTAAAAATATAAACGACACCTACGGTCACGACGAGGGCGACGTGGCGATAAAAGCCATTGCTTCTGCGCTGAAAAGCTCCTGCCCCGAGGATTCTATCTGCATACGCTTCGGCGGTGACGAAATGTTTGCCGTTGTAGGCGCAGAATGTGAGCCGTCAAAGATAAAAGAGGATATATACGCTTCTCTCGAAAGGTTCAACGAAGGCTCAGGCAAGCCTTATACAGTCTCTGCAAGCGTTGGAATATACACCTCCGACGATGATACCATTGACTTTGAAGAGCTTGTCCGCAAGTCCGACCAGCTTATGTATATAGATAAGTTCCGCAAAAAAGGAATGGATTTCCAGTAAAATTCCTATAATTACAATATTTTTTCAACACACACGCCGGTTTGGTCAATACGACAAAACCGGTGTATTTTTTTGCCAAAAAATTATATAAAATCAGGTTAAATAATTCACAAAAATATTGCAATTTGTTTTTTAATGTGATATAATTACACTACATCAGTATGCTCGGATCTTCCGCTGTAAAAAGCTATGGTAAAATGCGGAAAAATGGGGAGATACTGAAAATCTGTCCGAAAGAGAGGGGTATTATTCTTTTTCGGGCGAAATGAAAGGAAGGTCATTGCAGTATGAATGGCACAATGAGAAAACGCATTGTTTCGGGTCTTGTTGCTTTGGGAATGTTATTGTCCCCGACGGGAACAGGACTTGGAACGCTCTCTGCATTTGCCGAAGACGGTGCTTCATCCGGTACCGTAAGCGGTGAAACAGACCCCACAGGCGGCGAAACTGACCCCGATGACGGCGAAACAGGCTCCGAGGACGGTGAAACAGGCTCCGAGGACAGTGAAGAAGGCTCCGAAGACGGTGAAACAGGCTCCGAGGACAGTGAAGAAGGCTCCGAAGACGGTGAAACAGGCTCCGAGGAGGGCGAAGAAGACTCCGAGGACAAGACTACTTCTTACGAAGAACGATTTGACTTATCCGATAACTCTGTACTTTATACAGACACGGATCTGTCCGCTCTTACCGAAACCCTGACGGGAGATGTTATTCCTTATTACGGAATACATATCCTGAACGAATGGCCCGAAGAAAGCAATAATGTATACAATGCGATAAACGCATATAAACCAAGCATCTATGCTTCCTCCGACGGCTACAACGCTCTTACTTCTACCGAAAAGAAGCTCTATGAGGCTATGTATGCCCGTGCTGTGGCTATCGATACCTCAACGGAAAACGGCACCGAGGACATTCCGGTGCAATATTATAATGAAGACGGCGAATTAGTGACCGAATATGTCCCCGGTTTTATAGACAGCAACGGAAACGGTCGTGTGACCTTTTCGGTTTCCGGCGCTACCTACGAAAATTATAAAAGAGCATTAAGCGCCCTTGGATATGACAACCCCCAGTTTTTCTGGTTAGGTCATGGCTCTCTGTACAGCAGTAATTCTTCGGGAATTATAGGAATGACTTTCCTTGTAGATGAAAAACTGACCGAATACCTTAACGGCAGCAAGCGTCAGTCTACCAAATCCGAAATCTTTGAAGTAGTAGATAAGGTAATTGAAGGCGCTTCAATATATGCCAACGAGTACAGCAAGGAATGGTACATTCACGATTATCTCTGCAACAACACCATTTACGACCCCGATCTCCACAAAGCAGGTGAAAGCCCCTATGACCACGATATAACGGGACTTTTGCTCCACGGCGTATGCGTATGCGAATCCTACGCAAAGTGCTCACAGCTGTTCTTTAACGCTCTGGGCATTGAAAACCTTTATATTGTGGGCTGCGCAGAAAAAGGCGATCCTACAACCGGTCATGCGTGGAACCAGATATGCCTTGACGATGAATGGTATAACTTTGACTCAACATGGGATGACCTTGCTCCCGAATATCAGCAGTCTTTTGACGGTGCGCAGTATTATTACAGATATTTTAATGTTACCGATAACAATTTTTTAAGCGACCATTATGCTTTTGATGGATATACCGAGGTATATAGCCCCGAAATATGTACTGCAACTAAATATTCCTACGATAACCACGGCGATAATTTCCAAGTGGGCGACAGCAACTTCCTGGTAAGCGGCAACGGCAAGACAAAGTCCGCTGTTTCCGTTGAAGAAGCACTCAGCTACATCAGCAGATCCAATAACTCAAAGGCAGATTACGTTATCACCTATACAGGCGAGGTTATTGAAGATGAGCTTGCCGATGTAACAGTAAGCAGCGCTGTTACCGTTGGTGCTGCAAAGTCCGTTACATTCGCAGGCCCCGCATCTTACACCTTCAGCGGCGGATTAACGGCAAACTGCGATGTTATATTTGAAGCAGAAGCAACTCTCGGCGGAAATGTGACCTCCGCTTCAAAGACTATCACCGTTAAGAACCCGGGTTCTGACGGAAATACCGTTTACTTTGCGGAAAATGCCGTTGTAAGCATCAAGGCTCTTAATTTTGAAGGCTCTTTCGCAAATGTAGTAGACGGCGGCGCTAAATCAATTAACATCACAGCCGTTACATCAACAGCAGACAGCTACAACAACGGCAACAACAAATTCTTCATTATGTCGGGCAATGCTGTTATCGGCACAATAACCAATACAGGCGCATTTGATCTTTGCATAGAGCAGAATGCAAATGTTTCCGTTACCGGAGCGGTTACTTCCAAGGGCGGCGAAAAGGTCAACCTTATCCCCGTTGTAGAGAAGGACGGCTATTTCATTTATACCGAGATCGCAAACGGAACAACTCTCCTTAACGCTAAAACAGCTGCAGCTACCTGCTTCAAGTCGGCATTCACTATAGTCGGCGAAGAAGAGGACACCGATTATAACTATGCTATCTACAAGGACGGCACAGCAATCAAGGCAACTCTCCCAAGAGTTTATGCATATTACGGCGAAGAAGCAGATTATTACGGCGCATATGCATTGTTTGACGAGGCTGTAACAGCAATAAACGGTGACAAGAGCCTTAGCGGCGTTCCTGTTACCATTGTTATCACAGACAACGTTGAGACCGCAAAGTTTGCTCTCCCCACAAAGGTGAAGAGCGTAACTGTCACATCGACATCGGGACAGTCTATCACCGTTAAGGATGCAGCTTCCGTTTCTGTCGGCGTTGACCTTGTGCTTGTAAATGTTATGATAAACACTACAAACGCAAAGGGTTATACTCTTACGACCTCCAAGAACCTTACGCTGAATGAATTTTCATCGAAAAATCTCAACGCATTAAAGGGCGGCACAAAGAGCGAGCTTACTCTTGACAGTATGTTCGGCGGCTGCAACATAACAGGCTTCGGCACTATGACCGTAAATGCAGGCTTTGACGCAGGTTCTCCCATTACCGTCAACGTTGGTTCTCTCG
>JBJEQN010000080.1:0-9953 GCA_051881775.1 Oscillospiraceae bacterium | reverse complement strand
TCATTTGCTCACTCCTTAGGTCGTGTCTAAAATTTTTGGCGGTTGTCCATTTTTGTTCCGCAGTTGGGGCAATATTTAAACCCCAGAGCAACGCTCCGCTTTATCTCAAAATCCGTGTCGTACGACCGTGTACAGATAGGGCAGGTCACGGCTGTATCTTCTTCGACCCAATGCCCGTGACGAACAGGCTCGGATTCGGCTAATTTAGCTTCCAGTTCGTCAATATATTTCAATGCTCGTTTGCAGGTATCGCATACAAGTTCGTCTGCTATTCCGATACCGCCACGCTTCATACGTTCAAAGCTGTTAATACATTGCTGCAAATCGTTCTGTACGGGTTTCTGCATACTGTATTTATGTTTTGCCATTGTCAAGTTCCTTCCTTTCTCCGTAGCTGCAAAAATCGTCAAGATTGACCCGTCCTCTTATAAACCCATTTCGACTACATAAATGAGCTTCTCGTTCTGAAGGGTCTTTCAGTAAATACTTGCAGTCCTTACACCTTACGACTTCCACAACGTCAGCGGCTGGAATAGCCTCGATTATATTTATAGCCGCATCAATAGCCTTATCCCAACCCTTTGACCAATCGTCTGTTGCATCACAACCGCCGATATTATGCAGCTTATCATAAATTGCTTCACGCTCTATGTATTCTTTTTCAGCCATTGTCATCATCCTCTATTCATAACAAAAAATCTCATCAAAATCTCCGAACACTCTCAGGTATGTTGCACCATCATCAGAATCAAGGCACAAATACCATGTATTTGCTTGCCCTTCGATAATGTCCACTATTTCCATAGTTCGTTTAGTGTAACTGTCAACTACACGCAGACCAATTTTAGGATTTTGATAGTTAACTTTTATACTCATTGTCAGCTCTCCTTTACAGCTTAAGCGTACCGACGCTGCCTATTTGGGTGCAATTGTTGCCGTTTTGATTAATTATCATTTCTATGGTTCGCTTGTTCCAAGCCTTGACGGTTTCAGCTTTCGTTGCATCTCTTGCCGTTCCGTCTTTGTACACAAAGCCGAATGATGTGCTGCTATGACAATTACTGCAGGTCACATAGAAGTATTCATCGTCAAGACATTCGATTTCTACCTTACCTCCGCAGAACGGGCAAGGCTTTAACTTGATTTCAGACATTGTCAGCCCTCCATTAACTCAAAATTTTCGGTTGCAGGCGCAAGTCCGCTCTGAGCAATATTCTTGGCGGCAGGCTTGGCGGCGGTTTCAAGAAGTTCGGGATTATCGTGAATGTTGCCGATGATTTCTGCTGCAAATTGGTCCGTCTTACCAATTGAAGCGCACCTCAGAATGGACGAATTTTCCCAAGCAGTAGAATTTTGGCTCTTGCAATAGCGCACACCAAAGCTTGCAATTTCATCAATCCAAACAATTACACCAATTCTTTCAGCGGAATACGCAATACCCTTAACAATATCCCCCTCAAAAATCTTCTTGCCGTTCTTGTCTGTTAAGCCTGTGTACTGTCCGACTGTATCAGCATAAACAGGAAACTTTCTTATCTCAGGTTCTTGCTGATAAATAATTGCAAAATCGCCGTCTTTATTCTGCGGAAATATACCGCCATACACCCAGTTACTTTTGCATTTATCACCTGCCATATTAACGGTATATTCGCCTTTGCGGCGTGTCTGACCTCTGAATAATATTTCACGCATTTTCTACTCCTCCAAATTAATTTTCATAAAAACATCATCGTCAGTGATCATCCCGATTATCTCAAGGGCAGGAGCCAGCTTGTCCTGAACGGAGCCTGCCTTGTTTATTGCGGTCTTTAAAATCTCAAACTTCTTGATGTTGTCCTGGTACTTCCGGCAGACCTTGAAACTTTGCGCAGCCTTATCCTTTGACAGCTTGTATTCCTTCAGCAGCAGGCGCTTGCTTTCCGCAGCTTCCGCCTTAGGCATATCGTCAAATTTGTATTTAAGATATATGATGCGCAGCTTGTCAAAGTATTTGTATTCGTCCGCAGGGAAGTCTTCATAATCAATAGTCCCGTCATAGCATTGCCGTTCAAGGTCATTCCAGACAGCTTCGTCCGCAAAATTCGGGAGAGGTTTCTTAAAATATCTTATATTCATCACCTCTGCTTGTGTGAAGGGTGTGAAGGGTTTGCACCCGATTTCTAAAACCTTCTATATATATTTTTATTTTTTTATTTCCCCTGTGAAAGGTTTAGAAAATACCCTTCAACCCTTCACAACCCTTCACAGTTTTATTGATTTCGGCAATAATCCTGAATGTTTATCCCTGTAATAACAATGCCGTCCCGTCTGCGTTCTTTGCTTATCCCATCCTTTTTCAAAAGCTCGGTTGTAAAACGGGTATGCGACATCTTGTATTCGTTGTTATCACTTGCCCATTTGCAGTAGACCGCATACAATACGCTCGACTGCTCCGCTCCCTTGCCCACGGTGCAGCAGGCGGAGAGAAACGCCGAAATTACGTCCATTTCACGGCGGTAATCATCAACTGCATTAAGTACAGCCGCAGGCATACGCAGCCCCTCAGACTTGTACAGAGCATAACCGTCCACCGCCCATTTTAGTATGGACGGCAGCTCTTTCCGCAGCTTGTAAGGAAGGTTGCGGTCAACTTTGCTTTCGGGAATAGCTGCAGTAAATGGCACAAGGTGTATTCTGCGCCATATGCCCGTATCTGTGCCTCTGATAATAGGCTTGTGATTTGTAGCCATCCAGATCTTGAACTCCGGCACAAACTCAAACTCCTGCGAATACTGGAATCTTGCCGTAACGGGATCGCCGCCCGTCAGCTGCTTAATAAGCCCTTCGTCAAGCCTCATGCCCTCGTTGGGCTCTACGGTTGTAACGAATCTGGCACCCTTAAGACGTGCAATATCGGAACGTGCTCCGCCCGAGCTTTTCTGCGATACCATGATAGTTTCCGGCTGTGCGTTGGCAGCATAGTCACCCATCATAGCACGGATAGTGTCAAGGAAGGTGGATTTGCCGTTGCGCCCCGTGCCGTAGAGGAAGAAAACACATTGCTCATTGGTACTGCCGCTCAGAGAGTAACCGACGGCTTTCTGTATGTAACGTATCATCTCTGCATCACCGTTGAATATGGTGTTAAGGAACACCTTCCATTGGGGACAATCGCTTTCCGATAAGCCTGTTCCCGTGAGCTTTGTGATATATTTTTCAATATCATGTGGCAGCAGCTTGCCTTCTTTGAGATCGATAATGCCTGTGGGAGTGTTAAGCACATATTTATCGCGGTCAAACTGTCCGAGGACTATCGGAACCCTGTGTTGCAGCTCCTTTTTCATCGCCGTCTTAGCCTTGGAGCTTCTGGAAGTCTTGATGTGCCTTTGGAAAAGGTTTTCCATAGAGGATTTACCTTCTTGCGGCGGCTTTTTAAGATCTATCTGCTTGTAGATCTCCAGTTCACGCCGCATTACGTCAAGGGAATCATCGGCAACACGGTCTATCGTGCCTGTGATGTCCTTACACCAGCGCCGTTCATCCCAGTAATACCACGTTTTTTCTACATAGCTGTACCGCAGACGGCTGCCGTAGTTCACAAACATTCTTTCGGCGTTGCCGGTATCATCCATCGAGTACAGCCTGACCTCTTCGCCCTCCTCGGTTTCAACGTGAGGATCGCCGCCGGGTGAAATGGTGATAGAGTAATTTTCCACAGGAGTGGACTTTTCACCATAAACCGCCATACAATCAGCAATTGCCTTTTGTATCGTCAGAGCGCCGTATGTGCTGCCGGACTGCTTGCGGTCCCACTTATCACGCATAAGACCCGAAGAGCGGAAAGCGCTGTCAATTGCGCCTGCATCACGTCCAAGCCAGAATGCAAGCATATTACACAGGGCAATATCAGCTTCCGAGTGGGACTTATAGTGATTTTCAAAATTTCCTGCCATAAGGTCGCTGAAAACGTCGCCCTGCTTTGAGCGACGTGCTTTTTCAAGCAGTTCACCGATGCTGCCGTTCGAAATACTTCCCGATGAAGGCGTAACAGCAGAAGGCTTTTTAGTTACGGGCGCACTTCCGCCGCCTATGTATTTTTCGTGCAGAGCCTTTATACTGTCCGTGCAGTCGGTTATACCGTAATCGGTTATGGCGTTGCCCGTCATAATAAAATATCTGCCGCTTTCGTACATTTCAACTGAATTTTTACGCCGTCCGCCTGCAGGCAGCGAGCCACGGCAAATGATATGTATGCCGTGTCCGCTTTGGGAGATCTCCGTGTAGGACTGCAGGGTGTGTATAAATTCACCTGCAATGTTGTCGGTAACGCCTTTCATAAACTGTTCAAGGCTGTCACCGATACCGTCCAGATCAACGCCAAAATAGCCTGACTTGCCGTCAAAAACAAAGCCTATTCCCGAAAAATTTAAAGAAGCGGCAGCAGCGGTATTGAAGTCCGTCCATGTGGAAGGATCGTTTGACTTGGCTGCTGTGCCGTCACGGGCGTTAACGGGTATCTTGCGGAGCTTGCCGCTTTCATCGTCGGGAACGCCCTGCCAGCATATCCAGCAAGGGAGAGCTTTAAGCTCCTCGGGTATTTTTTCATACATTTATTTCACCTCAGAACGGCAGATCGCTATCGCCTATTACTTCTTCAAAATCGTCAAGATTGTCTATCTTTGGCTGCTGTGCCGTCACGGGCTGCGCAAATGCGTCCTGTTTGGGGTCACGGTATGTGTTGTTATCTGTCTGAGCTGCAGGAGCTTTGAAAACGTGCTTGCATTCCGGGTATGCCGTCTGATTGCAGTATTTAACACGCTCGCTTGTTTTGCCGTTATATTCGTGATGTTCAATCTCGATGTTGGCGCATTTGCCTACAAAATCCTTGCACAGATCTTCAACGGAGGCATAGTTTTTACCGGAAGGGAGCTTCACCGCATTGGCAAGGCTCATAAGCTGTGCAAAACTGTATCCGTCGACCTGCTTGTCCTGTTCGGTCGGCTCTTTTTTCTTCCATATAGAATGGAAAATGTATTTGTTCTGATACTTCTGGTCGACATCGTTCCTTATTACGAACCTTATGTCAAGATAGGGCGCTCCGTTCTTTGTGACCGCCGGAACAGCGTCCTTAACAATGCACTCATATCTGCCCGGCGGAAGCAGTCCGTTTCCGCCGATGTTGTCATAGTTTGTGGAAAAATTCATAATCAAACCTCCTGTATGATTTTCAGCGCATCTTCTACGGAGCGTGCAACTCCTGCAATAGCTCCGTAGTTCTGCATTTGTCGAATAAAATTTACCTGATCTTTACTCAGACGTCCCGTAGGCGTTTTTACCTCGATGAAAAATATTTTTCCGTCCGAATGTCTGAACCCGAATAAGTCGGAAAATCCTTTTGGTAAGCCTGTTTCAAAGTGTCTGCCGTCGTATGTTATGCCGCTTCCTACGTTCGCACGGAATACGGTTGCATATTCGGACAAGGCTATGCGTATAGCGTTCTGTATTGCGTGTTCTTCGGTCATATAAAGCCTCTGTTTCTTGCCTGATAATATGCCCAACCGGGCTTATAATTTCTCTTCTTTGCAAACGCAAGCAGCTCGCTATAGTCCTTGCACTCGTCGGGAGTGGAAAAATCCAGCTTGAAGCCTTCGATTTTTCGAAGCTCCGCCTGCGCAGTTTCAAGCTGCCTGTCCTGCTTCGGGAAAACGAATCCGCACCGAGGACATTTATCCGCCGGAGGAAACACAGCAAAGCAATGAGGACACATTTTTGCATTGACGGGAGCTTCGGTTTCATTCTTTTTGTGTCCGGTCCTGTCTTTTTTATCAAGCGTCCATTTGCGCTCATCGTCCGGCATACCAAACCTTGCATAATTTCCCACATGGTCAATAATAACGGCTCGTTTTCCCGGTTTGTATCTCATGCAGCGCATTGACTGCTGAATAAACAGCGTCAGCGACTTTGTGGGGCGGAGCAGTATTGCACATTCGCAGTCGGGAACGTCAAAGCCTTCCGAAATAAGATCAACGTTACACAGAATATCAATTGCCCCACGTCTGAACTTCTCGATAATCTCTTCACGCTCGGCAGGTGGAGTGCTGCCGTCAATGTGCGCTGCTTCTATCCCTGCTCTGCAGAATGCCGCAGCCATTTCCTCCGAATGCCTTATGGAAGCGCAGTAGCATATAGCCTGTTTGCCTTGCGCCAGCTTTTTATAATACCCGATAACGTCCCCGAAAACGGTGTTTTTGGCAAGCAGCTTTTCAACGTCCCCGGCTGCATATTCTCCGTGTGTGATCTTTATTCCCGTAAGGTCGGAAACCGAAGGCGCATAATAATCATACGGAGCAAGGTATCTATTTTCGATAAGCCACTTTGCGGAAACACCTTCGATAAGAATATCGTTCACATCTCCGAGACCGTCACCGTTAAGCCGCACAGGCGTCGCCGTAACGCCCAAAAACCGAGCCTTCGGGAATTCCTCATATATTGTCTTGTATGAAGCTGCAAGGCAATGATGATTTTCGTCGGTGATCACCAGCGCAGGCGGCCGCAGTCTGTCGGCACGCCTTGCTGCGGTCTGTACCATCATTACTTCGCACAAACTCATATCCACTCCCCATCGGGAGAACGTCCGTATTATCTGGTCACGCAGCTCCCGGCGGTGAATGAGAAAAAGAACATTATTGTCCTTGTATGTAGTCTGCTTAGCTATTTCTGCGGTAATTACCGACTTTCCGCCGCCGCAGGGTAGTACAATGCAAGGTGACTTGTAGCCTTGCTTGTATGCTTTCCTTACACGGGAAATTATATCCTCCTGATAATCACGAAGTTGCTGCATTTGCTGCCGCCTCTTTACGCTTCTTGTTTTCAGCTGTGGAGCAGTTCAGACAAAGTTTCCTTCCGTAAAATTTGAGTGAACCTTCAACAAGCTGTTCTGCAGTTCTTCCGGCTGCAGGCATTATAGGTTTTCCACAGTCTGAGCAAGTGTGTTCCGGTGTAAGTCCGTAGTATATGCGAAGGGAGCTGTCGACCGCTTTCAGATCGTTTTCAATGTACTGTGTTTCAAACAAACCCATGGGAGATTTGACTGTATCAGTACCACTTGTCTGCGTAGCAAACATATATTTTCCGTTGCTTGCGACAGTTTTTAAAACAGTCGTGAACATTCCCTCAATGTTGACCTTTTCGTCAAGCAGTCTGCCAACTGTTTTAAACTTTTCTCTTCCGTTATCGTCTGTGTCGATATGACCGAGAAAATATACGATAACATCATTCGGCAGTTCTTCAACAAAACGTATCAGATCCCACATATGATTGCCGATGTCGTTGAATTTATCATAGCCTTTTTCTTTGGAACGGCGCATAAATTCGTTTACCATAAGATACTGGCAGTCATCAATAATAACTGACTTCTTTGCGCAAGCCTTTATGAAGTCCTTTATCCTTGTGTAATCGTCCGAGTTCAGCACGGACGAAAACCTTGTGCGGAAGGGGAGGGGCTTTCCGTTTACATTCACAAGTGCCGGCTCATCGGCACCGAAATTCCTCATTGAAGCGGATTTGCCGCTTCCCGAATATCCGATAATAAGTACAGGTAATCCCATTATTTTTCCTCCTCACTTTATAATGACCGACTGCGAACGTGTGAGTTTCGCATAAGGTATGTCCTTTTCGGCTTTCAGATCCTGCTTAACAAACGTTTTTCTGATTTCGGGAGCAGAGTATTTCAGCAGGTCATCACGATCGTTAGCCTGTGCCCATGCTATAAATCCGCCTTCATCGGTGATCTCCACAGCTTCGGCGTTGTTCCTTATGGATATAGCTGCACGGGGCATATCTATCTTCTTGAGCTTTGCCGCCGTCATGCAGTCCATAAGATACTTTTTCATGCGCTCCGCAGCCTTTTCCTTGGACTGCCTGCGGCTGCGGAGGCGGCTTTCTTCCGCCTTTATGATTTCGGCTTCGGCAGTAATGCTCTTTATGTAAATAGCAACAGCCTCTGCCTTGTTCTGGATCTCCTGCTCCATGCCGTCAAGGGTATCGAACCAAGCCTGCACCATCTCTTCACGGGCTGCAGCAGGGTCTACGGGGTTTCCGTCATCGTCAACATATCCGCCGTTTCCGTCGGAAGCAAACTCCATGTCTGAAATAGCTTCGTACTGCTCAAACAGACCTTCAAAATCTCTTGTCATTTCATATAAACTTGCCATAGTTTCATTTCCTTTCGTTTAAACATTAAATATCTTGACTCTCTTTATAATTGCCGAGAGTTCCTTGTCCTTTGAATCATTGATAACATCAACAAGCTGTTGATACTGTTCCATTGTCATTTTTAAAGCAAATATCTTCTCACCGTTGTTCGGAACAGGTCTGCTTTCAAGCTCCTTTATCTTATCCTCAAGCGCCCAGATCTTATCATCTTTGGCATTTATCGTGTCGGCAAAGTCCCGGCGTTCCGCAGCAAGTGTGCGCTCGGTCTCGCTGTTTATCCTGCTTACCGCTTCGGCAACACGGCGGTTCAACTCGTCAACGTCCACAGCAACATCAACAGGACGGCTCTCCAGCTCTTTGATACGCCGTTCAAGCTCGTGTTTTTTCACAGATATTTCAGTAATCTTGTTCTCGGCATATTCTGCACGTTCTTCCGCCTTGCGGACATCATCTTCACTTGTGTCAAGGCTTTCTTTTGCCTCCGCAAGCTGCTTTTCAAGCTCGTCATTGCGTTCACGTTCTTCGTTGAGCTTTTCAAGGTTTGCTTTGCTTGCCTTGTGAAACTGTTCCTTTTCTGCGGTCAGAACGGCATTATGTTCTTCGGCGGCTTCCAGCTCCTTCTTCAAAGCGATATATTCCTTGTGTGTGGTAATATCACCGCTCATGACCTGCTCAACAAGCTCCGGTGGAGCGGAAGGGGAGGAAATGTCATACTGAAGCATTTTAGGCAAGGCATCAAAGATTTCTCTCTCGGATATTGTCGCAATTTGCGACGATATAAATTTATGTACCTGAATCATTCTGTAAACAGTATCACGCTTGAATCCCATAGAAGAGATCCATTTGTCAAATAAACCGTTTTTGTTATTCGCCAACTTCTCCTGCGCTTCCGCAAATATCCTTCCGCAGTTTGCGGTGAAGTTCATGTATTCGTTTTTGAGCTGTTCTTCCTTATGCTTAAGATACTCTCCAATCTCCACGGAAAGAACGGCGTAATTGAAGGTGCCGGAGATCTCTTCGATGCGTTCGTTCCGGACGGGAGCAGGAGGTTCTGAAGGCTTGTCCTGCTCAGCCGCAGCTTTCCACTCTTCGGGAACATCATATTCGCCGTTTTCACACCATTCGCTGTCAGCCGCACAGAGCCAGCATTTATCACATTCTACTGTGCAGTCGGGATGATGCATATCCATTCCGTATTTAAAAAATCCTGCAGGGCAATAACCGTAAAGCTCGTTTAAAACCACATTCGGATAGTGCTCTTTTAAAATATCCAGATAAGTTTTTCCTGCCATACTTGACAAATCCTTTCTTATGCCTTATAATAAGGCTGTGTTATATTGTTCTGAGCCTGTACCGTCCGCCAACGGTGCGGCTCTTTTTTTGTGCAGCTGCTTGCAGGATAGCCCCTCGGCTCGCCCGTATCGAGTATGTAATGACAGTTCCTTTTGCCGTTTTTGGTATGACCGTCAAACGTCCGATAGTGTATGCAGCCCTTACAGCTTGTCCTGCTCATCGTCATCATCCTCTCCGAAGCACAGCTGTATGTTCGCCGCTATCTGCAGTATAAGTGTGCTGAACAAGCTCCCGAGCATTATGCACATCACGATTTCACGCATTTTTATCACATCCTTTTACTTTTTTGTTGAATCTCTCACGGGATTTTCTCCAAACCACCAGTACACAAACTTTGCTGTGGGTATGCAGTAGCCTCTGTTGAGCTTGCCGTCCTTGCGCCACGATATGCCCAGCGCTCCGCCGTC
>JBJEQN010000079.1:0-10012 GCA_051881775.1 Oscillospiraceae bacterium | reverse complement strand
CCCTAAAGTAAGGCATAACGCATTGTAAATTAAAAACAAGCAAACAATCAAACCCAAAGGCGCAATTCACATAAAAAAGCGGAAACAAGTAATGTGTCGTATAACATAAAACTTGTAAAACCGACTATGTGAATTGCGCCATTTCTATCCTACAAAATAAAAGTACCCTCGGATAAAATGTGCGGAGCGAAGCGACGTGCATTTTATCCGACACAGCAAACTATAGCGCTTCGCTAAATGAATAATGAAAAATGAATAGTGAATAATGAATAATTTAGGCATTTCGCCATAATTTTATTTAACGTGACTTCTTTTTGTTGAGCGCTATCGAATGGCAGGGTATGCAAAGGGACAACCTTCAGGGGGCAAGGGGGAGGCGCTCTGGTAACCTAAGGACGCTGGGTCGCCCTCTCCCTTACCCCCTTGCGGTTTTCCCTCTGCACTCTCTTTCCCCAAACCCCCAACCCTCTCCCGGCCACCGCTATGCGCTTTTTGGTGAGTTTGTTGATTGCTGTTACGGTTGTGGGATTCCTGTTGAGGTTTTATGTTACAGTTTTCTCCCGAATTGTCCTCAAAACAGTACACCTTTCCAAAAATCGAACATTTTTTCGGAAAAACTCTTGACAAATCGGTACATTTGTTCTATAATACAAATCAGAACAAATGTGTTGAACATATGTGCGAACGGAAAATAAATAAAAATCTGTCCTGCACAGAAAAACAAGAGAATTTGAAAAAAAGGAGAAAACTACTATGACTATGAATTATGAAAGCTCAAATGCACAGGTTATTTCCGGAGAAAAAAGCGGCAGAACTGCTATAAAAATGACACGAACAAGCTGCGCACACCGCCGCAGTATGCTGAAACAGAAGCTTTGCGGTCTGCTCCTTATCGCCGCTGCTGTTTTTGCGGTAACTATTGCAGAGGATATGGAGCTTCTGCTTGGCGTTATCCCTGTGGGTGCGTTCCTTATCCTTACGGGAAAGTCTGTGCTGACCTTTAAGGATTAATGTTTAAATTTATTATATAGACGGCATATAATTCCACTTTTAACTTTCCACGTTCCGCTTTCAAATAAAAACCCCGTTCAGACCCGATTAAAGTCCGAACGGGAAGGGGAATTATCTTAATTCAAAGGGAACATAATTCTTGTGATCAAGTACGCTCTTGTATGCAGGACGGATTATCTTGTTGGTGTTTACAAGCTCTTCCATTCTGTGCGCCGACCAGCCGGAAATTCTCGCAATGGCGAAAAGAGGTGTGTAAAGCTCGGGGGGCAGGTCAAGCATGGTGTATGCAAAGCCGCTGTAGAAGTCCACATTTGCGGAAACGCCCTTGTATATCTTGCGTTCCTCCGCTATTACAATGGGAGCAAGGCGTTCTATCATGCTGTAAAGCTCAAATTCCTTTTCACGATGCTTTTCGGCGGAAAGGCTCTTGACCGCTTTTCTGAGAAGGTTGGCTCTGGGGTCGGAGATGGAATAAACTGCGTGACCCATACCGTAGATAAGTCCAGAACGGTCGAAGGCTTCCTTATGGAGCAGCTTTACAAGGTAGGCTTTGACCTCGTCTTCGTCCGTCCAGTCGGAAATGCTCTGCTTCATATCCTCGAACATCATTGATACCTTGATGTTTGCGCCGCCGTGCTTGGGTCCTTTAAGTGAAGAAAGAGCGGCTGCTATTGCGGAATAGGTGTCCGTTCCCGAAGAGGTTACAACGTGGGTGGTGAAGGACGAGTTGTTTCCGCCGCCGTGTTCTGCGTGAAGCACAAGGGCAAGGTCAAGGATTATGGCTTCAAGCTCGGTGAAGGAGCTGTCCGGACGGAGCATATGCAGAATGTTCTCTGCGGTGGAATATTCCGCTGCAGGCTGGTGGATAAAGAAGCTGCCGCCGTCAATATAGTAATTCTTGGCGTGGTAGCTGTAAACTGCAATAAGAGGGAACAGCGAAATAAGCTCAAGGGACTGGCGCAGAACGTTTGGCAGCGACAGGTCGTTGGGGGCCTCGTCGTAGGAATAGAGAGTAAGCACGCCCCTTGCAAGGCTGTTCATAATATCGTTGCTGGGGGATTTCATTATAATATCCCTTACGAAAGTGGTGGGCAGCTTGCGGTAATCGGCAAGCAGAGCCTTGAATTTTTCAAACTGCACTTCCGACGGAAGCTCGCCGAAAAGAAGCAGATAGGTTATTTCCTCAAATCCGAAGCGGCGTTTTCCGACAAATCCGTCAACAAGGTCGTTTATGTTGTAGCCCCTGTAATAAAGCTCGCCTTCGCAGGGCACCGATTTGCCGTCCACGGTTTTTGAAGACACTATTTCCGAGATCTCGGTAAGTCCTGCAAGAACGCCTTTGCCGTTGATGTCTCGCAGACCTCGTTTTACATCGTATTTAGTGTACAGTTCGGGGTCGATGTTGCTGTTTTTCTTGCACAGTTCTGCAAACTCCACTACGTCCGGAGTTACATCTTCAAAGTTGTAATGTGAATCACGCATGAATTTACCCGTCCTTTCATAAAAAAATTAACATTGTGTTATAATTTAATATTATAACACAATGTTGTTCTTTATTCAAGCACAAACGTGAAAAATTCATCTAATTAACACAAAAGCCTATGCCCGTGAAAGGTAAAGATAAACCGCCGCCGAAACTGCCGCAAGCTGAATGAAAATTATGCAGGGTATGCCTATCATAAAACGCTTATGCAGTGTTTTGTGGCGGTGCTTTTTCATTGAAATGAGCATTGCGGCAGAACCGCCCAGCGCAGCAACGATAAACAATGTTTTTTCGGGTATTCTCCACTGTCCGTTACGGGCTTTTTTCTTGTCAACAACGGGCAGGACCCAGCCTATTATGTTTATTATTATAAAGTATGCTGCGGCTGCAAGTTTAAAATAGTTCATAGTTATCCTTTTAAAAAAGCGGAGCGCCTGTTAGGGTACTACCGATAAAGAAGTAATTATCGGTACCGAGCCTCAAACTTTGTTCATTTCGCAAATTAACATACGAAATGGCAAAGGGGGCTCCCCTTAAAGGACGTTCCGCTGAATTTATGCTGTTGTACGATCAATATTTATCTCCGTCATGATGCCGGAAATCTTCATCGGTGTAGCTGCTGAAGTCGATAGGGGTGAATTCATTGCTGTCGTTAGGCTCATAATAAACAGCTTCGTCTTCGCTTTCGTCAGCGGTTTCTTCCTGCTCTTCTTCGGGAGCGGCTTCGGCGGTTTCCTGTGTTTCGGTTTCGCTGACGGTTTCTTCGGCGCCGTCTTCGCAAAGGAACTCAAACACCTCGTCGGCTGCTTCCTGTTCCGCATTTTCATCGTATATTTCGGGTGCGGCAGCTTCATCGGAGAGCATAACGTCCGCTTCTTCAACGGCTTCGGATCCTTCATCCATATTGAGGTAACTGCTGTCGTCAAAATCTATCTCATACTTGAAGCGGTCGATCATCTCACGGAGAATACCTGCCTGACCGGACATCTGCTCTGCGGTAGCGGCACTCTGCTCGGCGGTGGAGGAGGTGTTGTCGATAACTGCGGTGACCTGCATAACGCTGTCCCTGATAGTGGAAACTACCTGATTCTGGCGCTTTGAAGCTGCTTCAACGTCCTTGACCTTTTCGTTGATCTCGGAGGCGCTGGCAACTATCTTGTTAAGGGATTCGGCGGTGGTTCTGGCAATGGCAGTACCGTGCTTAACGTTCCTTATGGAGTCCTCGATAAGCATACTTGTCTGCTTTGCTGCGTCGGCGCTCATATTTGCAAGGTTTCTTACCTCGTCGGCAACAACTGCAAAGCCGAGACCTGCATCGCCTGCTCTTGCGGCTTCAACTGCGGCGTTAAGGGCAAGGATGTTTGTCTGGAATGCGATGTCGTCGATAACCTGTATTATTTCGGAGATCTGAGCCGAAGAGTTGGAAATGTCGTCCATTGAACTCAGCATTTTGTTCATTTCCTTGTTGCAGGAATCTATCTGCAATTCGATCTTATCGACAAGCTCGCCTGTACCTGCGGCAAAGCCTGCGGTGGATTCGATATGCTGTGCAATATCCTCTATCTGGTCGGAAACGGTAGTTATGGCTTCGGACTGCTGTACGGCTCCTGCGCTTAAAAGCTGTGCGCCGGAAGCCACCTGTGAAGCGCCGTCGCTTACCTGATTTGCGGCAAGGCTTATCTTCTCAAAGGTGCGGCGGAGCTGTGCAAGGATGCTGTTGAAGCTGTTTTTTATCTTAACGAAATCGCCCTTGAACTCGCCGTTCATTTCAAAGGCAAGGTTGCCCTCGGAGATCTGCACGAGCGCTTCGGATATTTCGTCTATGTAGCTTCTGAGAGAACGCACGGTGGTGTCGAGAGAGGATGCAAGCACTCCCACTTCGTTGCGTTCTTTCACCTGTTCAACATCGGTGGCAAGGTCGCCGTCGGAAAGTGATTTCAGTCGGGCGGTCACCTTTATAACGGGGTTTACTACGCCGCTCATAATGATTATTGTGCAGATAACTGCAAGAATGAGCATTGCAACGGAGAAAACAACTATGGTTTTCGTGCTTGCTGCAAGAGGCTCCTTGAATTCCTTTTCGGGAGCAACAAGGACTACCGCCCAATCGCTGTCGGCAACGGGAGCGTAAGCTATCTGACACATAATGCCGTCAACCATACCTGTGGTGCTGCCGGATTCGCCTGCAAGGGCAAGCTCGTGTACGCCTGCTATGGTTGAATAGCTGCTGTCGGTCTGTGCAAGCTCGTTGGCGTTGAAGCCGTCTATTACCTTCTGAAGGTCGTTGTCGGCAATGGTTCTGCCGTCCTTATTGATAAGGTAAACGTGACCTGTTTCACCGAACTGAACTGAGTTAACAATGCTGCTGAGAGCGTCCACATCGAGATAAAGGACAAGAATATAGGTGGTAACGCTGCCTTTTACATAGACTGCTATCGTAAATTCGGCGCTTGTTCCGTCTTCGGTCGTTACGGGGTCGGAAATGCAGGTTTTCTTTGTTGTCATTGCCTGTGTAAAGATGTCGGAATTGCGTATTTCCTCAAATTTGTCTTCGGGGAATTTATCCGACCAGGTGAAGGCTTCGCCGGATTTGAAAAGGACGAAAGCCGAAGCGTCAATGCCTAATTTGCCCAGCTGGTAATTTATAGCGGATTTTGTGCTTGAAGCTACTCCCACAACGTCCGAACTTATCGTACGGAGAAGCGCAGTTTCGCTCTGAGCCTTAAGCATTGTTATCTTGGAGCTTACGTCCGAAGCGGATTCGGTGTTGAGCGGAACTATCATTTCATCTACTGTTGAGGAGATGCCCTTTGAAAGGGAAATATAGTTTACTATCGCAAGGGTCGAGATCATTACCAGCGACATTGCACAGACAAATATGATAAGTTTTGTTTTAAGACTGTGTAACTCTAATTTGAAGTTGCTCAGGTCAAGTTTGAATTTGCTCATAGAAACGCCTCCCGGGAATTTTGCTTTTTTATACATAATAATACATATTATCCGATTATTTCTTATACATATAAATAATAACAGAAAAGTTATTCGGTTTTCATCACTTTTTTGTGAACATTGCGGATATAATATGATGATAAAATGGTAAAAATGGTTTACCAAATGTCTTTTTCCGGCAAACGGTGATTTGTTATTGCTATTTTTTATGAAATTTGATATAATTGTCAGGATAAATAATTTTACGGAGGTTCGTATTATGAAAAAAATAACGGCTCTGCTGCTTGCGGTGTTTATGGCTGTATCAATGACTGCCTGCACAAAGGGGGAAACGGAGCAGACAACTGCGGAAGCGTCCGCTGCGGCAAGCGTTTCTTCGGAAACTTCTGCAAAAACGGAAAAGGCTGAAATTGAGGGCGGCTTTTCCGTCAGCGGAACAAAGCTCCTTGACGCAAACGGCAACGAATTTGTTTTCAGAGGGATAAACCACGCTCACTCCTGGTTTGCGCAGAATGACGGCGAGGCTCTTGAAGCAATTGCAAAAACAGGCGCAAACTGCGTGAGGATAGTTCTTGCCAACGGTATACAGTGGACAAAGGACAGCCCCGAGAACATTACCCGTCTTATTGAAAAATGCAAAGCCCTTGATATGATAGCTATTGTTGAGGTACACGACGGCACGGGTGACGACAGCGCAGAAACTCTTGAAAAAATAACCGATTACTGGATAGAAGTGAAGGACGCACTTGCAGGAACGGAGGCTTACGTTATCCTTAACATTGCCAACGAATGGACGGGCAGCTGGAAAAGCGAGCTTTGGAGGGACGGCTATGTAAAGGCGATACCGAGGCTCCGTGAAGCAGGCATAAAGAACACCATTATGGTGGACGCCGCAGGCTGGGGACAGTACGGAAAGAGCATTGCAGACTACGGCAAGGAGGTCTTTGATTCCGACCCCGACGCAAACACTATGTTCTCCATACATATGTACGGTTCGGCAGGAAAGAACGAAAAAACCATTAAGTCAAATCTTGAAGGCGTTACCTCTCAGGGGCTTTGCGTATGCGTGGGAGAGTTCGGCTACAAGCACTCCGACGGTGACGTTGACGAGGCGTATATAATGCAGTACTGCACCGAAAACAGCATAGGCTATCTGGGCTGGAGCTGGAAGGGCAACGGCGGCGGAGTTGAGTATCTTGACATTTCAGAGCGCTGGGACGGTTCCGTGCTTTCTCCCGATTGGGGCGAGGTGCTTATCAACGGAGAAAACGGCATAAAGGACACTTCGGAGAAATGCTCCGTATTTGATTGAGAAAAGGAAGTTTTACTATGAACAACAGCGAAATTTTATCCCGTATTGACCACACTCAGCTTAAGGCTGCAGCAACGGAAGCGGACATAGACGCTCTTTGCGAAGAAGCGCTTAGATACAAGACCGCTTCTGTCTGCATTCCGCCCTCCTACGTTGCATATGCAAGGAAAAAATTCGGCGGAGCGCTGAACATCTGCACCGTTATCGGTTTTCCTCTCGGCTATAACACGACTGCTGCAAAGGTTTTTGAGGTACAGTGCGCCGTTGCCGACGGAGCGGACGAGCTTGATATGGTGGTCAACTTAGGCGATGTTAAAAACGGTTATTTTGATAAGGTAACAGCCGAGATAGCCGCTTTGAAAAAGGCTGCCTGCGGAAAGGTCTTGAAGGTCATTGTTGAGACCTGTTATCTTACCGAAGAAGAAAAGACCGCTCTCTGCAGGTGCGTTACAGACGGCGGCGCAGACTACATCAAGACCTCCACAGGCTTCGGAACGGCAGGAGCAAAGCTTGAAGATATACGTCTTTTCAAGGAACATATCGGCAGCGGAGTGAAAATGAAAGCCGCAGGAGGAATAAAGACCAAGGAAGAGCTTGAAGCCTTTATTTCCGAGGGCTGCGACAGGATAGGAACAAGCTCTGCTGTTAAAATACTTGCGGAGGACGGCGCTGACAGATGAACTTTGGAAAGCTGAAAAACGCCGCAGGTCCGGTTTTTGTGGTTTCCGCAGGAATACTCTGGGGAATGATAGGCATATTCGTCCGCAGGCTGAACGGGTACGGACTTGATTCAATGCAGGTGGTGGCGGTGAGAGTTGCTTTTGCGGCGATTCTTACGGCGGTCGTGCTGCTGGTAAAGGACAGGTCGCTTTTTCGCATAAGGCTTAAAGACCTGTGGTGCTTTATCGGAACGGGAGTGTGCAGCATTGCATTTTTCAATTTCTGCTACTTCAAGACCATAAGCCTGACCTCACTTTCTGCGGCGGCGGTGCTGCTTTATACTGCCCCCGTAATGGTGATGATAATGTCCGTTTTTCTTTTCAAGGAGAAGATGAACGCCGCAAAGATAGCCGCAGCTGTCGCCGCATTTGCAGGCTGTGCGCTTGCTTCGGGGATAGCGGAGGGAGGCTTCAGCCTAACGGGTTCGGGCTTGCTGACGGGTCTTGGCTCTGCCCTTGGATATGCTCTGTACAGCATTTTCGGGCGTTATGCTCTTGACAGGGGTTACGGCAGCCTTACCATAACCTTTTATACCTTTGTTTTTGCGGCTCTGGCGGTGCTGCCTCTTTCCGCTCCATTTGAACTGGCGGAGAAAATAAGCCTTGCGCCGCAGATACTTCCCGTTGGAGCGGCTATGGGAGCGGTGGTGACGGTTCTTCCGTATCTTCTTTACACCGCAGGTCTGAGCAGGACGGAGCCGGGCAAGGCTTCGGTAATGGCTTCTTCCGAGCCTGCCGCCGCTGCTGCCGTAGGTGCGATATGCTTCGGCGAAAGTCTTGACCTTGCAGGTGCGGCAGGGATAGCGCTTGTTATACTGTCGGTTGCGCTGCTTAACCTAAAATTTCCGAAGGGACTGAAAAAAGGTGACCGTAAACATTCTTATAGCAGATGATGAAAAGGAAATAGCCGACCTTGTGGAGCTGTATCTGAAAAACGAGGGCTACGGCGTGTTCAAGGCGTACAGCGGAGCGCAGGCGGAGGAGATAATTGGCAGAGAGGACGTAAGTCTTGCCCTGTTGGACGTTATGCTCCCCGATACTGACGGTTTTGCTCTTCTTTGCAGGATAAGGGAACGCTATACCTTTCCCGTTATAATGCTTACTGCAAAAACGGGGGATATGGACAAGATAACGGGACTTACTCTTGGTGCCGATGATTACATAACAAAGCCTTTCAATCCTCTTGAGGTCGTGGCAAGGGTCAAGACACAGCTCAGACGGCGCAATCTTTATGACGGCGGAAACTCGGGCAGAGAGGAGCTGTGCTTAGGGGGACTTTTTATCTGCCGTGACAGCCGCAAATGCTCGCTTAACGGGGAAGATCTTAGCCTTACGCCGATAGAATTCGACATTCTGTGGTATCTTTGCCAAAACAGGGGGAGAGTGGTTCCTTCGGAGGAGCTTTTCGAGGCGGTCTGGAAGGAAAAATTCTTTGAATCGGACAACACGGTAATGGCGCATATTGCAAGGCTCAGAGAAAAGATGCACGAGCCGTCAAGAAAGCCGAAGTATATAAAAACCGTATGGGGAGTTGGTTATACTGTTGGATAAAAACTCTTCACCCGTGATAAAAGCGCGCCGCAGCGAGCTTTCACGGAGGATGATCGCAGAATATGCCGCCGCTCTTGCTGTTTATGCCGCAGCTGTGGTGCTTGCGGCTTTGGCAGCGTGGGGACTTTGCAGGCTGACGGTATGGCAGGAACAGGATATGCTGTACAGGCTGCTGCACTGGATAAAGGAGCATATCATACAGTTCGGCGGAGCGGTGGTCCTGGCAGGCTGGTTCGTTATATCCTGCTTTTTTATTAAGAAGCCGCTGCGCTACCTTGACGAGATAACGGCGGAATCGGAAAAGCTGGCTTTCCCCGAAAGCGGTCAGATACGGCTTTCTCCCGAACTTAAAAGCGTTCAGGACGAGATAAATCTTGTTCGTGAAAAAGCCGTCAAAAGCGCTGCAGAAGCAAGGGAGGCGGAACAGCGGAAAAACGACCTTATCGTTTATCTTGCACACGATCTGAAGACCCCTCTTACAAGCGTTATCGGCTATCTTTCGCTTATGAGGGACGAGCCGCAAATTTCTTCGGAGCTGAGGGCGAAATATACGGGCATCGCACTTGAAAAGGCTCTCCGCCTTGAAGAGCTTATCAACGAATTTTTTGATATAACACGTTTTAATCTTACACGGATAAGCCTTGAACTGGAGAGAGTGAATTTCACCCGTATGACGGAACAGACAGCCTTTGAATTCCGTCCGCTGCTTGAGGAAAAGGGCTTGCGCTGGCAGCTTGATATTGCAGGCGGAGTATGGCTTCTCTGCGACCCCGACAAGCTGGAGAGGGTTCTTGACAACCTTATCCGTAATGCGGTGAATTACAGCTATCCCGATACTGAAATTGCCCTTTCTCTTTCGGAGGACGAAAACAGCGTTGTGCTTGTTATAAAAAACAGCGGCAGGACTATACCTGCGGAAAAGCTGGACAGGATATTTTATACAAATAACCAATAAAACTGTAGACAAAAAATCTTCGCATAATCCAT
>JBJEQN010000078.1:0-10722 GCA_051881775.1 Oscillospiraceae bacterium | reverse complement strand
ACAAAGAACTTACACAGCTTAACTGGTGTGATTTTGTATCAAGCGTTGAAGAACCGGAACTGATAACTTACCTGAAAGAACGCAGGCTTTATGTTAATGAACCTGTTGAATGTGAGGAGGATGTATAATTATGTGCTGCTTATTCGGATTAATTGACTATGGAAATACTTTTACTGCAAAAGAGAAAAACAGAATTATCAAGATACTTTCTACCGAGTGTGAAGCAAGAGGAACAGACGCTACGGGCATTGCTTTTAACACCAATACGGGCTTGCACATTTTCAAAAGACCTGTTGCTGCGCATCTGCTCTGGTACAGGATTCCCGAAAACGTGAAAGTTGTAATGGGACACACCCGAATGGCTACTCAGGGCAGTGAATATCTGAACTTCAATAATCACCCATTCCTTGGACACGTTGACAAACTGGACTTTGCTCTTGCACATAATGGTGTTCTGCATAATGATCACATACTGAGAACAAAGGAACATTTGCCGGAAACCAATATTCAGACAGACAGCTATGTTGCGGTGCAATTGATTGAAAAAGAAAACACCCTCGGTTTTGAATCCATAAGAACTATGGCTGAGAAAACCGAGGGTTCTTTCTGTTATACGATACTTGACCGCAAAGACAATTTGTATCTTGTGAAGGGTGACAATCCACTTGCTTTATACAAATTCAAAGGATTTTACCTTTATGCAAGCACCGATGATATACTTACAAGGGCAATAAGGAAGCTGAAATTCAACAATTACAGCAAGGTCAACATTTCCTGCGGAGATATACTGAAAATTGATGCCCATGGAGCAATTGAGGTACAGCGGTTTGAGTTCCCCGACATTTATGGCAGGTATTACGGCTACTTTCCCAAAATGGAATATGAGAATGAAACCTTAGATATGCTTACTGAATATGCAGGGTATTTTGGTATTGCGCCGGAGGACGTTATTATGCTGCTTGACTATGGGTATGATGAATTTGAGATTGAAGAAATGCTTTATGAGCCTATGGCTATGCAGAAGTGTATTTCGGAGCTGAGAATGATAGAGATGTGCTGATTTCTGAAATATATCCGAATGCTGTGAAGTATGCGGATATATTTTTTGTCCCGATAGAGTGTAGTCTAACGGAACGTCAAAAAGCAATGAAAAAGCGTACCGATAGAGTTGGTTTCAGCATTTTGGAACGTTCCGAAATGAAATGTGACCCTAATGGTAGATAGGAGGTATTTATGAAAGTTGGATATATACGGGTTTCCACCGAGGAACAGAACACGGCAAGGCAAGAGATTTTAATGGAACAGCTTGGGGTTGAAAAGATTTACATTGACAAGCTTTCGGGCAAATCAAAGGAACGACCGCAGCTTAAAGAAATGCTTGGGTTTGTGCGCATGGGTGATACTGTTATTGTGGAGTCTATCTCCAGATTTGCAAGGAACACACGGGACTTGCTTGAACTTATCGACCTGCTCACCGAAAAGGGTGTGGAGTTTGTAAGCAAAAAAGAGAGCATTGACACTACTACTCCGGCAGGCAAGTTTATGCTTACGGTATTTGCTGCGGTTGCAGAGCTGGAGCGTGGGTACATACTGGACAGGCAGCGTGAGGGTATTGCTATTGCGAAGTCGCAGGGCAAATACAAGGGCAGAAAGGCCAAAGCTGTTGATGAACAGCTTTGGGAGGAGTTGTATGGAAAGTGAGTTGCTGATGAGATCACGGCTGTGGAGTTTATGCGGAGGATGGGGATGAGTAAGAGTGGGTTTTATAGGAGGGTGAAAGGTAGATGAGAACAAGCCTCACGGTGATCGTGAGGCTTGTTAATTCAATTTTTTGCTCTAAAGAATTCAATTTCCATATTATTGCATTTCTTTCCGGCATTGCTTGTGGCATCGAAAATATAATCGTTTTGTAGAGATTCATCCATTAGTCCAAACTCTTCCAATTCAGGCTTTTTACTCTGCTTTGAAAGCTTTTCTTCTAACAAATAAGCCGTTGAGCGTAAGGGATCATTTGCATTAACAGCGATAAATGCCGGTGGGAAATCTTTATTTATATAGTCGAGTATATTATCAAGACAGCTTTTTTGCGATGGAGCTTCATCCGGAATGTAAAGGCTCAAATATGGAGTGTTTTCATCAAATTTATATATTCCATTGTTAAGAGCAATTTTTTTAGGTATCGGCAATTGTAAGTCTTGGATAGGATTGAATAAACCTCTGTATTCAGGGTTTGATGCCAACACGGAATACTGAACTGCAAGATGCGCTCCCGTACAGTTTCCGATCATATATAACTGCGACAAATCAAGTTTATACAGATCAGCGTTAGTGTTAATATGATCCATCAGTCGGCATACATCGATAAGACCCTCAGGATATTTATATCCGGATCCAAGACGATAGTTAAAATTCACTACCGCAAAACCTTTTGATGACAGATGCCTTCCGTATGAACTATACACAGATTTATCGTTGAAACACCAGAATTCACCGTTAACAGTCACAATAACAGGGTATTTTTCCTTTGATGCACCCAAAGGATAATAAATATCCATTAAATGATAATTTGAAAATCCTGTGGCTATATCATTGGTATAAGGAAAATCAATAATCTGTGTTGCTTTATCATTTTCAAAAGTAAATCTTTGCTTATCGGAGTATTTTTTATAAAGATTTATGCGGATACCCGGTTCATTATAGCTTGGCTGATCACTCACTATGCCGCACGAGGATATAAGCCTGCTGCTGTTGCTGCTGAATGTGTTGCTGCTGCAAATACCTTTGTACGGTTGAAAACTTCCTATCATACGATCTTCATAATCTTGTGCTGATGTATTATTATAAACAGAAGAAAGGTCTGAGGGGTCTTCTATAGAATTTATGGCATTGGCAGAAATATTTTTCTCACTTACTATCTTTCCATATCCTATATCGTTTAGGTAATAATGTATACCAAAGAATATTTTATCAGTGTTTTCTATATTGTTAACACGATTGAATAATTCAACCCATGTATCATGTCTATAAAGCAGATCCAATTCATCTGACGAAGTTCTCTCAATAGTTATTCCTCGAAATTCAGCCTGCTTTAAGTGGAAAATGCCTTTTTTGCAAGGAGCTTTTTTCATATTCAATAGTATTTTGGGGGATTCGTTGGAAATTTTGCAGGATTTCTCAATAACTAAAATGCATTCGGGAACTTTTATGTATTCAATTCTTATGCTTTCCCCAACATAGAGGGCTTTTAGTGGATACAGCATATCAAGAGAAGAGCTGTAGCTTATTTTTTTTAAGCCGTCCGGACAATCTGCATTCATATCAACGATCCATAAGCTGTATGATACATTGCTCATATCCCAAAGAGTAGATTTAATACTTTCACATTTGAATATGTACTGTGATTTTGGCACTACAAAGTTTTCACGATTCCATATATCATTATAAAAGATGAAATTGATAAGTGTTGTTGAGATTCTTTGTGATAGTTCATCATTTGAAATACCATCAAGAAGCTGATGCATTTCATTTTTCAAATCATCTTTTAGCGGATATTGGCTTATTGCTTCTATGTATTCCTCTATTGCTTTTCCTAATTGGGTCGGACTGTAAGGTTCTTCGAAAATATCATCATATTCTGAACTATCCTTTGAAAAACGCAGGCAATCAGCTGTATACCTTACAAGTGCATTGAAATCGGAATTACAGTTTTCTTTCAATATTTTATACAATACAACACTCTTTTCAATGCTCATCTTCTTGAAACTGTCATTGGGTTCAAAACCGCTTATCTTACTGACAACTTCTGCGTACTCATTGCGGGTTAAGTAGAATTGATATGTGCCGACATTGCGCTCATACCATATAAAAGACAAAGCAAAGTTAATATCCTTGCTGCTGCGCAATATCGCATTATGAATCATAGTATATTTAAAAGCTTTTACTCCGAAGTCAACAGTTTTAGATATTTCGCGGACATCATCGCCGTAAATAGAGATATTTACAGAGGGGTGACAAAGCTTTTTTATTACAGTATCAACTTCACGCTTATTATTTACGCTTTTTGTAATTTTTTCTATTTGTTTGCCTAACTTTTCCGTATAGTTGGTTATTAATGAAAATACTATTTCCGGCAGATACACCTTAAGTATAGCTGCATAATAATTGTTGGATTCATCAGATATGCTATTGTAGTCATTGTATTTCCCAATAACCGATATAACTTCTTTCAGAGTTGATTCAAGTTTAGGTCCCGAAATACCTTTGGTGGGGAAAATATGTGACAAATCTTGTTTATCCTCGTCCCTTACTATCTTTACTTTAGATTTATCAGATTTAAATGTTGTTTCTTCTTCCGATATCTGATCAACACATTGAAGTATAGTACCCACATCGAAATATTTTTTGAGATAATCACAATCATTCTTTTCAGCAGAATGATTTACATTATCAACAAAAGCCTGTTTAATAGCTGTCGGAAGTATCTGCTCATGGATATATTCCGATGTAATAAGGTAAGCAAAAGAACGATGCGCATTTGAAAAGTTATAAAAAAGCTCCTTATTATCGAAAATATCATCGTTTATATCAACTGCATCATTGGGCGAAAACTGCTTTCCTTTGGTAATTGCACTTGCCAAGTGATCAAAGCTTAAATAATATTTGGATTCCGACATAACTACACCTCCTGCCTCATTACTCAAATCATAGCATATAATCTGTAATAATACAAGTTTGATAACATAGAATTTGAAAAATGGAAATGAATTTACTAAACAGTTATCAAGATGTGCGTTGTGATTTTTTGCCCCACATCTCCCATAAACCACATAAAACAAAGCTCCTTCACCGATAACGATGAAGGAGCTTTGCTTGTCATATAAAATTATGACCTTTGATGGTCGAGGTGACGGGACTCGAACCCACGGCCTCTGCGTCCCGAACGCAGCGCTCTACCAAACTGAGCCACACCTCGAAATATGCGCCGCCGTGACTTCCGTTACAGCGGCACATATTATTATACTACAATTACACATAATTGTAAATAGTTTTCGCAAAAATTTTTTGAATTTTATTCTGCCGCAGCGGTCTCGGAGGTCTCAGCCGTGGTCTCCGCTGCCTCTTTTATCTTCTCCGCAAGGTCATCCGCTGCAAGGCTTATCCTTGATGTGGGGCGTTCAAGGAGGGCTTCCGTTTCGCTGTCAAAACGCAGCACCCTGCCCTCCGCAACAGCCGTAAGTCCCTCCGGCAGGCGGCTTTTTTTCACGCTTCTTGACAGGATTATATATTCCGGATCAAGCTCCAGCAGGCGTTCCTTTGTTACGGCGTTTCCGCTTTCTTCCGCAGCCGCATTGGTGCCGAAACGGGAGAGAAGATCCCCTGCAAAGGTGCTGTCCGAAGCCACCGCAAAGTCCTTTGACATTACATAAACATAGCTGCCAAGCATTCCTGCGTGTTCTTCAAAGGCGGCTTCAAGGGGCGCAAATTTTTCGCTCAAAGCCGCTTCTTCGCCGCCGTCCGCTCCGTTGAAAAGGCGGTATATATTCGCATAAAGCCCGTAAAGCTCATCTACCGACGACGGAGCAGAGATAATCAGCACCCTTGTGCCTGCGCTTTCTATCTCGGTAATGTCCTTTTTGGCGATAGGGCTGTGGGAAATGAGCAGCTGGGGAGCCGCTTCCTTTATTGCGTCCACATCGGGATTGGCGGCAGAGCCAAGCTCTCTTATGCTCTCCACGCTTTCGGGGTAATCGCAGTAAACGCTCCTTCCCGTCAGCTTATCCTCAAATCCCAGCTCCGCTATTATCTCCGTTACCGCAGGAGAAAGTGACGCCACGGTCTCGGGTGCAGAATTAAACACCAGCGAGCCTATTGTAACGGGGTAAGGCTGCGGTTCTTCCTCGGTAACGGCTTCGGTAACGTCGGGTATCTCCTCATTGACCTTTGTGCAGCCTGCAAGTGCCGTTATACACACTGCTGCTGCAAGAAAAATATATATAAATTTATGTTTCAAAGAATTATCCTCCGAAAATTGTTGCTTCATTGTCTTAATGGCGTTATAATCATTTACAGAATAATTATAGCATAACTTTCGGCGGCATACAACAAAAAATTTCTCTCAGGAAAAAATTTTCCGCACATTTTGCTTCTTCGGAACGTTATACATTATGGAAGGAGGTTTCCTATGACGGAGCTTAAGGAACTTTACGACAAAATATACCGCTACTGTTTTTACAAGCTAAGAAACAGCGCCGCCGCAGAGGACATCACTCAGGAAGCCTTCCTTCGGTATTTTGCGCAGAATACATCTTTAAAAAATGGCAGAGAAGCCGCCTATCTTTTTACCGTTGCAAAAAATCTCTGCACGGACTCATTCCGCCGAAAACAGACGGATGAGCTGCCCGAGGGCTGCCCCGATGATGATTTTTCCGATAACAGCGACACAAAGATCGCTGTACGAGCCGCACTTGAAAAGCTGGACGGGGAACACAGAGAGGTGCTTGTTCTGCGGTATATTGCAGGACTTACGGCAAATGAAACGGCGGAGCAGCTGGGCATATCACGCTTTGCGGTATACCGTCTTGAAAAGGGCGCTCTTGCCGAAATGAAAAAGCTGCTGAAAGGAGCATTGAAATGAAGGTAAAAAAAGAACTTTACGAAGCCTTTTCCCCTCCGAAACCAAGGGGCAAAGACGGTTTTCTTGCGGCTCTGCCTTATCCCAAGCTGTCTTTCGGGGGATTTGTGCTTTCGCAGGTAAGATATATCCGCAAACGCCTGTGGCTTGCTTCGGCTGCCATATTGCTTGCGGCGGTGCTTTATTTATGCCTTATGCCAAGGGAGATAATTTCGGCAATAAACCTGCCTGCGGTATGGGCGGTTTCTTCAATGACCCCTTTTCTGGCAATGCTTACCGCTGCGGAAATATCACGCTCGGGAGCATACGGCATGACGGAGCTTGAAGCTGCCTGCAGGTTCTCCCTTCCACAGCTTACGGGTGCAAGAGTGCTTATTATCGGTACGGTCAGCTTTGGGGTAACGGCGCTTCTTACGGCGCTGTCGGGGATATTCACCTCCGCAGGCGTTGCCAAAGCTGCGCTTTATATTCTTGCGCCATTCCTGCTTGTAAACAGCATATCCCTTGCGGCGTACACCCGTTTCAGAGACCGGGAGGGCAGCTATATAAGCGCAGCGGCAGCAGTCGCCGTTAGTGCGGCAGGAGTTATATTCCCAAGCAGAGGACTAATGCTGCCCGAAAGCACATTGAACAGGGCTTGTATGCTCATATGCGCTGTCGGGGCGGTATCAATGATAATTAGCATGAAGAAAATAACGGGCGGAATTGACCTTGCCGCCCGGAAAGGACAGTTATAATATGGAGCTTAAACTTGACAGAGTAACCAAAAATTACGGCAGCAAAATAGCCTGCGACCGCATTTCCCTTTCGCTGACAAAGGGAGTTTACGGACTTCTCGGTGCAAACGGCGCAGGCAAGACCACACTTATGCGGATGATGTGCGGTGTGCTCAGACCCGATTCGGGCAGCATTTCCTTTGACGGTTCGGACGTTTCCACGGAGGAATACCGTGACGTTCTCGGTTATCTTCCTCAGGATTTCGGCTATTACCCCGAATTTACGGCACAGGACTTTATGATGTATACAGCCGCCTTAAAGGGTCTTACCAAAACAAGGGCAAAGGCAAAGACCGCCGAGCTTCTTGAACTTGTATCCCTTACAAACGAGGCGAAAAAGAAGATAAAGACCTTTTCGGGAGGAATGAAGCAGCGCCTTGGCATCGCACAGGCAATGCTCAACGACCCGAAGATACTTATTCTTGACGAGCCAACGGCAGGACTTGACCCAAAGGAAAGAGTGCGCTTCCGCAACCTTATCTCACGAATGGGCGCAGACAGGATAATCCTGCTTTCCACACATATCGTATCGGATATTGAATATATTGCGGACACCATTCTTGTTATGAAAAGCGGACAGATGATACACAGCGGCTCTCTTGAAGAGATAATCGGCGTAATAAAGGGCAAGGTGTGGGAATGTACCGTGCCGCAAAAGATTGCAGACGAGCTTGCCACCGCTTATCCCGTTATAAACATAAGGAACGAAGCAAAGGGAGTATTCCTGCGGCTTGTATGCGATGAAAAGCCCTGTGAAGGCGCTGTAAATGGGGAAGCTGCGCTGGAGGATCTGTATCTTTATTATTTCAGCGGCGAAGAAAGGACGGAAAAGAAATGAGAATATTCGGAAACTTACTGACATTTGAACTGAAAAAGCTGCTTTGCCGAAAAGGTGCGGTTGTGACGCTTGTAATTTCTCTGGCGTTAGTGATGTTCAGCCCAATAGGAACTATCCTCGGTGATGATTATATTAACGGCAATTACCTTGAATCAAATTACGAAGCAATGAAAAAGGATCGTGACTACGCACGGAGCATTTCAGGAAGGGCAATTGATACAGAGCTGCTTACGGAGGCTTCAAAGGCATACGCCGCTGTTCCCGATACGGAGGAAAGCTATATGGCGTCCGAGGAGTATCAGAACAGGGCAAGAAAATACTCAAAGATATACAGCTTTTATCAGCGAATTTACGACAGCGGAATGCACGGATTTCAAAATATGACAACGGAACAGGCGGAAAACCTCTACGCCGTAAGGCACGGCTATATTGAACAGTGGATAAACAAGTGCAGCCTTAGCGACAGCGTCAAAAATGACGTTATCAAAGCTGACAGCAGCCTTGAAACGCCCTTTGTTTTCTCCTATCACAAAGGCTACAGCCGCTTTTTTACAATAACCATGTCCACGGGACTTGTAACAGCGGTGGTCGTTGCAATACTGCTTGCTCCCGTTTTTTCGGGAGAATATACAAGCGGAGCGGTACAGACAGTTCTCTGCGCAAAGCACGGAAAGGGCAAGGTAATAGGCGCAAAGCTGCTTGCAGGCTTTATCGTTGCCGCAGCTGTGGCGTTTGCGTTTACGTTGATAAGCTATGCCGAGTGTATGGCGGTATTCGGAACAGACGGCGGTGATTCTCCCCTTCAGTTAAGCTGTATATTCTATCCCTATGAGCTGACGATGAAACAGGGAGTGCTGCTTTACACTGCAGTAATATTCTGCACCTGTCTTATGATCGCTTCACTTACAATGCTGCTTTCCGCAGTATTCCGCACCCCCTTCCCCGTTATAATAATTATGTTTATAATGCTTATTGCGCCTATGTTTTTCAGCGTGCCGGAAAATTTGACGACACTTTACAATATATTCTCGCTTCTGCCCATAAACACTCTTGATTTTCATTATCTTTCCGATTATATACCCCTTGACGTTTTCGGTAACGCCGTGCCTAAATTTGCCGCAGCGCCCGTAATAATGCTTACGCTTTGTGCGGTGCTTGTGCCCTTTGCGTATCAAGGATTCAGAAAGCATAAGATATAAACGCACAATTTTCACACGGCGAATTATTTTTTTGAAAATATCAAAATAACATCGCCAAAGGCGATACCACAATTCCACATTCCACTTTTCACACTCCAAATTAAATTTAAAAGCATTTTCAAGCAAAGCCTTGACTTGCCAAAGATATTGTGCTATAATACATTTGAATTGAATACAAGGGGAGCTTGTACACAGGCTGAGAGGAAACGAATCGACGTTTCGACCCGTTGACCTGATTCGGATAATGCCGACGTAGGGAGATGACCGCAGATGTATTGCGTCTGCGTGTATTTGTGCGTTTTTGCGCCCTGTCAGCATTGCTGTCGGGGCGTTTTCTTTTCGGATAAAAAATTAAGGAGTGTATGAAATGAACATCTCAAAAACAAGAAAACTGACGGAATGTGCCGTTATGATCGCTTTAGCAACGGTGCTTTCCTACATCAAGGTATTTGAACTTCCCATGGGCGGCGCGATCACCGCTTTCAGCCAGGTGCCAATTGTAATTATCGGCTACCGCCACGGCTGGAAATGGGGCACATTCACAGGCGTTGTACACGGCGTTATCCAGCTTCTTCTCCAAGGTCTTGGCAACTTTGCTTACGTTAAGGGTATCGGCGCATATCTTATCCTTATTTTTATGGATTATGTGCTTGCATTTGCCGTTCTCGGTCTGGGCGGCTCCCTTTTCAGAAAAGCAATACAGAACCAGTCCCTTGCAATAGGTGCAGGCGCAGCGGCGGCTTCGGCAATGCGTTTTCTCTGCCACTTCATTTCCGGCGTAACTATCTGGGGCGACTATGCCGAGGGCTGGTCGGGCGTTTGGGTCTACAGCCTTACATACAACGGCTCATATATGCTTGCGGAATGTATCGTTACCGTTATCGGAACTGCGGCGCTGGCTCTTGCCGTTGATTTCAGGAATCCCGACCTGAGAAGAAAAAAGACGGCTGAAAAGGCATAAGACAAACTTATAAAATAAGCCGGGGCTGTTGCAGCGTGTTCTGCAGCTGCCCCGATTGTTTTGATTATTTGCGTATAAAAACAGATTCCGCACCTGCATTTTGTCCGTTAACAGACAATAAAAATTTTAAGCATAATTCCACTTTCAACTTTCCAAATTCCACATTTAAACAAAAAGGCTGCCGGAAAACCGACAGCCTTGAATTTGTTTTTATGTACAGGAAAGAAATCAGTTAACGATAGTCTTTTCTGTTTCCTTGTCGAAGATGTGGATCTTGTTAGGATCGATAGCAACCTTGATGTTGTCCTGAGGACGAG
>JBJEQN010000077.1:0-49261 GCA_051881775.1 Oscillospiraceae bacterium | reverse complement strand
AGTCTGTAGTGGACTTTCACCACCGAGTTACTGCCCATTCGGGGCAAACCAAAAAATCCGCCGCAGACCTTTCCCTGAAGCCTGCGGCGGTGCGTTTGTCAGTCCTTTATAACCTTTTTTGCCTTATTAACGATAGATTTATCGTTCTCATAAGTAAGGACCGACGTTGCATAACCAACATCTACCCACTTTATATCTGCAATTTCTTCTTCCTGCGGAACATAATCGAAATTTTTAGCCTTTGCAATGAAATAGACCACTACCTTTTGTGTGTCCTTTCGGGGGAAATAGGTGACGGTCTCACGGAAGGTTGGGTCAATAATAACGTCAAGCCCGGTTTCTTCCTTTATTTCACGCAAAGCTGTTTCGACCTCAGTCTCGCCGTCCTCAACGTGACCCTTGGGAAAAGACCAGTGTCCGCTGTTAACGTGCTTTATCAGCAATATTTCGATATTCCCGTGATGCTTTCGGTAAACTATGGCACCGCAGGATTTTTCATGCATCATAGGCTGTCGTTTCCTTTCCGGACGCCGGACAGTACAAAGCGCCCTAAAATAATATAGATTGGTATAATTATAACATATTTTTTATGATTTGTCTTGTTTTTTTGAAAAAAATATAAAAATTAAAATAAAATTAAAAAATAGCGTACCGCCGTATGGGAAATGTGAAGTTTAAAAAGCGTAAAGGCAGCAAGTTTTTCGGACATTTTATCAAAAACAGCCTAAAGGACAGGCTTTCGACCGGATTTTACATTATTCCTCAAATTGATTGACAACAAAACGAAATAAGATTATAATAATTAATAGGGCTTTCCGCATAACAGCCTGTCATACGGGAAGCGCATCACATTTCGGAGGTGTATCATTTGAATTTGTTTTCCGGCTTTAAAGGAATTCTTAACGGCACGGTAAAGTTCAGCGATGTGCAGAAGTACAGCCTGCTTACGGTTTCCATTGCGCTTGTGCACGTTGTTCTGGTATTTATATTTATATATATAGGTTCGGTACCCATGGCGGTCTATAACATCTTCAGCGTAACAGGATATTTTCTCTGCCTGAAGCCTGTTAAGAAAAACTCTCTTATGACGGTCTATCTTTATACCTGCCTAGAGGTAATGCTCCATTCTGTCCTTGCAGTATATGCGGCAGGATGGGATTTCGGATTTTCAATGTATCTTATAGCCATAATACCTATAGGCTTTGATTTGGCTTTCGCACTTGACGATACGGTAAAGGGCATACGCACAGCCGTGTGCTTCGGAGTTCTCAGCTTTGCCACACTTGTCATATGCAGGGAATATTCATATTATTTTGAACCCGTGTATGCCGTGAAAAGCGAGGGCTTTGTGCGTGCGGTATATATCTTCAACGTGCTGTGTACCTGTGCGCTGCTTATTATATATTCATATATATTTGCGGCAGAAATAATGATAGCACAGATCGACCTTGAGAAAAACAACCAAAAACTGGACAGTCTTGCCAGCGTTGACGCACTTACCGGACTTTACAACCGCCGCAAAATGAACGCTATTTTAAGCTCGGCGGTGAAGGACAACATCACCTTTTCCGTTATTATGAGCGACATTGACAATTTTAAGGGCGTGAACGACACCTACGGTCACGACTGCGGCGACGAGGTGCTGAAAATGGTCTCGGAAATAGTCGCAGGCTGTCTGCCGGAAGAGGACACGGTCTGCCGCTGGGGAGGAGAGGAGTTCCTTATGCTTTCCTGCCGTCCTCTTGACGAAGCTGCGGACATTGCCGAGAAAATAAGGGCTGCCGTTGAGAGCCGCCGCCTTTCCTTTGACGGCAAGGACATAAGCGTGACCCTTACCCTTGGTGTTTCGGAATTTACATCAACGTCAACAATGGACAGCGTTATCACCGCTGCGGACAAAAAGCTGTACGAAGGAAAAAACAGCGGAAAAAACTGCGTTGTAAAATAATAAGGAGCAGCTATGCCGAGATTTTTTATTGATACCGAGCCGTCGGAATACATTACCGTCACAGGCGGCGACGCAAGACACATAGGCTATTCCCTGAGAATGAAAAAGGGAGACAGCATAACCTTCTGCCGTATGGGAACGGACTATTTCTGCACCATAACGGAAATGTCGGAGGACACCGTTACCTGCCGCATAGACAAAGCAGAGCCGTCAAAGTGCGAGCCGAGCGTTTCCCTTACACTCTATCAGGCGTTCCCAAAGCAGGATAAGTTTGAACAGATAATACAGAAAACGGTGGAGCTTGGAGCGGCAAGGATAGTGCCCTTCCTTTCAAAGCGCTGCGTTTCAAGACCGGACGGAAAGGACTTCGCCAAGAAGCTGGAGCGCTTCCGCAAAATTTCCGAAGAGGCGGCAAAGCAGTCGGGGCGTGGAATAATTCCCGAGGTGGCGCCCCTTATGACCTTTGAACAGGCACTTGAGGATATGAAAAGCTGTGAGATGCGGCTCATCTGCTACGAAAACGGCGGAAAGCGGCTTTCGGAGCTTGGGCTGCCCGAGTATAAGAGCATAGGCGTTATGATAGGCTCGGAGGGCGGCTTTGACCGAAGCGAAGCGGAAAGAGCGGCGGATTCGGGAGCGGTGCCTGTGTGGCTGGGAGAAAGAATACTCCGCTGCGAGACCTGCCCCGTTGCTGTCTCGGCTGTCATAATGAATCTGACGGGAAATATGTAATACTACGGACTGAAACACGGATAATTCCGCAGCTTTCAGTCCGTTTTTTATATTTGCTTATAATTATCCTCCAAAGAATGAATAAAACCAATGCCCAAACTGCATATTATTCACAAAATATTCGTTTATTCACTTTTTATTAATACATAGGCAGGTTAAAAATAGTATAATAAAATTATATATTTTTTTAAAGAAAGGTCGTAAGAAAATGGGGTTTTTTAAAAACGCCGATGTTCCGGTGCTTATATCCTTTGTGATATATCTTGCACTTATGCTGGCTATCGGCTTCTATTTCAGCAACAAAAGCAAAAAAATGAGTGACTACTTCCTTGCAGGCAGACAGCTCAACAGCTGGGTAACGGCTATGTCCGCACAGGCTTCCGACATGAGCGGCTGGCTGCTTATGGGTCTTCCCGGCGCAGCTTATGCAACGGGTATGGGCAACTACTGGATAGCTATCGGTCTTGCAATAGGCACTATCCTTAACTGGGCGTTCGTTGCCAAGCCTCTCCGTAAGTTTACCGAAAAAGCAGGGGATTCCATCACTATCCCTCAGTACCTCCAGAACCGTTTTAAAGCGGACAGCCCTATAGTACGTCTTGTGTGCGCAGTCGTAATATTCATCTTCTTCCTTGTGTACACAACTTCGGCTTTTGTTTCCGGCGGAAAGCTTTTTCAAGTGGTTTTCAAAATTGACAGCACAAACACAACATATACAAAAGCTGCTGTTATCATTTCTGCGCTTATTATCATTATCTATACCTTTATGGGCGGCTTCAGCGCAGTTGCGTGGACGGACTTTATTCAAGGTCTGCTTATGGTAATGGCGATAGTTGCGCTCCCCATTGCACTTATATCCTCAACGGAAAATTTCAGCTTCGATATGATCGCAAACACACAGAAGATGGTTGCAGAGGGCGAATACGCTCCCGGCTTTGCTTCAATGGTCAGCGGACGCTCCTTCAATTCTATAATAAGCGACCTTGCGTGGGCGCTGGGCTACTTCGGAATGCCTCATATCCTTGTACGCTTTATGGCTATAAAGGACGCAAAGAGCGTAAAGAAGTCTGCGATAATCGCTATTGTATGGGTAATAATCTCCCTTGGTGCAGCCGTTCTTATCGGTATACTGGGTCGTATTTACCTTGACCACCTGACGCCAGAACCGGAAATTCTTAAAACTTCGGCAGAACAGGAACTTATCTTTATCACAGTAGCAAGAGAGTTGTTCCCATCGGCAATAGCAGGTATATTCCTTTCCGCAGTGCTTGCGTCTATAATGAGTACCGCCGACAGCCAGCTTCTTGTAACGGCTTCTGCGGTGGTAAACGACTTTTACAAGGTCATCGTCAAGAAAGAGGCTTCGGAAAAGAAGCTTATGTGGATAAGCAGAGGCACGGTAATGCTCATCTCCGTTATTGCCTGCATTCTTGCCCTTGACCCCAAGGATTCCATAATGGGTATCGTATCAAACGCATGGGCAGGCTTCGGCGCAGCCTTCGGACCTGCGATAATCCTTTCGCTTTACTGGAAGCGCCTTACTCTTAAAGGCACCGTTGCAGGCATTATCGGCGGCGCAGGCACCGTAATAATCTGGGAATACCTCCTCCATTGGAGCGGTCACCTCTATTCCATTATCCCCGGCTTTGCAGTTTCGATAATTCTTACCATTGTTGTATCTCTTATGGATAAGGAGCCTTCGGACGAGGTCAAAGCGCTTTTTGATGAAGCAAAGAAAGCGGATTAAGCTTTAAGCAGGTGCGTTGCACAATCAGAATAAAGTTTACGTCCACGCTTTTCAAAGGGTGGTGGGTGTCCAGAGGGCAAAGCCCTTTGGTCGCTCCCGCAGGAGCGAAATCCCCTAAAGTTGGGCATAACACAATGTAACAGCCAAAACAAACAAAAGTAACAAACCACAAGGCGCAATTCACATAAAAAATCGGAACCGAGTAAAGTGTCATATGACACAAAACTCGTGAAGCCGACTATGTGAATTGCGCCATTTCTATCCTACAAAATAAAAGTCACCCTCGGATAAAAATATACTGAGCAAAGCGAAGTGTATTTTTATCCGACACAACAAATTTAATTCGGAATAATGTCCGTTTTACCTTAATATTCCGTATAAACAAATCGGGGCTATTGCACGTTAATAGAATTATTACAAAAACGGGCGGCTGATAGCCGCCCCTACAAGATAAATGCGCTTAAAATACGCAGTTTAATGTAGGGGCGGATATTATCCGCCCGTAATTTTATTATTTTTTATCAACGTGCAACATCCCCCTACAAAATTACATCAAACAAAAATACGCTGTCCCGTTAAATCTGCGGAACAGCGTACTTTTTAATATTTATGAATGTCAGAATTCAATTACATTTACGACCTTTAAATCGCTGAGCTGAACAGATACAACTCTTGAACCGCCTGAAATGTAAAGCATACCGTTTTCTGCGGAAGCTCTTTCAAAAACCTTTTCATCGTCAAGATCGTTGTATTCAATAGTGCCCTTTAAGATAAAGCCGTTTTCTTCGTTATATTCAAAAACACAATACTGATTTTTCGTGCCGAATTCCGTGTGGCTGTAAACGGGAACGCCTATAATACCGTCCTCGGGGTCAATAAGTATCGCACGTCTGTCTGTAAGAGCCTTTGAGTCTATATTGTCAAGACCCTCGGCAAAGCTGACCGTGTGGTACATAAGACCGTTTTCTGCGCTGTACATGGTCAAAGTAAGAGCAGAGCCGTCCTCCTTAACGCCAAGACCCAGAAGTTTGTCTTCCGAGTAGCTGTAAAGATAAGCGGATGCGCCTGCAAGTGACTGTGCCTGTACCGGAGGATCGCTTGCAAGGTCAATCACAAGCGCAGGCTCGCTGCTGTCTGTGTAAAGGCTTGCATAATTCTCCTCAAATCGCACAGCGGATACCTTTTCGCCCGAAAGAAGCTGTCCGGCGCTGTTTACCGCCGTGAGAGTTTCATCAAGGACGTAAAGTGAAACGGAAGCTGTGCCGTTTTCATCGGTGGTTTCCGAAGCAATGCGGAAAAGTCCGTTATACTCGTTCATGCTGCAGCGTCCTATCACCTTGCCGGCAATTGAACCGCTGGCTTTGTAGCTTATGCCGCTTTCATCGGAAAGGTCAAAGCTGGTAACGATGCTGTAATCGGAATTATCCTTGCTCTTGCCCACGCCTACTATATAAAGGGTGTCTGCGGAGCAGTAAACATTTCTGCTGCTGCCGAGAACAGCCTTGACGGTGGCGTTAAGTTCAGAAAGCGAACCGAGATCTATGGCGGAAACTACCGTGTAGTCCGTGCTGTTGGCGTTGGAAGGAACAGTAATGTCCTCCGCCGCAACATAATGCTTGTTTCCGTTGATAAAGTATGCGGGAACATAGCTGTCGAGATCGGCTTCCTTGTCGAGGGGCGCCGTCCTGTAATCGGAATAACCCGTTACGGTGTAAAGCACTTCGCCGACTATCTTTGAAGACGTATATCTGCCGTTCTGCTTGTAGGAAGCGGTGCGCACAGGGTTTGCCTTGTCGCTGATGTCATAAAAATCAACAACAACGTTGGTGCGGTTTACCTTTCCCGCTTCGGAGCCGGAATATGAGCTGCTGTCCGCATTTGAGTGAGTGCCGGCTGCCTCTGCTGGAACATCGGGCGCCGTCTGAGAAGAGTCTGACTGCGGACCGAGGGCATCCTTGGCAGCTTCGGAGCTGTCTACTACAAGGACTTCCTCGTTTTCCTTCGATACAAGAATGAGCGTATCTCCCTCGATATAAAGCTCAACGGGAGGATTAAGGTCGTTTTCGACTTCTGCAACGACCTCCATAGTTTCAAGAGAAACAATGTAAAGTTTTCCTTCTGCGATACAGTAGAGGTTCGTTCCGTCGGATTTAACAATATCCGCTTCGGAGACCCTGCTGTCTGCAGCGCCGGAAAAATCGTATGCGGAAAGCTCGGAAAGCATTTCTCTCGGCGCAGCTTCTGCGTCGGAAATAACGGGATCTTCGCCGGAGGCAGGAGCAGTTTCCGTGCCTGTCTGTTCCTCTTCTTCGGGAGCAGTTCCGCCGAGATAAATTCCCGTATATATGTTATACAGATCGTCGTAGGATTCGGGAGAGACCGCATTATAATCTATCTGATCCTCTATCTGTCCCACGTCGTCGTTATTCCTGCCGAATGCGATAGCGGCCGTAGCAAAAACTGCGCAGGCAGCAACAGCGGCAGCAGTCCTTGTAATAATGATACGTCGTTGTGCAGCGATTGAAGGAGCGGCTTTTATATTTCTGTGTTCCGCTTCCATTTTGGACTGAGCGTTTTTAGCTTTGAGCATTAACGCAATATTCTGAGGTGAGAGTTCATCGGGAACCTCGACCTCGCTTATAAGCTCATTAAGTTTTTCGTCGAATGTCATAATTCCAACCTCCTTTCCATCAGCGCTCCGTAAGCATCTGTTTCAGCTTTATCTTTGCTCTTGCCGCTTTAGAACGGACGGTATTTGCAGACATACCGAGCATTCCTGCGATCTCTTCGCTTTTGTAGCCGGAAACAACGCTTAACGATAAAACAAGTCTGTCTTCCTCTCCCAGTTTTGCGAACTCTTCCATTATTTCCAATCCGTTATAATCTATCTCCTCGGATCTCTCTTGTTCTACACTGTCGAGTTCATCCAGATCCTGCCTGAAATTATTTCTTTCTATATATTCCTTCTGCTTATTTTTTATCTTTGCAGTAAGGATCTTTATTATCCAGGCTTTGAATGCTGCTTCATCTCTGAGCTTTTTTATGGAAGAATACGCTTCCAGGACAGTGTCGCTAACCACATCGGAAGCATCGTGCTGATTATTATTAAGGTTTATAAGAGCAATGCGGTACAAATCTTTATATACAAGGGAATACAGCTCTGCGAATGCGTCCGCATCGCCTTCCCTCGCTTTTTTCACACACTTGTCAAAGTCCGTGCTTTTCAAGCAGTTATCACCTCTCATCCGCCCAAGGGCGACTGATTAATAATAACATTATACCACAAAATCTTCTCCCTTAAAAGACCTGTCATATAAATAGTGTCAAAAAAACGGCTTTTTGTTGCGTTTAAAATTCAATTTTGTATATTTTCACAAAACAAGGCAAAAAATCAAGCCCCACAATGTTGATTTTTAACATTTAAGGCTTGATTTTAAGTTTACTATAAGTAATTTTGAGATAATTAATACTTTAAGAAAAATAAATTTTACAAGAACACTGTTCTCTGCGCCCCCAAAAGCGCTACCTGTTGACCTCTTTTTTGTCAGTTCTTCCCAGAAGATAATCTATTGAAACATTATAAAAATCCGCAAGCATCACAAGTGTACCCGTAGGAATGTCGTGTCCTCCCGATTCGTAATAGCTGTAAGTCCGCTGGCTGCAATGAAGCACCTCTGCCACCTGCATTTGCGTAAGGTCCATATCTTCCCGTAAATTTCTTATCCGTTCATACATAATATCAGCCCGTAATATTATAATTCTTTAATTAACGTGCAACAGCCCAATTGTTTTTATAGTATGTAATTTTCGGGCGCACAATGTGCGCCCCTACAAAAATTTGTAAAAATAACATCGCCGCAGGCGATACCATAATTCCACATTCCACTCTTAACATTCCAAATTCAATATAATTCCGAATTACGCATTCCGAATTCCGAATTCATTTAAAGGTTCTTTTTCGCCAGCTGCATTACCTGCACATATATACCTGCCACAACCTGATAAAGCTCCGGCGGTATGCCTTGTCCCACTTCAAGCATCGTCAGCATTGCCGCTGTGGAATCATCCCTGAACACAGGTACGCCGTTTTCTTCCGCAAGGTTTATTATTCTTTCCGCAACCTTGCCGTGACCCGAAGCTACCACAACGGGAGTGTAGTCCTGCTCGGGATTGTATTTCAGCGCTACTGCGGCGCCGTTTGTGACAGGCTTTCTATATCTTGACATTCAGACCGCTCCTTTTATCCTGTATTTTCGGGAACACCTGCGAAAGATCTCTGCGCTTGACTACCGTTCCTATCCTTGTGTCCTCGGCGTTATAGCCGTTCTGGGAGGCTATTTTCGGTATAAACTCCTTCATTTTGCTGAAAACACCTTCCGTTCCCGAGGGACAGAGAAGCTGCACGTTCAGCTTTTTGTCAAGGCTTCGCAGTTCAAGCTCAAAATATCCCACATCCTCTATTTCAAAGCAGAGGAAAATGTGCTTTGCGTCCTTTGCTCCGCCGCCCTCTGCGTCGGGGTCTGCCCACAGTTCACCGAATGCCTTGAAGCCGCCGTCATTGACGGGAACAAGGTAATGAAGCAGGGGTGTAAGTGCTCCCGGTGCGGCAAGAAGCCCCTGCATTATGTCCGACCTGCTCATTGAAGAAAGGGATTTCAGCGACGGATCGTTTATATTTTTTGAGAGAAAATCCATTAGATTCGCCATGGACGTAGGCGGCTTGTAGTTTATTCCCTCCGTCTTTGTAAGATTGCCCAGTATCTCGTTCATTGTCTGCGCAAGCATTATCTTCTTATCCATATCCTGCACGGAGTTGAGAACAATGCTGAGGTTGTCTATCAGCTTGTTAAGGTTGCCCGTTGCATTGAAGCTTCTCAGCAGCAGGTTAAGCTCGCCCGTGGAGTTCTGGGGCAGCAGCATTTCAAACGCCGCTCTTATTGCAGCGGAGCCGCCCGAGGTGTCCGCAGCGGAAAGCATCTGTGAAAGTGCCTGGGGAGAAACGCCGTTCAGAGCGTTGTTAAGGTTCTGTCCCAGCTTTTCCGACAGCATAACAAGTGACTGCTGATTAAGTATTGAATCGGAAGCAAAGGAAACGTCCTTTTCAAGGAAGGGCAGGTTTGCCAGTATCTCGTTGGCCTTGTCCGCAAGCATGGTCTTCTTGTCCATATCGTCAACAGAGTTTATCATTATGCCAAGCCTGTCTATAAGAGAAGCAACGTTGCCCGTGGAATCGTAGCTTTTAAGTATGTTGTTGAGCGCACCGCTCATGCTTCCCGGCAGCATAAGGGAGAAAAGGCTTCTCAGAGATTCAAGCCCGCCGTCGGGAGCGATGCCTGCCAGCTGTTCCTGCAAATATCCGGCAGGAACGGAGGAATTGTTCATAGCCGCACCCAGTTTTTCCGCCATGATCGAAAGTGAACTCAGGGGCGAAGCCGAACCCTGCACAATGCTGTCAAGGGAAGCCAGCTTTATGTCCGTAGGCAGGTCGGCATTTTCTATGTACTGCATAAAAAGCTGACGAAGAGCGTCCGCCTGCTTCTGGTCGCTTGTCATATCAAGAACGGCATTGAAACTCTCGCCCAGGGCGGAAACGCTGCCGTTGAAGCGTGATAAATTGTATATGGCAAGGGAAATAAGGTTTTCCGTGCTGTCGTTCATAAGCAGGCTGCCCCGAAGGTCGTTCAGCATGGAAAGTATCTCGCCCTTCATATCGGTGAAATTTTCCTTTGTAAGAGCGTCCGCCGCTGCACGGAGCTGTTCTGCAAAGGCTCTTGAGGGCGCAGCCGTGTCTGCAAGGTAGCGCAGGTTGGAGGCAACGGAGGTAAGTATATCATCTCTTGCCGCAGCGTCGGAAACAGCCTTTGTGAACTGCAGCACCGCCTCTCCCGTTTCATCCGAGCCGCCGTTAACAAGTATGTCCTTCATCTGCGACCAAATGGGGTCGCTGTAGACCGTGGATTCCTTTTCCTGTGACACCATATCCGCCGCAAGATTTCCCGGCGCAAGCATTACCTCGTTGGCAAACTCCGTAACTTTATTAAGAATGTCCGCATTTCCCTCGCTCCTGAACGCCGAAAGCGCACTTTCCCCCACGATAGAGCGCAGCATACCCATTGCGGCGGCAGGATCCTTTGCGGAAGATACCTGAACGCTGAGTGAACCCCCGTCCTTGGCGTCCTGATTGGCGTATTCCTCCGTTCTCTCGGAAGGCTTCTGCACCCTGCTGGTGTCGCCGAGGTTAAAAACCTGGTCGGTCTGAGGCTGCTGAAGATTTTTGTTTGAAAATTCGTAGTTTTTCGGCGTTATGGGAGTAGTAATATTAAGCAGCTCAGCCATTGCCAAATACCCCTTTCGTCGTTTTGCACATTTTTATCAAGTTTTCCACATCAATTTTTGTAACCGCTTAGTCAATTTTGAATATACATAAAGCAAGCCGTTTTTTGTACAAATTTGTTAAAAATGACCGAAAATCTTTTCAAAAATTTTTACATCAGAATCTCTTATATTGAAGATTTTGACTTGTAGTAATGAAATTTTTGTAGTATAATATAAAATATATAGTGCAGACGGCAGCTTTATTACTTATAATATACTTATTATACCATTATTGAAGGCGAACGGCAAGACCCGTTTTCAATAAAACCGTCAAAAATACAAAAAAATGCAGACAGGCAGGTGTTTTATATGGCAAAATTTGAAGCCGGCATGGAATCAATGGTGGATATGTTTATATTCGAGTCCACTTCCCTGCTGGAACAGCTTGACCAGATACTTATGAAAACCGAAAACGAAAGCGGATTCTCCTCGGAGGAAATAAACGAGATATTCCGCACGATGCACACCATAAAGGGCTCCTCGGCAATGATGGGTCTTGACAATATGTCCAAGCTCGCCCACAGCATCGAGGATATGTTCTACATAATCAGAGAGGAAAACCCCGTTATAAGCGATATGAGAAGCCTTTACGACCTTGTGTTCAACGCTTCCGACCTGCTTAAAGCGGAAATAGAGCTTATACAGGAGGATGAATACACTCCCACCGATTTCAGCGACGCTATGAACAAGATAAAGGCATTTGCCGCTGCCCTTAAGAACGGCGGCGGTGCGCCTGCGGCTGATGCGGCTCCTGCTGCTTCTGCACCTGCTGCGTCTTCTGCTCCGACAGCTGCACCGCAGCCTCAGGCTTCCGCAGGTCATGAGCTTACCACCGTAAAGATAATCTTTGACGATGACTGCAAAATGGAGAATCTCCGTGCGCTCCTCGTTGTAAATAAAATTGCGGAGGACTGCGACAAGCTGGAGTATATCCCTGCGGACATCGAAAACAACCCCGATACCGCAAAGGACATTATCGAAAACGGCTTTATCGTTAAGTTCAAGCCTTCCTGCGATATGGACATCGACTCCATACTTAACCTTATCGGCGAGACCTCCAACGTTAAATCCTACGAAGTTGTCGAAATGGGTAATGTTATCGAGCTTACCGGCACCATAAACGTTAAGGTGACCTTCGAGGAAGAGTGCAAAATGGAAAATCTCCGTGCGCTCATCGTTGTTAACAATATCAAGGACAGCTGCACAAAGCTCACCTACGAGCCTTCCGACATCGAGAACAACTCCGCAGCTGCGCAGACTATCATAGACAACGGCTTTATGCTCCATTTTGAGGCAAACGACCCCAAGGCTGTTATAAGAACTATCCATTCCAGCCCCAATGTAAAGCGCTGCGAGATACTTTCCTCCGGCACTTCCGCTCCCACACCTCAGGCTGCTGCTCCCACACAGGCTGCCGCTCCTGCCGCAAATACGGGCGCACAGGCTGCTCCTAAGGCTGCCGCTCCTGCTGCCGCAGAAAAGAAATCTGTGGAGCAGATAAACAATATGCTGGGCAACAAGGGTTCCGGCGCAAAGCAGTCCCTTATTTCCGTAAATCTGCATAAGCTTGACACCCTTCTTGACCTTGTGGGAGAAATTGTTATCACCGAAGCAATGGTGACCTCCAACCCCGACCTTAAGGGTCTGAGGCTTGATAATTTCCAGAAGTCCGCCCGTCAGCTCCGCAAGCTGAATTCCGAGCTTCAGGACACAGTAATGTCTATCCGAATGGTGCCTATTTCCGGCGCATTCAATAAAATGACCCGTATCGTCCGTGATATGAAGGTAAAGCTGAACAAGGACGTTGACCTTATCTTCGAGGGTGAGGAAACGGAAGTTGACAAGTCCATTATCGACCAGCTCAACGACCCTCTTATGCATATGGTAAGAAACTCCATGGACCACGGCATCGAGGACAACGTTGAAGACCGTATCGCAAGGGGCAAGCCTGCAAAGGGCAAGATAACCCTTTCCGCTTACAACTCCTCCAACGAGGTAATCATTGTCATTGCCGACGACGGCGCAGGCATAGATACAAGAAGAGTGCTTGAAAAGGCTGAAAAGAACGGTCTTCTCACAAAGCCTATGAGCGAATATACCGACAAGGAAATATTCAATATGATAATGCTCCCCGGCTTCTCCACCAACGAACAGGTAACGGAGTATTCCGGCAGAGGCGTTGGCATGGACGTTGTGCGCAAGAACATTGAAAAGATAGGCGGCAGCGTTTCCGTTGATTCAAAGTGGGGCGAGGGCAGCGCATTTACTATCAAGATACCTCTTTCCCTTTCCATTGTGGACGGTATGGAAGTTTCCGTCGGTCAGTCCATATTCACTATCCCTATAAATTCTATCAGAGAATCCTTCAAGGTAAAGCCCAACCAGCTTGTAAAGGACACTGACGGCAAGGAAATGATAATGATAAGAAGCGAGTGCTTCCCTCTTATCAGGCTGTATGAGACCTACGACCTTACTCCCGGCACATCCGACCTTTACGAAGGTATCGTTATCCTTGTTGAAGCGGAGGGCAAGTGCGCCTGCATCTTTGCTGACGAGCTTATCGGCGAGCAGCAGGTAGTTGTAAAGCCTTTCTCCTCTCTGCTCAACAACTTCAACGTTAAGCAGCACGGTATGGCAGGCTGTTCTATCCTTGGCGACGGCTCCATTACCATAATTCTTGATATAGGCAACATCATCAGTGACTTCTAATCGGATAACTAAAAAATGGTTATCAGGATGATTTTACAGCGAAAGGAATATGAGTTAAAATGAGCGAAGCTATTTATTCCGCCGATACCAAAAAGAAAGCCTTTGCCGCTGACGGCGTTGAGATACTCTTCTTCACTATCGGCGATAAGACCTACGGCGTAGAAATTGAATTTGTAAAAGAGATAATCAGCATTGAGCAGATCACCGTTGTTCCCAAGATACCCGATTATATCAAGGGCGTTATCAATATCCGAGGCAAGGTAGTTCCCGTTATAAGCGTAAGAAAGCGCTTCGGCATGGAGGAGATACCCTATGACGACAGGACCTGCATTATCGTCCTTGAATTTGAGAACGGCGAACAGGTGGGCATAATCGTTGACAGAGTGCAGGAAGTCGTTGTTGTTGACAAAAACATCATCAGCAAAACTCCCGACTGCAAGAACGTCAACTCCAACCGCTACATAAAGAGCATCATCAATTCGGAAGACAACATCAAGCTGCTTCTGGACTGCACAAAGCTTATAATGAACTGATCTTCGGGAAAGCGTCGGGATATTTAGGCGCTTTCGTATTGACCCCGAAACACAAAGCAATATTACGGAGCGTATCATCATGCTAAAACTTACCGACGACGATTTCCGCAGACTTGTTGATTATATGAAGTCCAATTACGGCATAAACCTTGAAAAAAAGCGTGTGCTTATTGAGGGAAGATTGTCGAATATGGTCACATCAAGAGGCTTCGGCAGCTTCAAGGAGTTCATAGATTTCGCCTTTGCCGATAAAACAGGCAACGAAACTATGCAGCTCGTAAATAAGCTGACTACGAACCATACATACTTTTTAAGGGAGCCGGAGCATTTCGACTATCTGAGAGATACCCTTCTCCCCTATTTTGAACAGACCGTAACAAACCACGACCTGAGAATATGGTGCGCCGCATCTTCAACGGGGCAGGAGCCTTATACCATAGTTATGACTATGGACGAATATTTCGGTGCAAAAGCGTCTGCGTGGAATCTGAAAATACTTGCAACAGACCTTGATACGGACGTTCTAAAAAAAGCTAAGGCAGGTATCTACACCACCGACCTTTTAAAGGACGTTCCCGACAGGTGGCTGAAAAAATATTTCAACAAAATTGACGATAACACCTATCAGGTCATTGACAGAATAAGAAATATGGTTGAATTCAGACAGTTCAACCTTATGGATAAGATCGTATGCACAAAGCCCTACGATCTGATAAGCTGCAGGAACGTTATGATTTATTTTGAAATGGACACAAAGAATGCGCTTATCGAAAGATTTTACGACGTAACCAAGGAGGGCGGCTACCTTTTTGTCGGTCACGCTGAAAGCGTAGGCAAGAACACACGATATACCTACGTCAAGCCCGCAATATACCGCAAGCTCAGCGACAAAAAACCTTCCTTCCGATAAAATTGCCGCATTTTGATTTATTATGGTAAAGAAAACAGTCAGGCTTTTAGTGGTGGACGATTCAAAGCTGTTCCGTGAATCACTTAAAAAGCAATTTGAAAACGCCCCGGGCATAGAAATAGTCGGCACCGCCGCAGACGCATTCGAGGCAAAGGAAAAGATAACCGAGCTGAAGCCCGATGTGCTTGTTCTTGATGTGGAAATGCCGAAAATGAACGGTGTGGAGTTCCTTGAACAGCTTATGACCCAGTACCCAATGCCCTGTATTATGGTAACATCACGGGAGACCGTTTCCGAGCTTGCGGTACTGAACGCAGGTGCAGCGGCTTTTATGCTCAAACCCAAAAGCAATAAGGATATGACCGCTTTTTGCAATCTGCTTGCAACGAAAGCCATTGTTGCCGCAGCAAATAAGGATAAGTACGCCAAAAGGTGCGGCTCCGGCATTGACGGGGTAACTCCTGCAGCGCCTGCAGCCGCTCCCACACAGCGCATTGCAAAAGCTGTACCCGAGCTGCCGTCGGTGGCGGATATTTCGGGAGCGTCGGCAAAGGGCAGGGACGGATATATAGTTGCTCTTGGCGCTTCAACAGGGGGAACGGACGCTCTGGAATGTGTAATAAAGGCATTCCCCGACAATATGCCGCCTGTTATCGTTGTTCAGCATATGCCGCCTGTGTTCACTAAAATGTACGCAGAGCGCCTTAACAAAAGCTGTGCAATGACGGTAAAGGAAGCCGAGGACGGTGACAGGCTTAAAAACGGCGTTTGCATAATAGGCGCAGGAGGATACCACCTTGAGCTTAAAAAGGACGCAAAGGGCTACTATGTAAAAAGCGCTCCCGGAGAAAAGGTCTCGGGGCACTGCCCCTCGGTGGACGTTCTTTTCAGCAGCGTTGCGGAAGCAGCAGGAAATAAAGCCATAGGCGCAATACTTACGGGTATGGGTGCAGACGGCGCAAAGGGTCTGCTGAAAATGCACAACAAAGGTGCGTACACAATAGGTCAGAACAAGGAGACCTGCGTTGTTTACGGTATGCCTATGGAAGCCTACAAGCTGGGCGCCTGCGCAGAACAGCAGCCTCTTGAAAAAATAGGTTCGGAGATATGCCGCCGCCTTTCTGTAGGCTGGACGGAAAAAGACCTGAACGGAAAAAAACGCTGAATGTTGACTTGTAGCGATCCACAGAAACAGACCGCCGAACCCGGCAGGATGTTTTGCGGATCGCTGTTTTATACAAATATGTAATATAAATAAACTTTACCAAATTTGTATATATTCTTCCTTGATTTTTATACCGCTGTATGATATACTGAAAATAACAAAAAATTCGCTGTGAAAGGATGTACGACCATGCACAATGAAAGAAAGATCACCGAAGATATGTACCTTGTAGGCGGCAGCGACCGCAGACTTGCGCTTTTTGAAAACGTCTATCCCATTCCCGAAGGGGTTTCCTACAATTCCTACCTTGTTCTTGATGAAAAGACCGTGCTTCTCGATACTGTGGACAAAGCTGTAAGCGGTATTTTCTTTGAGAATATTGAAGCCGTGCTGGGCGGCAGGAGCCTTGACTACCTTATCGTTGACCATATGGAGCCTGACCACTGCGCAGCAATAGGAGAGCTTGTTCTGCGTTACCCCGATGTAAAGATAGTCGGCAACGCCAAGACCGCCGCAATGCTGGGACAGTTTTTCAGCTTTGACGCAGGCAGCCGCTTTGTTACCGTTAAGGAAGGCGATGTTCTTGAAACGGGCAGGCATAAGTTCAGCTTTTACTTTGCGCCCATGGTGCATTGGCCCGAGGTAATGGTGACCTACGACACTACAGACGGCATACTCTATTCCGCAGACGCTTTCGGCACCTTCGGAGCGCTTAACGGCAATATTTTTGCCGATGAAGTGGATTTTGAAAGAGAACAGCTGAGTGAAGCAAGGCGTTATTACACAAATATCGTCGGCAAATACGGCGTTCCCGTCCAGACCCTGCTGAAAAAGGCTTCTTCCCTTGAAATAAAGATGATATGCCCCCTTCACGGTCCGGTATGGAGAAAAAATATCGGTTTTATCGTTGATAAATACGCAAAATGGAGCAGCTACACTCCCGAGGATAACACCGTTGTCATTGCTTACGGCACCATTTACGGCGGAACGCAGAACGCCGCCGAGATACTTGCTTCGGCGCTTGCGGAAAAGGGCGTCAAGGGCATAAAAATGTACGATGTTTCGGTAACACACCCGTCCACTATACTTGCCGAGTGCTTCAGAGCAAGCCATATCGTACTGGCAGCGCCTACATACAACGGCGGAGTGTTCACGCCTATGGAAACCCTTATAAACGAGCTTACGGCACACGCCCTCCAGAACCGCACCTTTGCCCTTATAGAGAACGGCTCATGGGCGGCAACAAGCGGCAAGCAGATGAGAGCAGCCCTTGAAGAAATGAAGAATACGACCGTGCTTGCGGAAACGGTTTCGGTCAAGTCGGCAGTTTCGGAAGAACAGCGCACGACTCTTTCCGGACTTGCAGAAGTTATCGCAGCTTCGCTCACTGCAAAGTAACAGCCATTGCCAAGCATCTAAAGTTTACGCACACAGTCTAAAGTTTACGTCAATTCTGCTTGGTTTTCGAAGAAAACTCCGAACGGCAGTGAGGACAGAATTTCGCTTTATCAAAGGGTGGCAGGGGTCAAGGGGGCAGCGCCCCATTGTCGCTCCCGCAGGAGCGAAATTCCCTAAACTAAGGTACAACGCAAAGCTGCTTTAAAAGCAACAAAGTAATAAACCAAAAGGCGCAATTCACATCAAAATCGGAACCAAGAAATGTGTTTTATAACACAAAACCTGCGAAACCGACCATGTGAATTGCGCCTATTTCTATCCCGTAAAAACAAAGTACCCCTCGCAGGAAAATGTGCGGAGCGGAACGACGTGCATTTTCCTGCGACACGGCAAAGTAGGTTGCTATTATGCACACAAAACCGATTATTAACTGACAATGTGGTAAAACGAACACTTCCATGTAAAAAAGCTGGCGCACACTGTGCGACCCTACAGAAAAAATGTGAAAAAACGCTGATTTTGTGCGAAAAACTGACTGCCCTTGTTTGTTTTGTCGGATAAAAATACACCTCGCTGCGCTCGGTATATTTTTATCCGAGGGTACTTTATTTTGATATGTAAGAATAAGCGCAATTCACATAGTCGGTTCCACAAGTTTTGTGTTATTTGACACTTTACTTGGTTCCGTTTTTTTATGTGAATTGCGCCTTTGTAACTTTTACTCTGCTGTGATTGTTTTTACAATGCGTTATGCCTTACTTTAGGGGTGTTTCGCTCTCTGCGGAGAGCGACAGGGGCTCCTCGCCCCTTGACCCTCGCCAAAGGGACTAATCCCTTTGGAATCCCGTTATGCTTCGCGACTATTATGCAACAGCAAATTTTATATGTTTTTCAGTTATCCTATTTCTATAATTCCAAGCTTCTGCTTCATTTCAAGTATTCTTTCCACACTTTCGTCAAGCCTTGCTTCGTCGATCTTTCCGCTTTGCACCGCACTCAGTATATCATTGTACGCTGTTTCGGTCTCGGATGTACAAAGCAGGTCGTTTCCTGCGTTAACGGCAAGAACATAGGGGCTTTCTCCGTCCGTATAAAGAGTTATTGCGTCCATTCCAAGGTCGTCGGTAACTATCACTCCCTCAAAGCCCATATCATTCCTCAGCAGGTCGTGTACCGCAGCAGAAAGGGATGCCGGCATCTCGCTGTCGTACGCCTTGACGATATTGTGGTTCACCATTACCGCAGGCGCTCCGGCTTCAATACCGTATCTGAAGGGAACAAGGTCGGTCTTCTCAAAGCTGTCGGCTGAACGGCCGTCCTCCGCAATGCCCTTATGTGTGTCAACGTTGGGTCCGTAGCCGGGGAAATGCTTAAGGCAGCTGCCCATATTATTCTCGTTCATCGTTTCCACAACAAGAGCAACGTACTCGCCCGTGGTTTCGGCGTCCTTGCCGAAGGTGCGCTCGTAGATATAGTCAAGGTGGTTTTCCGTTATATCCGCAACGGGGGCAAGGTTGAAGTTTATCCCCACGGAAGCAAGGAGTTTTGCTTTTTCCTCGTTTTCACTCTTTATTGCCTCCTCGCCCTCTCTGGCAAGTGCTATCTGTGAGCTGAACGGCGTTAATCTGTACTGTGGGAACTTGCTCATTCTGACTACCGTGCCGCCCTCCTCGTCTGTTGCAAGGAAGGGCGGTATTTTTGCCGCTGCTTTTATCCTGTTTGTTTTTTCAAGCATAGTTTCGGGAGTGTCTGATTCAAAATTTTTTGCGTAAAGGGTATATCCCCCAAGGCTGTACTTCTCCATATCTGCCGCCGCACCGCTGTCGGGGTATCTGCACAGAAGTATCTGACCTGTCTTTTCTTCAAGGGTCATTGAATCCACAAGGGCTTTCACGGAACTGAAATCAAGGGTATGCTCTCCGCCCGGGTTTTCCTCTGTCTGTAAAGTCTCGGAGCTTTCCGCCGCTTTGCTTGCCGAGGCGTCCTGCGAAGGTGTTTCCTGTGCGGAAGCATCGTCCTCCGCCGTTTTGCCCGTATCATTTTCAGCTTCGGGAACAGCTGCTTCCGAGGTCGTGCCGCTTTGGGTCTGAGATGGTTTTTCAATGGTTGCCGTGCAGGCGGAAAGAGCCAAAACCGCCGCAAGTGATATTACTGTTTGTATAACTCTTTTCATTTTATACTTCCTTTCGATTACATAAGGGTCTCGTTTGCGCTGTAGCCTATTGCAAGTATCTCCGCAGTTTTATTTTCAGAGCCTTCCGCAATTTTTATTTCAACTTCCATTTCCTTTACGCTCTGCCACTTTATGACCTGATATGCGTAAGGGTCGCCCCAGCCGTCTTGGTCGTTGGTGTCGATGATCTTCGCTCTTGTGCCGTTGATATAGACCTCTATCTTGCCCATATCGGCGCTGTTGTTACGCTTGCAGACAAGAAAAATGCTGTTGCCCGTGACCGTGAATTTCATAGGCTCACCCTGTGCCGAGCCGTTGTACGCCCAGCCCTTATTAAAGCCGCTTACGCTTGCAGACTTGTCAAAGCTGCCGATACTCTCTATAACGCCCTCGCTGTCCGCTTCTATCATAACGGCGTTTTCGTAAGGCGCTCCGAATTTGCCTATAACGGGAACGGTGTATTCCCCGTCCTCCGCAGCCTTGTCAAGCTCGCTGAAATAATATCCGATAAACTCTTCAAACAGCTTGTGTCCGTCGGGGCTTGGGTGGGAAGAATCGTTGTAGTAGCTTTCCCATTTTACGGTGCCGTCCTCAAGAGCAGGGGTCAAGGCGTCGGCGGTGCTTATCATAGGCAGGTCGTAATATTCGCCTATCTGCTTCATATAGTCCTGTGCGGTGTGACCCTCCTTGGTACGATTGAAAAGAAGCACCACCGCAGGCTCGTTTTCCTGTTCAAGCACGGTCTTGACAAGGGAATCATAAGACTCCTGATACAGCTTGTCATTTCCGTCATTAACGGCATATTCAATGAAAACAATATCTGCACCCTTGGAAATAACGTCCCTTTCCGCTCTGAGATTGCCGAGGATAGAGGGCGTTCCGCTGAGACCTGCGTTAACGTAATTTATCTTTGCGCTCGGGTATTTTTCGCAGAAATAGTCGTAGGTGAGCTTTGCCCAGCACTGGTCGGGCTGAACGGTGTAGCCTTCGGTAATGGAACCGCCCAGAAACGCCGCCGTCACCTCTTCGCCGTTTGCCATAGCCGCCAGCTTCTGCTTCATACGGTGGGTATTGCCAAGAGAAACAAGGGAACGCTGCACCATAGCGGTGTAAGGGTCTGCGGCTGTGACTTCCTCCGATGTTACAGCCTCGGCAGCGGTCGTTTCTTCCGCAACAGCCTGTTCTCCCCCGTTTCCGCAGGCGGTAAGGGATAATGCGGTGATAAATACCGCTAAAACACGCTTAATGTTGATATTTTTTATCATACAGCTTGTCCTTTCATTTTAGATCGGCAATATTCGTGATAATGCCCTTGTCCGTAATGTCAATTATGCCGTAGGAAGGCGGCTTGCCGTCTCTCGGACAGGAGCAGCTGCCGGGATTCATTATATATACACCGTCCTCGTAATGCTGAAAGCGCTCGTGGGTATGACCGTAGAGGATAATATTGCATTTTTTCTGTGCCGCAGCGGACATAATGCGTTCAAGTCCGTATTTTACATCAAAACGATGGCCGTGTGTGCAGAAGATCCTTGCTCTGGGCAGGTCGACCACAAGATAATCGGGAAGGCTGCTGTCCCGGTCGCAGTTTCCTGCAACACGCCTTATATCCTTATTGGGATACTGCATCATAACAAGGTCTGTTTCATATTCCCCGTCTCCAAGGTGGATGAACATATCCGCAGTATCCAGGTTTTTTTCAATAACATCGTCCACCGCTCCTGCATTGCGGTGTGAATCGGACATTACAACAATTCTCACAATTGTGCCTCCCCCTGCATAACATATATAAGTGATATGCTTCTAACATATTCAATTATATCATAAACTGTAAAGAAAATAAAGACAATACCGCATAATTATTGCCGTGCAGATGCGCAGTCAGATTTTTCGTCAGATTGTATCAAAACGACGCAGGAATACTACTGTATTTCAAGGAGTTTTGGTGCAATATGACGGAAAATATGCAAGCAGCTGTGCGGCAAAGGCGGCAGCCGGTAATTGTGCGGTGTTGTCTGAGGTCTTTGCGGTGAACTTATTTTACGGGAGGACACGGTAATGCAGAATATCAACGTTTCGGAAATGAACGGCTTGCTTGAAATTGTGAGCAAAAAGCTGGGAGTGCCCAAGGAACAGCTCAAATGCGAGCTGGAAAGCGGAAAATTCGACTCTGCGCTGAAAAATATGAAGCCTGCGGACGAGGCAATGTTCAACAGCCTTGTTAAAAACCCCAAGGCGCTGGAGCAGTTTATGAGCACACCTCAGGCGCAGGCACTTTACCGCAAGCTGACGGGCGGCAAATAATACAGGGCGGTTTAAAAAAGGCGAAGGGAGGGGTCGGCTCTGGACGGAATGGCGGAAAAAATACAGTCGCTTCTGAACGATGAGGAAAGTATGCGGCAGATACAGGAGCTTGCTGCAATGTTCGGCGGACAAGGGCAGGAAAACGGCTCTCCGCAGTCCTCCGAAGATACACCCCCAAGCAGCAGCGGCGGTGCGGAAGGAATTGCAGGGGCGCTTAGTATTCCTGCGATAATGTCACTTATGGAGAGCTTTTCCGGCAGCGACCCGAGCTGCGACCTTATCCTTGCCCTTAAACCCCTTCTTTCAAAGGAAAGGCAGCAGAAAGCGGACAAAGCCGTTAAAATGCTCAGGCTTTACAATGCTTACATAAAGCTGAAGGACAGCGGAATGCTTAACGATCTTTTTTAAGGAAACGCATATTTTTCGGAGAGGACGGTCACAAAATGACTGAAAAAGGCAGTATTTCTCAGGCTGAAAACAGAGTTAAGGAGATGAACCGTATGACAAGGCAGCTTCTGGAACAGTCGAACCGTGCTTTTCGGCAGAACACGCCACAGAATATGCAGAGGGAGCCGCCTCAAAGCCGTCCGACTATGCCCTACAGCAGCACGGGAACAAGATTCGAGCAGATGAACCGTCCTATGCGGAACAACGCTGTGCAGCGACCAAATGCTCCGCCGCCAATGCCTCAAAAATCGGGAAACAAGCCCTGTGAAAGCGCTCCTGCACCAAAAAAGGGAAGCGGTCTTGACAGCCTTTTCAGCGGTGACGGAGATACGGCGCTCATTATTCTTATCATTGTTCTGCTTATGAAGGAAAAAGCAGATATGAAGCTGATATTAGCGCTGGGATACTTACTGATATGATTTCGGAATGTAAATTGGAGGGATAATTATACATAAAGTAAATATATTTTTGACAATAAAGTCGCTGTGTGACGGCTCCGCAAAGAAGCGTAAGGAAGAAGCTGCTGCGGAGCGTGAGCGGCGTGAAATACTGGAGGACATTGAACGGGTCACAAAGCTGCTGGAGCAGAACCAAAAAAGCTACGACCTTATATGCGAAAGCGAGCTTGTGGACGCTTCCATATATGAGGAGCTTGCCCTGAAAGCACGGTATGCCTACCTTCTGCGCCGTGCAAAGGAGCTTGATATACGGTGCAGGGCGGTGATACCGAGATGAACACGGGAAAACTCATTTTCTACGCCGCTTTTCTTTTGTCCGCAATAATAATGATATGCTCCTATATGCGCAGCGAAAAGCCTGTGCGCACGGCGTTTTCGGGAATGGCGTCGGGTGCTGCGGCGCTTCTTGCCGTGCATTTCGCAGGAGGATATATAGGCTTTTACCTGCCGCTGAACTTTTTTACGGCGGTAATATCCCTTGTTCTCGGCGTTCCGGGAGTGCTGATAATGGCACTTGCGGAAAGGTTCGGGGTGATATGAACAGCGCTGCGCTTTAATGAATAGTGAATAGTTACGACGATGTTATTTTCAAAAATCTCTGTATGCTTTTATTCGTACATAGAAAAACCGCCTCGATCTCTCGGAACGGTTTTAAGTTATATTTACCTTGTTTTGCCTTTGTCAGTTTTGGAATCTGTTGAATTTTCGTATTTTTCTTTTAACTTTTTTTCAAGCAGTTCCAATTCGTTGTTATCCTTGGTATCTAAATTACCAAATGGAACCTTTGTTACTTCTTTCATACAAATTCCTCCTTACATAAATTTTATGCCACAGTTGTCACATATTTTTAAGAATCGTCCGACAACTTCTGCGTCTTCTTCAAAGAATATTACAACACCGCACAAAGCCATCGCACGGTCTTTATGCGGTGCTGTCTTAAATTACACAGATCTCTTTAGGATCCCGTTCTTACTCCTGCGGCAAAAATTCAATGCTCTCAAAATCAAATGCACAGCCCGGCAGGAACTGCAGCTTCACGGTCATTTTACCCTGAACCGAGGGCAGCTTTACCGAAACAGTGGTATAATCCTCGCTGTGGGGAAACTCGATTATCTCTTTAAGCACAACTCCCGTTTCGTCCGCAAAATGCAGGTGGATAGAATCGTTGTCGTGGTGGGTCCTTCCCGTCAGTATCACCTCGGAAACACCCTTTGCAAAATCCATATCCTCAAAGTCGATAAACACGTTATTGCCGATGCCCGTTATCCTGCCGCCGCTTATTTCGTAGCTGTCGCCGTGGATAAGGTCGCAGTCCGAAGCGTTCAGCTTTTCATAGGCTTTCAGCTTCGGTTCAAACTTAAAGCCACCGAAATCAATGCGCAGGTCGGTCTTGTCGAACTCAAAATAAATGTCCTGCACTCCCGTCAGCTTTCGGGACAGAGTATAGCTGTTGTCCCGATAGGTCTGCCAGATAAAATCCGCCTGATATGTGAACTCGCCAAGGCACTCCGAGCCGCTTTCGCTCGGCTTTCCAAGCCACAGACGGAAGCCAAACGGGTCGTTTTTATGCCAGTTTATCACACGGATAAGGAAGCTGTCCGTGCCGTATTTGCCGAAATCTGTCTTTGTAAAGCCGACAATGTTGTTGTTTGCCTTGATATTTACGCCGCCCTTTGACACCTCGTCCATAACGGACAGGCTGTATGTATAGTGACAGGCAGGCAGGAACTCATAGGGGTCAAAGCAAGCCTGCCCGAAGCCCTCCGCCGTAAATTCATACTCCGAAATGACTTCCGCCTGGGGTTTGCCGTTTGCACAGGAGCAGCGGAGCCTGAATGTGCCGTCACCCGAAGCCGTAAGCAAAGCGGCGTTCCCCTCGGCAGAAACAGAAGCGGTGTTTGTGGGTATTCCGCTGTTTGTTACAACGCTCCATACAAGGTCGCCGAAGCCTGCATTTTCGGGCAGGATTTTTGCCGTTATCCTGATCGAGGGATTTTCCGGTGTAAGCCTTTCTCCCGTATCACGGACAAGCTCTATCTTTCTGACGGGGATCTTGCCGTTAGTCATTTCGGTGATATTTTCCGTGCAGGACACGCCCTTCCGCACATTTCCCGCAATTTTCTCTATAACAAGCTCTGCACCCGTCAGATCCTCGGCAGAGGCTTTTATAATAATTTCGCCGGCTTCGGTGTCGGGTGCGATATAAGCCGCAGCCTTGCCGGAGAACAGCTTGCGCTCTGCGGATTTGTAGCTTTCGTAATCGGTGCTGTCACCGTTGTCAAAGCCCACGAGCCTGCCGCCCGTTACCTGTATTTTCACCCTGTCACGGGCATTTTCAACGGCATAACCGTCCTTATCGGCTGCGGAAATTTCCACGGCAGCAATATCCTCGCCGTCTGCGGAAACGGTGCGCCTTTCACAGCTGAGTACCAGCCTTGCGCTGTCGCCGAAGGAGTGCTTAACGTCCTCGATGATTTCTCCCGACTTTGTTTTTCCGCAAATGCGAAGCTCTCCCTTTTCGTAGGGTACTTTCCATGTTACGGTGTATTCCGCAGACTGCTTTTTGCCAAGACTTCTGCCGTTAAGGAACAGCTCCGCCTCGGGAAGATTTGTGTAAGCAACAACATCTATAAGCTGACCCTCGTTGAAATCCCAATAGGGCATAAGATGAAGCACAGGCTTATCCGTCCACGCCGCCCTGTAAAGGTAGAAGCTGTCCTTTTTAAGTCCTGCGGTGTCAATGCTGCCGTAGTAGGCGTTCTTTGTGGAGTAGGGTGACGGTTCGCCTATATAGTCCGAGCCTGTCCATATAAACATTCCTGCGCAGTAGTCACAGTCACGGTCAAGGGCGATTATTTTCTGCGGTGTATCGGCGGAAATACCTGCACGGCAGTTGCCAAGAGAGCTGCACTGCAGATCTTCGTGAGTAAGAAAAACCGCCTCTCTCGGGAAATGATACACTCCCCTGCTTTTTACGCCTGCGGTAGTTTCGCTGCCGTATATCTTCCAGTCGGGGTGGGTCTTGTGATGGCTTTCGTAAAGGCTCTCGCCGTAATTGTAGCCCACAAGGTCGACTTCCTCGGAGCAGCGCTGTGCGCCTTCCCAGGGCATATAGTTTGAACCGTGAGTGGTGGGAGCGTTGCAGAGAGGGTCGTGCTTTCTTACTGCGGCGTGAAGCTGCTTTATCACCTCGCAGCCTCTTGGAGAAACGTGGGCGTCGTATATCTCGTTGCCGACGCTCCACATAATAACGCTTGGGCAGTTCCTGTCACGCCTTACCCAGCTTGCAACATCCTTTTCGTACCAATCGGGGAAAAAACGTGCGTAGTCGTACTCCGTCTTAGGACGTTCCCACATATCAAAGGCTTCGCTGTCCACAAGTACGCCCATTTCATCGCAAAGCTCCATAAATCCCACGGCAGGAGGGTTGTGTGACGTTCTCACCGAATTAACGCCCATATCAAGCATAGCCTGAAGCTGACGGCGAGCCGCAGACTTGTTGAACGCCGCTCCAAGACAGCCGAGATCGTGATGAAGGCAAACGCCGTGGAGCTTTATATGCCTTCCGTTAAGGAAAAATCCTTCATTCGGGGTGAATTTTATATCCCTTATGCCCGTTTTCTGCTCTACACGGTCAATTTCTTCGCCGTTTTTAAGCAGGACAGCTTCAAGGGTAAGTAAATTAGGCGAATTAATATCCCAAATATCATTTTCGTTAAGACCGTTAAGGGTAAACTCTGCGGAAGTTAGCTTTTCCGCAGGATATTCCCCCGAAAACAGCAGCTTTTCACCGTTTTTGAGTGTGAAGCGAAGCTGCGCTCCCTCCGCATTTTCCGTTTCGGCGGATATATTGCAAAGCCAGCTTTCATTCTGCTTTTCTGCGTGGAAATACACTCCGTCCGTTACAAGATGGCTTTCGGGGGCGCTTATCAGCCACACATCACGGAAGATTCCTGCTCCCGAATACCACCTGCTGTTTGGGGACATATGCCGCACAAGGACGTATATCTCGTTTTCGCCGTCGTGAAGATAAGGTGTGATGTCCGCTTCAAAGGAGGTGTAGCCGTACTTCCAGTCAAAGGCAGCCTTGCCGTTTACATAAACTGTGCAGTCCATATACACGCCCTCGAAATAAAGGCGTATGCTCCTGCCCTTTACGCTGCCGAAGTCGTATGTCTTGCGGTAGTGACCGTAGGAGCTTTCGTACAGGTCGTTTGCCTTGTAAATAAGCCAGTCGTGGGGTATCTGAACAGGGGTAAACTCCGCCGCCGTTTTCTCGGGAGCGGTCTTGCAGAAATACCAGTTGTCGTTGAATAATTCTCTCATAGCATATACCTCTTTTCATCTTTCCGCAGCATAAAGCACACAGCTTTTTCCGCATATTTTGTCAGTAAGACCGTAAACCGTATTGCTCAGCATATATTCTCCGCCGTTTATGCAGACTTCCACAAGATTCTGCCCTGCGTAAATATCAAGGTGTTCTCCCTCTTTTATTTCAGGCGTTTCAAAGCGGCAGCGTATGCCCGTATTTTTCGGAAAAACAGCGGAGCGGTCAGCGCAGATACGTCCGTTTTTACGGGAAATTTCATATCCGCCGATGTTTATTTCCTCTCCCTCGGAAAGCTCAAGGCTTATTTTGTACACTTCCCCCTTTGCTTCTTTCGGAGAGGTTATTTCTCTTGTAAACAGCTTTTCCGCATTGGGGTGAGGACAGAAATAAATGTGTCCGTTTCTTGCTTCGACAACTCTTGGGATACAGAATATGCCGCTTTTTCCGTCCACAGGTTCGGGCATTCTCGCCCACGCCGCAACTACCCGTCTGCCCTGCTCGTCAAGGGTGCTTTGGGGAGCGTAGAGATCCTGACCGTGATCGAAGAACTGATATGTATCGGCAATATCCATTTCTCCCGTTTCTTCGGAAAAGTCAGCAAAAGTGCATATTGCCGCCGATTCATACTGCTGCCCGTCATTAAACAGACCGAGAGGAGAAAATATAAGAACGCCGCCGCCCTCCGTTTCAAAATAGTCGGGACATTCCCACATCCAGCCTAAACCGTCCTTTTCGGCAAAGTTAAAATATTCCCAGCTTTTCAGGTCGGCGCTTTTGTAGAAAAGCAGTCTGCCTCTGCCCCCTGCCATACTGCCCAGGACCATATACCAGGCGTCTTTGCCCCTCCAGACCTTTGGGTCTCTGGTATGCACTGCCGAGCCTATGGAGCTGTCGGAAATGGGAGGGATAACGGTAGTCTTGTCCCGTATATTGTCAAAGGTGAAGCCGTCTTCGGAAACTATGGAAAGCTGTGCGGAAATAAAGCCGTCGTTAAGGTAGGTGTTGATATTTTCGGGGTTTTCTTCGGTATAATTTACGCCCGTATAAAAAAGGTGCAGCTTTCCGTTATGCTCAACGGCGCTGCCCGAAAAGCAGCCGCTTCTGTCCTCCGTCTTTGAGGGATAAAGCGCAATGCCCTTATGCTCCCAGTGAACAAGGTCGCTGCTTACGGCGTGTCCCCAGTGCATCCTGCCCCATATGGGCGCAAAGGGGAAATGCTGATAGAAAAGATGATACTGTCCCCCGAAAAAAATAAAGCCGTTGGGGTCGTTTATCCAGCCTGTAGGCGCTTTAAGTCGGAACAGGTCTTTTTCGCACATAATATACCTCCGCTTTTGCATAGTCGGGTAATTTATTTCAATTATATCATCTGTTTGCTTCGTATATGTGAAAAATGCTTTAACAATGTTAAATTTCCTGACGTATGCGGCAAATACAATGCAGCTTTTTGACATTTTTCATATTTTCTTGGAATATTTGTATTGAAATACTTGTTATTATGTGGTACAATATTTTTGAAAATATCCGCCTGCGGTACTTTAAGGGGACTGATCGTACAGTATGAAAATCAACAGTATACAAAGCATTATTGATCCCGATATTTCATCGGCTGATGCACTTGAACTTATGATAGATCAGGGACATATCAACATAGCCGTTGTTGTCCCTTCGGAAAATTACAATATAATATATGCAAGCAGGACCTTTATATCGGAAGCCTGCATAACCTCCGGTGATGTCAGAAAAAGCCTTAACAGCTGTCTTTATGGGATCCACCCCGATGACGTTGAAAAGGTAAGGGATTCTCTGCAAAAGGCGCTTGATAAGGAGATAACCTTTGACATAAGGCGTATTGCCGAAAAAAGCGGCGCCGTGATATGGCTCAGATGCAAGGCGTTCCCTGCAGGCTTTGCAAAGCACAGGGGAGCTGTGGCGGTCATTATCCGCAACATCACTGCCGACGTTACCATTGAAGAGGATATGCGCTGCCAAAACGAAAGATATAAGATATACGAAATGACTACTCCTGCCGTGCTGTTTGAATATTCCCCTTCGGAGGATAAAATGATATTCTCCTCCAACGGCGCAGACGGCATTACACAGACGGTGCTTACCGAATATATGGATAAATTCAAGACCTCTCCCCTCGTTCACCCCGAGGACAGAGACAGATTTATGACTGCGCTGCTTTCCGCCTGTGAAACACCCGTTACCGCTACCCTTGAATACCGCAGCATGGTCATTGGCGGCAGCTATAAATGGTGCAGGACCTATTATTCCAGCACAGCGGACGATCACGGCAAGGTCACCGCCGTTTTCGGACGTATTCAGGACATAAGCTCGGAATTTGCCCAGAACAGGGAGCTTCTCAGAAAGGCGGAGCTTGATCCGCTGACGGGACTTTACAACAAGGTGTCCTTTGAGAGCCATGTTAGATCGGCTATGGAAAAGGTAAGAGAAAGCGAAAAGCTGTTCTTCGCCATTGCCGATATTGACGATTTCAAGCATTTCAACGACAAATACGGTCACCGCAGCGGAGATATGGTGCTGACGGTCATTTCTTCGCTTATGGAAAAGCACTTCCCGGGAGAAATATCGGGACGCTTCGGCGGAGATGAATTTATGATGTTCACCGCCGCAGCCGACCTGAGCAGCACTTGTGAGAAGCTGTTAAAGCTGTCGGGCGAAGCGCACGTTGAGCTTGGCGGCGAGGATATAAGGATAAACCTGAGTATCGGCGCATTTATCACCGCCGACAAAGCCGTATCCTACGAACAGCTTTTTGAAGCAGCCGACAAGGTAATGTACAAAGCCAAGAACAGCGGCAAGAATACCGTTATCGTTGAGGAAGACGATAAAAACAAGCAATAAAAAACCGCAGAGCGGCTGCTTTTACGGCATACCGTTCTGCGGCATTGTTATGACTTGCTGTCCGCAAGAGTGTTTTCCCTGAAAAGCAGGGATATGCACCAGACTGCGGAAAGCGCAACAAGGATATAAACGACCCTGCTGAGGATCGCACCCGTTCCGCCGAACAGCCATGCCACAAGGTCAAAGCTGAATATTCCCACCAGTCCCCAGTTGAGACCGCCGATTATAAGCAGCGTAAGCGCTATTTTATCCCACATAGTCTTTTTCCTTTCAATAATAAAAAAAGCAAACCCCGAAAGACGTATATAACAGCGTCCTTCGGGGTTATTATCTGCGGATAAGCGCTTAATTATTCGGGAAAAATAATTTCATCGTCAATTGCCGTAAAATTTTCGCCATCGTCATAAAGCTTGAGCCATTCCGTTATGCTGCGGACGAAATTTCCATCGAGAACATACCTGCCGTTTTCGTCCGCCGTGCCGGAAGAGGGAACGAACATTGCAAGCCTGTCGGAATTTCTTATAACATACTTCATTGCGTTTGAAATTTCGTTGTAATCGTAGGAAGTAATATCCGTTTCAATGTCGGAATTTATCACAACCGTAAAATAATCGTCAAGATGATTTGCGAAAACATCGCCGGAAACGGAATTCACCATATCGGTCACGGCTATGCCAAGGCATTTTGCACGGTATTCCTCACCGGAATTATAGTTTGGATAGGTCAGCACCTTGCGGAGAAGTGTCGCATCAAGGAAGGTCTTGCCCTCACGGAGAATGGTCTCCTCACCTGTGTCGGGGTTGTCGTAAACAAGGTTATAGGGAACATCAAAATCCACTCCGCCGAAAATATCCACGATAGTTTCAAAGCTGTCCTTTGTGAACTTGATATACTTGTCGGTCTTGACCCCTGTGCAGCTTTCAACAGCCTTTATAGCGGCAGCCGAGCCTCCGTTGCGGTAAAAATTATAGAGGGTATCCTCCGTTCCGCCGCTTTCCGCCCTTGTATTGCTGGGCAGAGGAAGAAAGACCACCTGCTCCTCCTTTGCAAGAAATCTTGCTATAAGAAAGCAGCTTCCCGACTCTCTTTTTTCTGCGTCAAGAATGAGCAGAACGGTCCTGTTGTCTGCGGAAGAGGCTTCATAATCCTGGGAAGAAACCATTTTGTCAAGGTTTATGCTGCTGCCTTCATCTTTTTTGTCGGAGAACAGCATACTGTCAAGGATATACCAGCATATCCCTCCTGTTACAACAAGTGTTATTATAATAGTTACAATATATGTAACTGCGACCTTTGCGGATTTTTTCGCCATAATAAAAGCTCCTTTATGTTAAATAATGAATAGTGAATAATGAATAATTAAGGTATCCATTCTTTATTATTCATTAAACAAAATAAAAAGTCTCTTCCGTCTGTTGCAAATGCCTGCGGCAGGTGGTATAATAAAATGCGGTGCAAAGTTACAGCACGTTAAAAGAGAGATCCTTGTACTTTTCCGACTGCCTTGCAATTTTTGCGGCGTCGATAAGTATAATGTCAAGTCCTGCTTTTTCCGCAAGGCGTATGGTCTGTCCGGTACCGCTGCGGTAGTCGCATACAACGGCGATTATTTTTCCCGAACGGTTCACCATATATTCATTCCGCTTTTTCATACAGTAAGAGTTGTACTCCTCGCTTGTATAAACTATCTCGTCGGCTTCGTGGACGATATTTCCAAGCGCCCACTTGTCATAGCCCTTGAAGCTGCTTCCGTGGCTACGGTAGGGGAACACGGCGGTGAGCCTTACGTCCTTTCCCCGTGCTTTCTGGTCAAGGACTATCTCCCCTGCCCAAAGGTCTATCCCTCTGGCAAGACCGGTGACAAAGCAGCGGCAGCCGCTGTCGATGCAGTCGGAAACAGCCTTGTAAAGCAGGCTTTTTATTGCTTTTGTAACGGGGGAATTTTCATCTCCACCGTCCGGGAGCTTTTCCGTTCTGTGCCCCGTGAAGCAGACGGTGGTTTCTCTTGTAATAATACTCGGCATAATTTTACTCCATTAGGAAATGTATGTATATATTTTAGCACATATATTCTTTATTTTCAACAAAAAATTAATTTTGATAACATTTTGTAACAAAAGGGATGCGTACAAATGGAAAACAACAGCAAAAACTTTTTAAAGCGCACATGGGCAGAGATACATCTGGACCGTGCAGAACGTAATTTTGAAATACTGAGAAGCCTTTGCAACGAAAGCTGCACAAGGGCTGCCTGCGTTATAAAAGCCAACGCCTACGGTCACGGTGACGTTCAGCTTATGCGCTGTCTTGAAGAAAAGGGAGCAGACTTTTTCTGCGTGTCAAATCTTGACGAGGCGCTGAGACTTCGCAAGGGCGGCTGCAGGGGTGACATTCTTATTTTAGGCTGGACTGCCGGAGAATATGCCCCCGTTCTTGCGGAAAACGACATCATTCAGGCTGTCCTTACCCCCGAACACGCAAGGGAGCTTGGGGAAAACGCTTCGGGCAAAGCTGTTCGGGCGCATATAAAGCTTGATACGGGAATGGGCAGGATAGGTCTGCTCACCTCCGACCCCGACCGCTGCGCAGAGGAAATGGCGGAGATATTTGCCGTTAACGGTCTGAACGTTGAAGGTGTTTTCACCCATTTTGCCGTTGCCGACAGCTTTGACGAGGACAACACCGCTTATACAAATATGCAGAAGGAGCGCTTTTTCGGCGTTGTAGAATGTGCGAAGGCTATGGGTATGCGCTTCAAGGAGGTGCATTGCCTTAACAGCGCAGGCACTCTTATCCACTACGACCGCCGAAGCACTCTTGCAAGGCTCGGCATTGCTCTTTACGGGCTGAAGCCCTCGGAGGAAATGACCCTGCCCGAGGGAATAAAGCCCGTTATGGAGCTGAAGTCGGAGGTATCCTACATAAAGCCGCTGCACAAGGGCGAATCGGTAAGCTACGGCAGAAAATTCACCGCCGACCGTGAAATGATCGCCGCAACTATCCCCGTTGGCTATGCGGACGGCTATTCAAGGCTTCTTTCCGGCAAGGCAGAGGTGCTTATCAACGGCAGAAGGGCAAAGTCCATAGGCAGGATATGTATGGATCAGATGATAGTGGATGTAACGGACATTCCAGACGTTAAGGAAGGCACTCCCGTTACCCTTTTCGGCTGCGACGGAGGAGAAACCATTACTCCCGACGACCTTGCGGCATTGTACGGCACTATCGGCTACGAAATAGTGTGCGGAATAAACCGCCGTGTGCCGAGAGTATATATGAAAAACGGAGAGATAACCGAAGTGGACGAGTTTGTGTGATGTCTGCATAAAAAAACGGGCGGATAATATCCGCCCGTAAATAAAATATTTTATTACTTTGTGTTTGATAATTTCCAGCGGAACGCCGAAATTCTCTGAGCCTTGGTGTTATCGTAGGAAATATTGCTGCAGGCGGAACTTATATCGTTGTAACGGTAATCGTTCTTTGCAGCGCCTCCACCGAAGTTGAATATGCCCTTTATTCCCTCCGAGCCGAGATTTCTCTGAACAACGGCACCTATCTTATGTGCCTGACGCAAGGTCTCAACTATATCCTTTGCGGCAATAGGCTTTGAATCGCAGACGTTGTAAACGCCCTGATAGTTTATTCCGCTTGCAACGTTTATAATGCCGTTGATGAAATCCACCAGATTATAAAGGCAGCAGAAGGAATAGCCGTAATCGCCGTAGCCGTAAATAAAGGAACAGCCTTCCTTGGGGTCGTATACCTTAGCCTTAAGGTTATCGGTAAACTCCTTGGTGTAGATAGGACACACTCTTGCGATAACGCCTTTGCAGGAAGCACTTTTGGTCACTGTCTTGGAAAGTATCTTCTCGCTGTCGTACTTCAATTTGCCATAGGTAGTAGCAGGCTTTTCATCTGCGGTCTCTCTGATAGGTTCTCTTGTTTTCTGGGAAGCGTAGACCTGATATGTACTGAGAAGGATAATGTCACCGACACCTGCGTCAACGGCGGCCTTATAAAGATATTTATCGACTGCTGCGCTTGTTTTTTCCTCTGCAGAGGTAAGGACAGCGGGGAAGTCGTTGTCAACGGAGCATGCAAGGTGAACGAGAACATCGATCTTGCTTCCGTTCAGCACGTTTGTAATATTATCTTTATCTTCGATCTGTGCCTCCACAAAGCTATAATTTGGGGAATCGACGAATTGGTTCGGCTTGCTGTCGGTGCCGATAACTTTACAGCCTTTTTCAAGAAGAGCCTCCGTTACCGCAATACCTATCATGCCCGACGCACCCGTAACAAAAACTGTTTTCATAGAACTAACCCTCCGTTCTCTCCGAAATATATTTTGATACTCTTAAATTATACCACAACCACAAATAATTGCAATAGATTTTAGCTGAAAAAATAAATCTTTTTGCCCAAACCTGAAATATTTGTGATTTTTTACTATAACAGACGGCGTATTTTCTTCCGAAATGCACCAAAAAATTGAAAGGAACAATAGTATGAACGGAAAATTCATATATTCCGATACAAACAAGCGCTACCGAACCCAGAATTGCTATTTAAGGCGAAGATTCGGCGGAAAGGTCATAAAAGCGGCGCTGAATGGCGGTTTTACCTGCCCCAACATAGACGGAACAAAGGGAACGGGCGGCTGCACCTACTGTTCTGCACTTGGCAGCGGCGATTTCGGGGGAACGCCCGGGAAACCTCTTAAAGAGCAGTTTGAGGAAATGAAGTCTGTTCTTGGCAAAAAATGGAGCAGCGCCATGTATATCCCCTATTTTCAGGCGAACACCAACACCTACGCCCCTACAGAACGTCTGAGAACGCTTTTTGAAGAAGCCCTTAGCTTTGATGGCGTAGTGGGGCTGGCTGTTTCCACCCGTCCAGACTGCATTTCCGACGAGACCGCCGACTATCTGGAGGAGCTTGCGGAAAGGACCTATCTCACCGTTGAGCTTGGACTTCAGACCGTTCACGATGAAACAGCAAAGCGCATAAACCGCTGTCACACCTACGCCGATTTTCTTGAAGGCTATGAAAAGCTGCGAATGCGGAATGTCAACGTAGGCGTTCACATTATAAACGGTCTGCCGGGCGAAACTCCCGAAATGATGCTTGAAACTGCGGAAAAGCTGTCCCATCTTGATATACACAGCATAAAAATACATCTTCTGCATATTATTAAAGGCACGGTGCTTGCGGCGGAGTACGAAAAAGGCGAATTTGAGGCAATGACCTTTGAGGACTACATTAGCATAGTATGCAGCCAGATAGAGCTTCTTCCTCCCGAGGTCATAATCGAGCGCATAACCGGTGACGGCGACAGGAACACCCTTATCGCCCCACGTTGGAGCCTTGACAAAAAGCGTGTAATGAACGGCATTGACAAGGAATTTGTCCGCCGTGACAGCGTTCAGGGAGCGAGTTTTAATGCGGAGTTCGGAATTCGGAATGCGGAATTGTTTTGAATTTGGAATGTGGAAAGTTGAAAGTGAAATTATGGTATCGCCTGCGGCGATGTAATTTCTAAAATTTTCTGTAGGGGCGCACAGTGTGCGCCCGCAGGTTACACGGATTTGTCGGAGCAATTGAACGCCGAACACCATAATTCCGAATTACGCATTCCGAATTCCGAATTTAATATGTTCAGATAATTTTTGCTAAATCGCCAAAAAATATGGTATAATAGATGTTGAAAGGATATGATAATTATGATGAACCTGCTTTTTCTCGGCGATGTTGTGGGAGAGAACGGCTGTAATTTTGTCGCTTCAAAGCTGAGTGCAATAAAGCGTGAATACAGCGTTGACATTACCGTTATAAACGGCGAGAACAGCGCCAACGGCAACGGCATTACCCCGAAGTCCGCCGAATCACTTTTTTCGGCAGGAGCAGACGTTATAACAACGGGAAACCACTGCTTCCGCAGAAAAGAAGTTATGCAGCTGTATGAGGAAAACGACTGCCTTCTCCGTCCTGCAAACTACCCCGAGGGCAATCCCGGCAAGGGTGTCTGCATATACGATATGGGCAGAACACGCATTGCCGTTATAAACCTTATGGGAACTCTCTATCTTGAAGCCCTTGACAACCCTTTCACCGTTATCGACAGGCTTCTTGAAGATATTGACACGCCCAATATTTTCATTGACTTCCACGCCGAAGCCACAAGCGAAAAAAAGTCGCTGGGTCAGTATCTTGCAGGCAGGGTAACAGGTGTATTCGGCACCCACACCCACGTTCAGACCGCCGATGAAGCTATCCTCCCCGGCGGCACAGCCTACATCACCGACGCAGGTATGTGCGGTGCGGAGCTTTCCGTTCTCGGGGTAAAAAGCGAGATAGCTATTCAGAAGCAGCGGTTCCACAACCCCGTAAGATTTACCGAGTCCGACAATCCGGCATTCCTTAATGGTGTGGTGACGAATTTTGACGAAAAAACTGGCAAAGCCTACAACATAAAACGTTTACTGATTAGATAAATCCCCAAATATAGCTAATAAATATTGAAAAAAATTGAAGTATAGTGTATAATATAAAAAATAACGTGTCCAAGTCATTTTAATTTTATATAAAATCATTATCAAGGGGGATAGGTCAGTGGAAGTTTTAAAGGTATCATCACGTTCTGTACCTAATTCTGTGGCAGGGGCGATCGCCAGCGTTATCAGGGAAAGCGGTTCCGTAGAGGTGCAGGCGGTAGGCGCAGGTGCAGCAAATCAGGCAATAAAATCCATCGCTATAGCAAGAGGCTATCTTGCTCCTATAGGAACGGATCTTATCTGTATTCCTGCCTTTGCCAATGTTGTCATTGACGGCGAGGACAGAACGGCAATAAAGCTTATTTGTGAAGCAAGATAAAAAATCATCGGCTTTCCTGCAAGGGAGGAAGGCCGATTTTTTGTTTTATGTTCGTGTGCAAATTTGCACACAACGAGACCACGGTGCGGATATTGAAAAAATCGTGAGCGAAGCGAACACCAAAATTATTCATTATTCACTTAGCGCAGCGCTTCAAACCTTATTTCCGTGGGAGTAAGTCCGTAATACTCCCTTATTTTCCTGCTCATATCGTTTGCACAGCAAAATCCCGTATTTGCCGCAATATCGGCGAATTTCACTTCCGTATGCTTTATCAGCTCATAGGCTCTTGTGCAGCGGATATGGGTAAGGTATTCACGGGGCGACATTCCCGTTTCCGCCTTGAAGGCGTGGGCAAGGTACCCTTCGCTTATGAAATTATCGGCGGCTATATCCGCTATTTTTATGTTATCGGCATAGTTCTGCTCAATATAGGCTCTGACCTTCTCGGAAAGGCGTTTTCCCGTTCTTTCGGCAGCTTTTTCACTTTGCGGTCTGACAGCGCCGTAAAATTCCGATACTATTTCAAGTGCAGCGCCAAGCTCGCTGTAAAGGTTGCCCCCGTTTGCAAAAAAATCCGCCATTTTTTCAAAGCCCCTGCGCATTTCCGGCTTGTTTTTTATAACGATGATACCGCTTTTGCTGGTGTCCGTAAGCATCGAAAACAGGTCGGGGCGCACAAGCTGTTTTCTCAGCTTCCAAGGGTTCACAACGGTAATGAAGCGCTTGTATTCCACGTTGGGGTCGACCGTTACTTCGTGGAGCTGTCTGCTTTTTATAAGTGCGGAATCCCCCTCCGAAAGCGAGGTCGACTCCTCTCCTGTTTTAATTGTGAGCCTGCCCGTGACAATGTGCATTATTTCGCAGGATGTATGTGCGTGGCAGACGTTGTACATGGGATTTTCATAGTATTTTGCGTGTTCGATAACTGCCATTTTATCACCCTTTTTTATTATAACAAGAAGCACGGGAATTTGCAAGGTCAAAACAGCAGATTTTATATAGTTATAAGCAGGTTATATAATGCAGGCACTCCTTAAATCGGTTAAAATACCCGTAATAACTCTTTTAAGGAGGAACGGAAATGAACGTCAGAAAATTTATATCACTTGCAATGTGTACCGCTCTGCTGTCCTGCACTCTGTCAGGCTGCGGAGAACAGACGAAGAACGATAAAGGAACGGAGGGAACCGAGATGCGGAAAGCCGAAACAACAGCTGTTACCGAAGCGGAAAAGGAGATACCATTTGCGGAGGTTAACACTTCATACAAGGCTGTGACCGTTGACGGAAACACGGTAAACACGAACGAAGGCACGGTATGGCGCGGTCTGGGAGCTATAACGGGAAACAATTCCTCACGTCTGCTTATGGACTACAAAACGGAAAATCCCGAAGCATATTGGGAGATAATGGATCTGCTTTTCAAGCCCGACTACGGCGCAGGTCTTTCACACGTTAAAATTGAGTTTGGCACGGACGTTAACTCATCTTCCGGCACGGAGCCTTCCATAATGCGTTCTGCAGATGAAACGGCAGACGTTACAAGGGGCGCAGGCTTTATGTTTGCGGCGGACGCTCTTTCCATAAATCCCGATATTACCGTTGATCTGCTCCGCTGGGGAGAGCCAAAGTGGGTAACGGACGCATTTGCCGAATCCCGGGAAGCAGGCTTTGAAGCAAGATACAAATGGTACAAGGCTGCTATTGACGGGGCATTTGATAAATACGGAATGAAATTCACCCACATCAGTGCCGACGCTAACGAGGCAGAAAAGGTGGACACCGACTGGATAATATATTTTGCCGACAGGCTGGAAAATGAGACTGACGAGCGTTACGATTACGGTGCAATAAAGATAGTTGCTTCCGATGAGATAGGTTCATGGAAGATCGCGGACGAAATGACAGATAACGAAGCTCTGCGAAACGCAGTTGATATTCTTGCCGAGCATTATAACACTTGGGCAAGCGAAAAGGCTAAGCTTCTGAACAAAAACTATGGCAAAGAGATCTGGTATTCCGAAGGAATTGCTTCCACGAATATTGCAAAGCTTGCGGTGCAAAGCAACGGCAGCGGCGTTAACGGCACAAACGGCGCTCTTGACGTTTGCAACCGTGTTATAAACGGCTATTACAACGGCAAAATGACCATGTACGAATATCAGCCTGCGGTCGCTGCGTACTATTCCGGCGCAAAATTCTTCCCGAAATCCCTTATAAACGCACAAAACCCCTGGAGCGGCTATTACGAAGCAGACAGCGGCATCTGGACTTCGGCTCACTTTACACATTTTATAAAGAACGGCTGGAGATTCATTGACAGCGCCTGCTACGGCGACGGCAAGGAAAACCACTCCATTTCCGAAACCACCAACAACTATATGACCGTCACCGACACGGAAACGGGAGATTACTCCATTATCATCTGCAACGACAGCGAAGAACAGCGCAATTACACCTTTACCCTTGAAAATATGAAGCTTGGCGACGCTCCCTTTACCGTATGGGAAACAAGAGGTCCCGATGAGGGTCAGGCTTACGATGAAAATTATTTCAGGAACATAGGCACCTACCGTCCCGTTGAAGCGGAGGGCAAATATTCCTATTCTATCGAGGTAAAGCCTTACTCCATCGTTACCGTTACCACACTTGACAAGACCGCCGATACCTCCGTTTACAAGTGCAGCCGTGAGGACGTTCCCCTTGATATAAACTACTCGGACGATTTTGAATATTCTTCGGAATTCCTCTCTGCAAGAGGAAACGCTCCCCTTTACACCACCGACCAGGGTGGAGCATTTGAAGTCACGGTGGTTGACGGCAACAAAGTACTTATGCAGATGATAAACGCCGATAACAAGCCTACCGACTGGCGTTTAAGAGGCACTCCGGGTCCTATCACCTCTCTGGGCGACGACCGCTGGGCAAACTACTGCGCAGAGATAGACTTCAGATTTGACGGTGACAAGTCGGACAACTACGTTTCCTTCGGTGTGCGCTATCTTACGGCAGAGCTTGACGCATGGTCTGCGGAGAACGGCTACAGCCTGAGGGTTTATCCAAGCGGATATTTTGAGCTGAAAAAGAACACCGAAGCTGCGCAGAAGGGCAATATTGACAGCTTTGACCCCTCGGTTTGGCATACTATTAAAATTACCGCCGCAGGAAACCATATTTCCGCAGAGCTTGACGGAACGGAGATAGCCGTATTTGACGATGAGTACGGTTATGCACATTCGGGACGTCTTTCCATAGGCAGCGGACTTTACAACAACATTTTCGACAATCTGAAAGTATCCCCCGTTGACGGTCACAAGTCCGTTATCACAAGAGTTGACGACCACGAAGCCTCCATTACATACAACGGAAACTGGGACAGAAAGGTTCCCGATGATTATATCCACTTCAACCGCACACGTTCAAAGGCGGATATAACCGAAGAGGACCCCTCCGAAAAGAGCATGGAATTCAGCTTTGAAGGAGACCATTTCGCACTTGTAGGCAAGACCTCGGAATGCGGCTTTGACGTTTACGTTGACGGAGAGCTGCTTGAATCTGCCGGAACAGCAGGCGTAAAGGCAAGACAATGCTTCTATTCCGCAGATGTTCCGAACGGCAGCCACAGCGTAAAGATAGTTGTGACAAGCGGAAGATTTGCCGTTGACGTTATTGAATATTAACCGATAGTTTCTCCCAAAAAATAAATAGCAAAGGCGCAGTTCACATCAAATTTTCCCCAAAAACGATGTGAACTGCGCCTGCTTTTATGTTTTGACAAAATCTGCGGTTTTTTGGGGATATTATCATAAGCAGTACAGGCTTTTTTACACAAAATTGATTTACTTTTAGTATTTATCAAAGTTTGTTTTACTTACAGTATGAGCAGCAAAAATTTTTTTGAAAAAATCAGATTTTATATTAAAGTTTTTAAAGTTCGTGCCGATAAAAATAATAGAGGCGGATTTTGTTCAGACGAACATATTATGTCCGCATAAAGATAACTTTAAAGACAGGAGGCTGCTTTTATGGAAATAAATAAATATACTTCGGCTGTGGGCGCTTACAGAAAAATAGGCTCGGATTACAAGACCGCCGTTAAGGACGGAAAGAAAACCTCCGCTTCCTCCGCAAAAAAAGTCGATACCCTTGAACTTTCTTCCGCTGCAAGAGCTACTGTGGAATCCGCAAAGGCTTCCGCTAAAAAATTTGCCGACAGCGACGCTTCCGCCGAGAGGATAGCTTCTCTGAAGGCTAAGATAGCAGACGGCACCTACAAGGTCTCGCCCGAAAGCGTTGCAGCTGCAATATTTGAGGAATAAACGCCGGTATCGTCCGTGAAAGGGAGTGGTTTCGTTGACGGATTACTTTAAGCTGGTGCGTTTCTTTAACGAGTACACGGCTCACTACAAGGAAATGCTTGATTTTGAATACAAAAAGCTGGATATGATAAATAACGACAGGATAGAAGAACTGAGCGGAAGTCTCCCAACGGAACAGGCGCTTATTATGAAGGCAAATTCACTGGAAAGCAAAAGACTGAAGCTGCTTGAGGACGACAAGGACCTGACGTTCAGGGAAATAATCGAAAAGGCTCCCGTTTCCTGCAAAAAACGTCTTGAGGAGCAGTACAGCGAGCTTTCTTCTTATGTTATGAAAATAAAGGAGCTCAACGACCTTGCCAACGTGATAATCTCCGGCAGGCTGAAAAGGGTCGAACGCAGAACTGCGGAGCTTGACACATATAACGGAAAGGGCAGCGTTAAAACGGAACATACTTCAAAGGCTGCCATTATGAACAAAGTGTAATTAAGGAAAGGAAGATACGGTATGGCTTCAAGCTTTATGGGGCTTTACGTTCAGAGAGAGGCTCTGGTCGCAGCCCAGAAATCCCTTGATATAACGGGCAACAATATAAGCAATATCACCACAAAAGGCTATTCCAGACAGAGAGTTGACGTTTGCTCTGTTGCGAATACAGGATATAATCTTATGTACAACACAAGCACTTCTCTTGCCGGACAGGGCACAGACATTGTGGGCGTGGGTCAGTACAGAGATTCCCTCGTTGATGAAAAGGTAAGAAACTATACTACCCTTTTCAACGAATATAATGTCAAGGACGTTGTTATGAAGGACGTTGAAACGGCGCTTGACAACATTGAATCTGATACATACGGCTTTGCGGCTAACCTTTCAAAGTTCAAGGCTGCGCTCCAGAGCTTTGCTTCCGATGAAGCAAACAGAAAGGAGATCGCAAACGTTGCTTTCCGTGCTGCCGAATCGGTAGTTCAGCAGATAAGATACATGAACAGCCGTCTTGACGATATTTCCAAGCAGACACGAGGCGATGCGGAGCTTTCCGTTGACAGGGTGAACTCCATTCTTGAAAGCATGGCCGATCTTAATAAGCAGATCACCAACAGCTATATTCAGATGGATTACATAGAAATGACCGCCGGAAACTATCAGGTGGACAACGACTATGGTCCCCTTGAACTTAAAGACAATATGAACAGCCTTATAGATGAGCTTTCACAGTTCGGCAATGTTACTTTTGAAGAAATGTCAAACGGTTCTTTCAAGATAAGCTTCGCCGGACAGGTAGTTGTTTCTAACGACCAGTACGCTCAGGTGGCTATGACAAAAGAAAATCCCGACCCCTTTGACATGGGATTTATTGTGACCGCTGCAGGTGAATACGACAAGGAAGCCGAAAGGTTCCCCGGACTTATGAACGCCGAAGAGTGGAAAAAGCAGTCGGATAAAAATAAAGCAACTATCGAAGAGCTTGTAAGAATGGACGCAGGTGCGGTGAATATCACAAATAAGCTGACCGGCGGCAGTCTTAAAGGCTATCTTGACGTTTACAACGGTGATGGCTGCTATGCCGGCGCTGACGGCAACACCTTCCAGGGCATTGAATATTACAGGGATATGCTCAATTCCTTTACCGTTACAATGACAAAAGCGTTCAACGATATTTACAAGGATTTCACGGACGATGAAGGAAATCCCCTTGAACTGTTCTCCTACGGCAACGACTTCCGCACGGCTGCTGCTAACGCTTCGGTAACGGAAACATGGAGAAATAATCCCAGCCTTATTGCACAGCCCGAACAGTACCCCGATAATCCCGAGGACGAAATGGATGAGCTTAATAACGACTGGATACACAAGTGCCTTGCTATCTTCCAGAATTCCAATCTTGCCTATAACCACGGCGAGGACGGCAGAGGCGAACCCCTTACAATGAATCTTGAGAAGTTCGTTTCCCATATTTCCGACACCCTCGGAACTCAGATAGAAAGCAATACAAAGATACTCGAAACTACGGACATTATGCTTGACAGCGTACAGGACGCAAGGGACGAGATAATGGGCGTTTCAATAGACGAAGAGGGCATCAATATGCTCAACTATCAGAAATGGTACAACGCCATTGCAAGAATGGTCACTACTCTTGACGAGGCGCTTGACAAGATAATCAACGGCATGGGTATCGTTGGTCTGTGATACGGAGGCTGATTTGAAATGAGAATTACACAGAATTTTACAAACAGAAGCTATCTGAGAAATAATAACAAGGTGCTTACCTCCTACAACAAAAGCATGGAGAAGATATGGTCGCAGAAGGATTATTTCAGAGCTTCCGATGATTCCATAAATTCAAGCAAGGCGATGACTGTAAGAAAAAATCTTCGTGATCTTGAAATGTACGATGATAACCTTAAAACTGCCGACGGTGTTTTCAAGGCTGCGGAGGACAATCTTTATTCTATCGCCAACAATATTTACCTTAACATTCAGACAAAGCTGGAAACAGCCTGCAACGGCACATACAACAGAGAAGAGCTTTCCATTATCGCAGAAGAGCTTGAACAGTATGCAGGCATCACAATAGAAACTCTTAATTCCGACTACGCCGAGCGCAGACTTTTCGGCGGCACAAACAACTCCTCCCCCGCTTTTGCAACGGAAGTCGAAAACGGCAGGACCTATGTTACATACAACGGCATAAGAGTTGACGATATGGTCAGGAACGAGGACGGAGAGCTTTGCTACTACACCCGTATAGACAAGGCGGAATACGACGCTGCGGCTGACCCCACAACAGTTCTCAGAAGGGGTATCCCCGACGGAGAAATAAAGCTTGAAGACATTGAAGGCGGAAAAACTGCGGAAGAGCAGTACAATGAGCTCGCCGCCGCTGACCCCGACAGCGTTTACAGTGAGACCGACAGCGAGGGAAACGTTACATATTATCAGAAGCAGTATAATTATTACCGCAATGAAATGCCGGCTGTGCCTGCTTCAAAGCCCATATATGTTGACATCGGCATCGGAATAAAGTATGATAACGATGGAAATATCGACCCCCAGACTGCTCTTGACGTCGGCTTGAACGGTGCGGAGATAACAGGCTTCGGAACAGACGAGGACACTAAAAACAACGAGTTTTACAGCAATAACTTCGTTCAGCTCATTTTTGATGCTGCAGCTGCACTTAAAGAAGGCGATATGGAGAGGGCAAACGCTACTCTTGACCGCCTTAACACCGCTAACACGGGCATACTTACCGAAATAACCACTCTCGGCGCAAAGCAGAACAGCATTGAGTTCTATCTTTCCAAGAATGAAGAGTACAAGACAAGCCTCCAGTCCCGTCAGAACGATGTTGAGGGCTGCGATATGAACGAAGAGATAATCAATATGGACTCCACAGAGGCTGCTTACAATGCGGCGCTCCAGCTCAGCTCAAGGGTTCTTCCCAGAAGCATTTTCGATTTCATCTGATAACAATAACAGCATTTAAATACTGCGTTTTTGAATTTATTTAAGAAGGGCGGCAGGTCAGAATGGATCAACTTTTAAGCATAAAGCATATACCCATTAAAATCGAAGTTAATGTGACCAATGCGGAATTCAGGCGCAAAGAAGGAGAAGTTCCCTCCGTAAAGGTCATGAAGGGCAGCAGCGGTGTTCAGGTGGAGGCTCAGCCTTACAAGGTGGACATCACTTCCCCCAGATTTGATACCTATACACCGTCGGCAACACAGGAACGCGGCGTTAAGATAACCTATGACGCGGTTGCAAAGCTTGCCGGAGATGAAAACGGCGTCAAAACAGCCGACAGCGGCTCGGATATTGCTGCAAGAAGCTCATCAAGAAGCATTGAGGCTATACTCAGCAGGCTCCCGAAGTCGAAATCCAGCAGCGTAAGCTACAATGACGGCACTCTGAGCATAAATTACAGCATGAGCAGTGCGGAAAGGTCGGGAAGTGAGGAGCTTGCAGACCTTTCAAGCGGATTTGAGTTTATCCCCGGAAGCATTGAATTCGTTGTAAGCCAGATGCCCGATCTTGAAATAGAATATCTCGGAGACCCCATTTATTTCCCGAGAAGCGCAGACCCTAATTACAAGGGAGAGGTCGATGTTATCGCCTGACCGGACGAGAGGATTTTCTTATGCTTATCAAAACAAGAGATTTCGGTGAAATTGATATTTCCGAAAATGTTATAATTAATTTTCCAAACGGTATTTACGCATTTGAAGAGGATCACAGATTCGTTCTTCTTTCTCCCTGCGGAGAAAACAAGTATCCTATGTGGTTACAGAGTCTTGACAACGAAAACCTCTGCTTTATCGTTTTTGACCCGAGAGAATTCGTTGCGGACTATGCTGTCACCATTGATGAAGAAACGAAGGCTGCTCTTGATATAAAGGAAGATTCTGTTATTGATTATCTTTCAATGGCGGTCATTCCCGATGATTATCTTAAAACTACGGTAAATCTGAAAAGCCCTCTTGTTGTCAATTCCGACAATAATAAGGCGGCTCAGGTAATTGCACAGGAGAATTATCCCATCAAGTTCCCTGCTTTGAAAAAGGAGGAGCCTTGAGTTATGCTGGTAATTACAAGAAAAAAGGACGAGGGCTTCTTCGTCGGGGAAGATATTAAGATAACTGTCGTTGAAATTTCAAAGGACAGAGTTAAAATAGGAATAGACGCTCCGAACAATGTTAAGATCGTAAGAAACGAGCTTCACGACACGGAACGGTTCAATATGCAGGCGGCAGTAAACAAGCCGTCGGCGGATATTCTTGCAAAGATAATGTCGGACGGCGGTCCGGGTTTAAAAAAGTGACGTTTTTTACTTCTTGAAAGGAAGGATAAATATGGCAAGCACATCTTCAACATCATCAACTTCCAGCCTTTGGGGCAATAACAGAATGTCCGGTCTTATGTCCGGTCTGGATACGGAGTCTCTTGTAAAATCTATGGCAGCAAACACCAAAAACAGACTTAACGCAAAGAAGCAGAAGCTCCAGACCCTTCAGTGGAAGCAGGAGGCTTACCGCTCCATTATTACAAAGGTAAGCGATTTCCAGAACAAATACCTTACCATAAGCGGTTCCACTTCCATAAAGGCCAACGCTATAATGAACAAATACAAGGCCGAATCCAGCAGCGACAAGGTTGCAGCTTCGGCTGTTTCCACCGCTCTGCCTGCGACCTATTACATAAAGGAAGCAAAGTCTGCGACAACAGCTGCGCTTTCTTCCACAGGAGCAGGCACGGTTGAAAGGGTAGCCCTTGATTTCTCCAAAAATGAGGCGGGCAAGAGCTACGACCTGAACGTTACTCTTGACGGAACAAAGCTCAAGGTTAACTTTACCGCAGGTGCAGACGAGGACGAGACCAAGGCAAACCTGCTGAACGCTTTAAACGACACCTTCAAGAAATTCAAGACAGACGATCAGGGCTTTGAATTCAAGGACGGAACCAACGACCTTGTGTTCAACGGCGCAGGCGACGGCATCTGCCACACCTTTACTATCGGCTACAACAGCGAGGCTGTAGGCTTGGAGAACAACACCTCCAATATGATGGATACCAACACCAGACTTGGCGATATAGCCTTTGCAAACGGCTTGGAAGCTGATTCCGACGGCAACTACACTATGAACATCAACGGCGTTGATTTCAAGTTTACCAAGGATACCACTATCGGCAGCCTTGTATCGGAAATAAACAAGTCGGACGCAGGAGTAAGGATGACCTTCAGCTCCGTTTCCCAGTCCTTCAAGCTTGAAGCAAAGGAAACAGGCACGGCAGGCTCTATTAAGATAACCCACGAAAAGGGCGGAAACCTTGCAAACGCTCTGTTCAATACCACAGACGACCTGTCCGACACACTCTACGGCACCAACGGCACAGTTACCGTAAGCTCCGACGGCGTTAACTACAAGACCTACACCAGCGCTTCAAACGACTACACCTTTGACGGCACTACCATAAACATCGGCAAGCTGGGAGATTTTGATTCCTCCGTTGAAGGCGTTGACGAGATAACAATTACAACGGAAAAGGACAACAGCAGCATCAAGGACGTTGTTGTAAAGTTCGTTGAAGATTACAACACTCTGCTTGCAGACCTTTATAAAAACCTCACCACTTCAAGACCCAAGAAGAGCGGTTCTTATTACGATCCTCTTACCGAAGAGCAGGAGGAGGAAATGACCACCGAGGAGATCGACAAGTGGAACGAACAGGCTAAGACAGGTCTGCTTTATCAGGATTCCAACATCAACAGGCTTATTTCAGACCTGAGAAGCGCAATGTCCTCCGCTTGTGACGGATATACTCTTGCTGCTATGGGCATCAATGTTTCAAGTGACCTTAACGACAAGGGAAAGCTGATAATTTCCGAAGATAAGCTGGACGCTGCTCTTGAATCCTACGGCGACAAGATAACAAAGTTCTTTACCGATCCCGACAACGGTCTTGCAGCTAAGGTAAACTCGGTTCTTGACAAGGCTGTGGTAAATTCCGCTGCAGGAAACAACGGAAAGGGCAATTACGGCTATCTCACCATGGTTGCCGGAATCGAAAATACCACCAGCGAAAAGAAGAGCTCTCTTTATTCACAGATAAGCGGTCTCCAGAAGATGATCGATACTCTTCAGGAAAAATATGAAAGCGAAATGGAGAGATACTGGAAGCAGTTCACCAATCTTGAGACCTATATGAGCCAGATGCAGAGCCAGTCTTCTATCTTTGATTCTTCCTATTAATTTTTACGGGGTGATGTTCGGATGATTCCTAATCCGTATCAGAAATATATGAGCCAGGTGGTCACCACCATGACGCCTGCGCAGCTCCTTATTGCCCTTTACGACAAGGCTATCACGGAGCTGAACAAGGCTGTGATATTCATTGAAGACAAGAATATTCCCGGTGCGCATAATTCCATTACAAGGGTCTGCGACATCGTAGATTCTCTGGACGCAAGCCTTAAAGAAAAATATGAAGTCTCTGACAGTCTTGCTAAGATGTACCAGTTTTTCCGGGAACAGCTTATCACGGCGAACATCAAGAAGGACCCTGAGATACTGAAGTCGCTTATCCCCTTTTTCCAGGAGCTGAGAGACGCTTTTGACGAGGCAAGCAAAAAAACATCGTAAGAGTATTGATACCCTTATAGCGGGGGTGCGTTTTTTGAACAGAACTATTATTGAACTTATGGATGACAAGATCCATCAGCTTGAACATTATAACGAGATAACCTCTCAGATAATCAGCGAGGATATTGACGGCGTGGGAGAGCTTATTGACGAAAGACAGCGGATACTTACCAATATGGAGGGTATTTCCGTTTCCGTCAAGCAGTATGTCAGCGAACAGAGCATTGAGCGTATGGACAAGATAAACGCTTTGCTGAGATTTGAGGACATAGGCGAGCTTAACGGCGAAATGCTTGAGCTTCAGCAGAAGATCAAAAAGATACAGAAGCTGAGGGAGGAAATAAAGGCTAACGACCGCAAGGCTTTTGCCCGTATCAAGCAGGAACGTGACGGTCTTAAAGCCAAGCTGGACAACGCCGGCAAGAGCAAGCAGGTGGCAGATTATTTTTCACAGTCCGCCGTTGATGTTACAAAAGGTTCAAAGCTGAATATTTCCAACTGATTTTGGCATAATTATACTAGGCTCTATTGCAAAATTATCAATTTTGCAATGCCCGGAAATAATATTTCCGGGCGGCGGCTACGCCGCTTGAGCCACCGTTCATACTGTCCTCGCAAAGCCTACGGCTTTGCAGCCGCCGTTGGCGGCATTGCAAACAATGTATTGTTTGCAATAGAGGACAGTATGTAAAACAAGTTTTTCCGTTCCGCTGTGCAGGTGTGCGGCGGAACGGAAAAATAAATATTTGCATCTGTAGCTCAGCTGGATAGAGCGTCAGACTCCGACTCTGAAGGCCGTGGGTTCGAATCCCGTC
>JBJEQN010000076.1:1842-11031 GCA_051881775.1 Oscillospiraceae bacterium | reverse complement strand
AAGGCACCAAGCATTGCGGCGGTCGCTTTCCTTGATTGGCTGTGTTCTATCTGCCGCCTTTGTCTATAGAACGATTTAGAATTAGTATAACAAGGAGGAACGCTAATGAAGATAGTTTTGATACATGGACAGAATCATAAGGGCAGTTCATACCATATCGGGCGTATGATAGCAGATAAAATAAGCGGTGAAAATGAGATAGCCGAGTTTTTTCTGCCTAAAGACCTGAATCACTTTTGTTTAGGCTGTTATAACTGCATTGATGATGAAAGCAAATGTCCTTTCTTCGCAGAAAAAAGCAGGATAATGAGTGAAACGGAGCAGGCCGATCTGCTGATCTTCACCACACCTGTATATTGTATGAGAGCGTCGGCACCAATGAAGTCGTTTCTGGATCTAACTTTTACATACTGGATGATACACAAGCCAAGAAAATGTATGTTTGAAAAGAAAGCTGTAATAGTATCAACGGCGGCAGGCACGGGTACAAAGACTGCGATGGGGGATATTGCAACGGCGCTTGAATACTGGGGCGTTCCGCAGATAATAAAATACGGGATAAGCGTACAAGCTACGGGTTGGGGTAATGTATCGGACAAGAACAAGGCGAAGATAGAAAAAGCTGCCGGAAAGATAGCAAAGAAGCTGTCCGCCGGACATAAACCAAGGGTCGGCGTGAAAACGAAAATGCTGTTCGGGTTTATGCGCATGATGCAGAATAACAACTGGGGTGCGAGCGCTGCCGAAAAGGAATACTGGCAGGAAAAAGGCTGGCTCGACAAAGAACGTCCTTGGAAATGATATTATAAAAATCCCGAAAACCTCATAATTGCGAGGTTTTCGGGATAAATTTACTTTTATTATTCCCACTCAATAGTAGCCGGCGGCTTTGTAGTAATGTCATACACAACTCTGTTGATAGACTTGACTTCGTTGATGATCCTTGCGGAGATCTTTTCGAGGACTTCGTAGGGTATCCTTGCGAAATCTGCCGTCATAAAGTCGGTGGTGGTAACACCTCTCAGGGCAAGGGTGTAATCGTAAGTCCTGCCGTCACCCATTACGCCTACCGAGCGCATATTTGTCAGCACGGCAAAATACTGGCTTATCTGAGAATCCCAGCCTGCCTTTGCTATCTCGTCACGGAATATCCAGTCTGCGTCCTGAAGTATCTCCAGCTTTTCATCGGTGATCTCGCCGATAATTCTTATTGCAAGACCGGGACCGGGGAAGGGCTGACGGTTCACAAGCACGGGTGAAAGTCCAAGCTCACGTCCAAGGGCTCTTACTTCGTCCTTAAAGAGCATACGGAGCGGCTCGATTATCTCCTTGAAATCAACATAGTCGGGAAGTCCGCCTACATTATGGTGGGACTTGATAACTGCCGCATCGCCTGCGCCGCTTTCGATAACGTCGGGATAGATAGTTCCCTGAACAAGGAAGTCCACCTTGCCTATTTTCTTTGCTTCCTGCTCAAATACACGGATAAACTCCTCGCCGATTATCTTGCGCTTTGTTTCGGGGTCGGAAACGCCTCTCATTTTGGACATAAACTGTTCCTTTGCATTTGCTCTGACAAAGTTCATGCCGCTGTCCTTGAAGGCTTCTTCAACTTCATCGCCCTCGTTCTTGCGCATGAAGCCGTGGTCAACGAAAATACAGGTAAGCTGGCTGCCTACAGCCTTTGCAAGCAAAGCCGCAGCAACGGAGCTGTCCACGCCGCCGGAAAGTGCAAGCAGCACCTTGCCGTCGCCCACCTTTTCACGAATTTCCGCAATAGCCGTCTGAGCGTAGTTATGCATACTCCAGTCGCCGGAGCAGCCGCAGACGTTTTTAAGGAAGCTGTCTATCATTTTTACGCCGTGAACGGTGTGGTTTACTTCCGGGTGGAACTGCACCGCATACAGCTTCTTTTCGGGATTTTCAATAGCCGCCGCAGGGCAGTCTGCGGTGTGTGCGGTAATGCGGAAGCCCTCGGGAACTTCGGAAATATAGTCCGTATGGCTCATCCATGAGATCTCCTTTTCGGGAAGCTCGCTTACTCCGCCGAAGAGGACGCTTGACTTGTCGTAATTTGTCTCGGTCTTGCCGTATTCGGAATTAACGCAGGAAGATACCTTGCCGCCGAGAGTGTAAGCCATAAGCTGGCAGCCGTAGCAGATACCGAGAATAGGTATGCCCATCTCAAAAATTTCCTTTGAAATGTGGGGGGATTTTTCGTCATAAACGCTGTTGGGACCGCCTGTGAAGATAATGCCCATGGGGTTCATAGCCTTTATCTCTTCAAGGGGCGTTTTGTAGGACTTTACCTCGCAGTAGACGCCGCATTCCCTGACACGCCTTGCGATAAGCTGATTGTACTGACCGCCGAAGTCAAGAACGATAACCAACTGGTGAGCCATAATCAAACCTCGATTCATTATAATATTATTTTTATTATGCCACAAATGCGCCGAAACTGCAAGTCCTAATTACGCCGAAATTTGATAAAAAAATGTTGCGAAAAATATATAATTGTGATATAATGATAGAATACTATTGAATTACGGGAGAAAGTTAATGAATTTAAACAATATTCTTTTTGCCGCACATGAACACGCTCACGGTGATTTCAGCGCCCTTGACGTTCTTCTTGATGCAGCGGTGGATACCCTCAAAATGATACCCTTCCTTTTCGTTGCTTTTGTTCTTATGGAATATATAGAGCATAAAGCCGGAAACAAGCTGGAGGGCTTTCTGAAAAAAACAGGGGGCGGACGTTTTGCGGGAGCTGCCGCAGGTGCGCTTCTCGGCTGTATCCCCCAATGCGGCATCTCCGTTGCGGCGGCTAATTTTTACAGCGGAAAGCTTATTACAATGGGAACGCTGGCGGCGGTCTTTATCTCGACCTCGGATGAGGCTATACCCGTTCTCCTTGCCCACCCGGACAAGCTGGGGCTGATACTTCCCCTTATCGCAGCAAAGTTCGCCATTGCCCTTGCCGCAGGCGTTATGATCGATGTGATACACCACCTGTTCAAGTCTACAGAGGACGAAGCGGATTTTGAGGATTTCTGCTCGGGCTGCGGCTGCGGAAGCCACGGCATATGGTATTCCGCAATGAAGCACACCGTTAAAACAGTTATTTTTATCCTTATAGTGAACGTTGTGCTTGGATTTGCCATCGGTCTTGCAGGGGAGGAAAGAATTGCCGATATTCTTGCAGGAACGGGCGTGTTCCAGCCCTTTATTGCCGCACTTGTGGGAATTATCCCCAACTGCGCCGCTTCTGTGCTTGTAACGGAGCTTTATGCCGACGGTATGATAAGCTTCGGCTCGGCTGTAGCAGGTCTTTCCGCAGGAGCAGGTATAGGCTTTGCGGTGCTTTTCCGCACAAACAAGAATATGAAGGAAAATTTTGCCGTTCTGGGAGCGGTCTACTTCACCGGAGTAATTGCCGGGGTGCTGATAAATCTTTTTGCGTAAGAAATAAAGGCGCATAAAAAAAGGGGGACGTGGGTATGTCCGGGTTCAAGGAATTTCTGAAAAGAGATTTTGTGGTAATTGCTGCAGGAGCGGCGGCGCTTGTTTCCTGCGCTCTGGTGCCTGTTACCGATTATATTGAATATGTTGACACGGACGTTTTAGGCATACTTTTCAGCCTTATGCTCATTATTTCGGGTCTGAGGGGAAACAATTTCCTTGCAAGGGTCACGGACATCATTGTCCGCAAGACGGGTATCGAGGGTACAAGAAGGGCGCTGACCGTTATTTCGGTGCTTACCTTCTTCCTTTCAATGCTCGTTACCAACGATGCCGCACTTATTGCCCTTGTGCCTGTAACGGCGGCGCTTTTTGCCGATTATCCGGGCATACTTATCTATGCCATAGTCGTCCAGACCGTTGCCGCAAATATGGGTAGTATGGCGACCCCCTTCGGCAACCCACAGAACCTCTTTATTTTTTCAAGCTATGGAATATCATCGGAGGAGTTCTTCAAGGCTTCGCTGCCCGTTTCACTGGTAAGTTTGGGAGCGGTGCTGCTTCTTTCGCTGTTTGTGAAGAACAAGCCGCTTGTGCCTGACTTTTCCGAGGGCTCGGAGCTTAAAAACAAGCGTTATATTGCCCTTTACGGTGTACTTTTCGTACTTGTGCTGCTGTCGGTGTTCAAGGTGCTTGATGTGCTTGTGGTGTTTGCTTCGGTGTGCGTGGTGGTGATAATCATTGAGCCCAAGCGGTTCACCGAGGTGGATTACGGGCTGCTGCTGACCTTTGTTTTCTTCTTCATTTTTGTGGGAAACGTTCAGCGCATTGCCGGCGTAAGCGCTTTTATCGAAAAGCTTGTGGACGGAAGAGAGTTCGGCGCATCCGTTCTCGTCAGCCAGGTAATAAGCAACGTTCCTGCGGCGGTAATGCTTTCCGGCTTCACGGAAAACTGGAAGGCACTCATGCTGGGTACGGATATAGGCGGTCTCGGAACGCCCATTGCTTCTCTTGCAAGCCTTATTTCCATGAGGATATACGGCGGAACGGAAAATCCCCGTGTTCTGAAATTTTTGGGCGTATTTTCTGCGGTGAACTTCTCGCTGCTGATACTGCTGTGCTTTTTTGCAGCATATACGCAGTTCTGACAAAAAGTGACAGCCTTCGTATATTGAAATTATACAGGTTTCATGTTAAAATGTAATTGTTAAACCGTTCCTTGATGTATAAGGAGATCAGTTATGAATACAAGAAAAACTGTTTTATCTGTTTTCTGCGTTCTTTTGTCCGCTGCAGCGTTCGTTCAGACGGGTGCGGCAGACTCCGCAGCGGTTTTCGGCAGCAGCCGTACCGATACGGACGATATTGAGGTCCTGATAGACGTTTCACGGAACAGAAAGCATATAAGCAAATATATTTACGGAATAAATGATGTTTACGGCGTTTCGGGAGTTACCGTTTCCGCAGTAAAGCAGGCAGGAGCGGAGCTTTCTTCCTATAACTGGGAAACAAACGCCGCAAATTCCGCCGCAGCCGGTGGCTACGAAAACAGCCTTGACCTTGTTTCTTCCTATTCGCCCGATTCAAGGGGGGAGACTGCCCTTTATACAAAGCGTCTGGTGGAAAGAGCGGAAAGGTACGGCATCCCCTCAAAATATGTTACCCTCCAGATGATGGGTCACGTTGCCAACGATACGAACGGCACCGTTTCTTCGGGAGATACGCCGAAAAGGTGGGCGTCTGTGGTATTCAGCAAGAACGACGGTCTGCTGACGGAACCCGACATTTATGACGATACCGTTTATATGGACGAATATGTCAGCTACCTTGCCGATACATACGGTTCTGCGGCAGACGGAGGAATAAACGGCTATTTCCTTGATTCCGAGCCTGAGCTGTGGAGAGAGAATTACGGCGTACTGGGTCTTGAACAGCTTACTGCGGAAGGACTTATCTCAAAGTCGGAGGCGCTTGCTTCTTCCGTAAAGAAGATCGACCCCACCGCTTTGGTTTACGGCCCGTCGGTAAAGGGTCTTGAATCCTTTGTTAACCTGCACAACCCCAATGACTGGGAGCAGTATAAGAACAACTACTCTTGGTTCCTTGATTATTACCTTGATATGATGAAGCAGGCGTCCGACCGTGAGGGGATACGTCTGCTGGACGTTCTTGACCTGCACTTTATCTCAGAGGCGAGAAGCGTTGTGCTTGAACCTGTTATCGGCACGGACACGGTCTTTGCCAACGAGGAGCGTATGCAGGCGGTGCGTGTGCTTTGGGACAGCAATTACACCGAAAACAGCTCAACGGCTATCCTTTACAAGCAGCATACCCCCATTATCCCCACTATACAGGCTTCTATAAGAATGTATTACCCCAATACGAAGCTGTCCTTTTCCGAATATAACTTCGGCGGAGGCGATCACATAAGCGGCGGTATCGCAGAAGCGGATGTTCTGGGCGTTTTCAGCGAGCAGGACGTTTATATGGCGTGTTTAATGCCTGATTCGGCGGATTTCAGCTATCAGAAGTCGGGTATAAATATCTATACCGATTATGACGGCAAGGGTTCTTCCTACGGCAATATCTCCGTTTACTCCGACAACGGCGGCGACATTATGAGTTCTGCCTATGCTTCGGTAGTGGACGGCGATGACGGCGACCTTAAAGCGGTGCTTATCAACAAGAATTCCGCTTCGGAAAAGATAGCATCAGTTGAGATAAAATCGGATCTTGAATACACAAGTGCCAATATTTACAGCTTTGACAGCGAATCAAGCGAAATAAGGCTTACCGACACAATAGATGAAATAAAGGACAATTCCTTTGATTATATCATGCAGCCGCTTACGGTCTACCTTTTTGAATTCAGCAGCGACAGCGTTATTGATGATGATGATGATCCCGATGTAACGGAAGAAAATAATGATACGCAGGTAACTACCTCCGTTCCTGCGCCGGAGCACGTTGAGGTTGACATTACCGCCGATACGAACGGCAGCGAACAGTCCTCTCCGGCTTCGGAAGAGGTATCCTCTGAGGTCGTTACTTCGGTTTCCGTTGTGGGAACGGACAATGAGGGAGACACTATAACCGAGATAGTTACGGAAATAATCACCGCAGAGCCTTCAAAAGAAAGCCATTCCGGCAGCTCGGAAGCAAACGCCGATGAAAAAGCGGAAGAGGAAATCGGCAGCGGAAACGAAGAAAAGGATGTTCCCACAGCAGTGAAGGTCATAGGAATTCTGCTCGCGGCGGCGGTGGCTGCGGCGATAGTATACGTTCTCGTTACGGGAAACAATACCGTAAAAAAATAAAGCGGTATAGCCCCGAAAATTCAAGGTTAATTATGTACAAATAAATTCCTGTTCATTGTACATAAATGCCAAAAATGTTTTTACAGCATTTACATATGTATAAAAAAATGTTAAAATATTCAATAGCATATTTTTATTTGTGATCCGGATCGCAGAAAAGGAGAGAAGCTATGAAGATAAGATTAAAGTTAATATTTGTTTCTCTTCTTATTCTTATTATCCCGATAATCATCATTTCTTCTGCGGCGGGAAATATGCTTGAAAGCAGCAGCTTTGACTACCTTGCCTCAAGTATTGAGAATTCCGTGGGCACTCAGGCGGAAAATATCAACTTTTTCTGCGAACGTGTGGCTTCCAGAACGAAGAACTTTGCTTTGATGGATGAAGTGGTAAGCTATGTGGAATCCACTCTTGAGGAAGGCTATGAGATAAACGGGACCAGCCCCGAATACGGCAGGGTGTTGACCGAAATGGAATATCTGGACGCTTACGGCGACAATGTGCTTGGAGCGGTAGTCGTCAATAACGCAGGTATCGTTGTCGCTTCCTATTCCGAAAGTGCAAAGGTGGGACGCAGAGTATCGAATTACAAGGAAATATTTGATATGGCTCTGCGCTGCAACGGCTTTTCCGGATTTTCCATGAGCGACATAAACGGCAATCAGTCGCCCGTTTTTACGGTGTACAGAATAATTTACGGCAGTGATAACAGCAAGATAGGCGTATTCTGTGCAACCTACGATTCTGCTTACATACAGAAATATCTTAACGGTATGAAAACGGATAAATATACCGTTGCCGCAATTATGGACGGAAGCGGCGGCGTTCTTGAATACCCCTTCAAGAACGTGCAGAACTTCTCCGAAAGCAAGAATTATTCCGCTTTTTCCGATCTGCTTACCAAGATAGTCGGAGGAGCGACCTCGGATAAATACCTCAACTGCCTTACTGACAGCCCTGATGGGGATGACTGCGTTTTCGTTGCTCCCATCTCAAATTCCGGCTGGTACCTTCTTTCTGCAACGGATAAAAAGGGAATGGCCGGTTTTATAGGCAAGATCAGTATGAAGCAGGATCTGCTGGCTATTATTTTAGTAATAGTATGTATAACGGCGGTGATAATTTTCTCGGGCAGGTTCCTCAGGCCTGTGCGCAGCATTCTTGATGTGCTCAAAGAGAAGATAAAGGGCAATCCAAGCGCCCGTTTCGATATAAAGACCAGAGATGAATTTAGGGAAATAGGTACGGCCTTCAATATGATGTTCGATGATATTTTTGAAAGCGAGCAGCGTTACCGTACCATAGTTGAAATGACCAACAATATTACCTTTGAGATAAATTTCAAGAAGAATATGGTCTTTGTTTCCAAGAATTTCAACAAGAAGTTCAGCTTCCGCCCCAAGGACGATTCGCTGAAGGAAAGCTTTATCTTCAAAATGCGAGTTCATAAGGACGACAGGGAGCGCTACCTTTCCGATGTGGATAAGATACTGGGTCCTGCAAACTTTATTCAGGGCGAATACAGAGTAAAGAGCATTTACGGCGACTTTATTTGGATAATGATAAAGGCAACAAAGTTCTTCGACCGCAACGAATCACCCACAAAGATTGTCGGAGTAATTGTTGATATTGACCGTGAAAAGAAGAGCAGTATGCACCTTCTCCAGCGTGCAAGCTATGATAACCTTACACAGCTCCTTAACAGAGAGACCTTTATAAAATCTCTTGCAAACAGAATAGACGCTACAATAGCGAAAAAGACCCTTGACGCAGTAATGTTCATCGACCTTGACGACTTCAAGCATTTCAACGATGAATTCGGTCACGCCTGCGGAGACGAGGTACTGAAATTTGTTGCGGATACCTTGAAGGAAATAAGCTTTGAACGGGGCTTTGCAGGACGTTTCGGCGGCGACGAGTTCGTTCTATGCATTACAGGTCTTACGCTTTACGGCGATTCGGGAAAGATAGCGCAGGAAATACTGGATATTCTCGGCGCAGGCTTCATTTCCGAATCCACGGGCAACAGACTTTCCATAAAATGTTCTATCGGTATAGCGTTTATCCGTGAAAGCGGCAAAACTACGGAAGAGATACTGGCAGCTGCGGACGAAGCAATGTACAACATCAAAAAGTTCGGCAAATCCGCATATTCCTATGCAAAATCCGTATCAAAGGACGGAAAAACACCGCCTGACGGTGTAAACAACGGCAAAAGCACAGCTCATATCCCCGACGACAACCTGCTTGATCCGCTGTTCTGAGCAACGGCACAAAGCAGCGTAAACAATAAAATAACAGGACGCAATTTACGCAGGAGTACCGTAAATTGCGTTCTTTTTATCTGCAAAAAAACATTTGCACAACGGAAAACGGCGCCCATCATTAAGATGAACGCCGCTTTCCGGAA
>JBJEQN010000076.1:0-1742 GCA_051881775.1 Oscillospiraceae bacterium | reverse complement strand
CATTTGCACAACGGAAAACGGCGCCCATCATTAAGATGAACGCCGCTTTCCGGAATTAAGGAAGTTTATGAAAAAGATAAAAGATAAGTTCTTGAATAAAATAATAAATTTACATACAAGTTATGTACATATGATTTATTTTCTGTATTTATTATAGCATTTAATACAATTTAAGTCAAGACTATTGTGACGTTTTCGTATATCTGCACCAAACAAACAGGTTTGCTTGTGCAATTTGTACAAAGCCGTTTCTGCCCGTAAAAGAACAGAAACGGCTTTAATTAGCTGTACTTTTTAAGTGTCTCAGCAGCTTCGTCAAGAATTGCAACAGCCTTGCCAAGATGCATTTTTATTGCTTCGTTGTTTGCGTTTTCGGTCATTTCCTTTGCTTGTACAAGAGCGTCACGGCTCGCCTCAGCCTGAGTCTGATATATGCTGTCAAGCTGCTTCAGAGCGTTGTCCGCCATGGTCTTGTAGGCAGCCTTAAGGTCCTTGACGGCGTTGTTTCTTACATCGTCATAGTTTTCAAGGGCTGTGTCCATAATATTGGTGGTGCGCTTGCGTTTGAGAATGTTCTTGAAGGAGGACATTGTTTCCGAGGGGAAGCTGCCGTTTTCGCCTGCGCCTGCAGCGTTTACAACCGTCTGACCCACAAGCATAAGACTGCTCATATAATCGGAACCGTTCTCCGCAGCCGCAGCCGCACCCCGGGCAAGATCGGAAATGCCAAGTTTCTTTGCAAGCTCATTGCCCATCTCGATTATTACCTTACTGAGCTGTTTTTCGTGTATCTCAATGCATTTTTTGTATGCCTCGCCCACCTTATCCACAAGGTAGGAGTAGAAGTGCTTTTCGATGTCTTCGGGATTGCCGCTGTTTCTCGCTTCGTAAATGTCCTCACGGAGCTTCGAGAAGAAGCCGTACATCCATTGCTCTGCCTGCTGCTGCATTTCCGTTACACTGAGCAGTATCTTCGGTCTGCGGCTCTCGATAGCGCTTGCAAGGGACTCGCACTCGCTATCTATCTGCTGTGAAAGGTCTTCCAGCTTTTTCTTGTCCATAGCGATCATGTCGTAGATCATATGTATCCTTGCGGCGGTGTCACTTAGCATAAGACTGAGCATTGTAATAACTCGCTGTGTGCGGATATAGTCCTTCTGGAGAATTATCTCACGCTTAAGCGCCATTTCAAATTTAAGGAACTCATTTTCGTAGAATTCCTGGAAGCCCTTTATGTCGGGGCGGTTAAGACCTATCTTGCGGCGGTATTCGTCAATGCCGCTTACGCCGTAAACAAAGGCGTTGGGGACGATAGTCTCGCATCTTTCGGTTATGCGGCCTATTATTTTTTCAATGTCCTCCATGGTGTTCATTGCGTCTATCATGTTGACGAGAACGAACAGCTTGCTGAAGCTCATGGGGCGGATATGCGTTGCAAGGAATACCTGTTCCGACTCGGAGAAGGGGGAGAGCGCAGAAGCTATGTAAATTATAGCGTCAGCGTTGACAAGGTAATCCTGCACCTGCTTGTCAAGACAGTCAAGGTCGCTCAGACCCGGTGTGTCAACAATGCGTATTTCTTTAAGTATCTCGGCGTTGTCCTTTATGTCAATGTAGTCAAGGGTGTCCGGGAAGGCTCTCATCAGCTTTTCAAGGCGCTCTCTCACAAGGTCGTCGGGAGTAAGGGTTATGCGCTGTCCGTTTTTGAGTACAGCCTCCGCAAGGGGAGTTTCGCCGTAGCT
>JBJEQN010000075.1:0-49898 GCA_051881775.1 Oscillospiraceae bacterium | reverse complement strand
GCATTACTGCTAGGGATTGGATTTTGTCTACCGTTTAATTGGGGATTAGTATAAGTATTTCAATTAACAATAGTATATAAGATGCTGTCTGACTGATGAAATCATTTCTTTATAAAGCTCTGCTGCGGAATTTAAATCTGTGTTGACTAAAGGATCGTTTAAAAAAGCATTAAATGCAATATCCAGGTCTTTTTCAATAACAGCCTTTACAACCGTAGATTGATTGATAACATGCCGTATTGTCAAGGCGTATATTTCATCGGGAAGCTTTCCTGCCGCAACAGCCTGTACATTATTTTTGCTTATTAAAGCATTGGTCGAAACAATTGCACCATCCGGCAGATTTGCAACTTGTCCATTATTAATAGTACACGCATTCGTGATAAGATTTCCATTTCCCATCAACGCTCTTATTTGCAGAACACAGTCATCATAACTTCCGCCTACCTTAAGAAATTCTGTTCCATTCATAAGTGGTTTAACTCTTCCTGAGCGGTCAATATTTATTTTCTTTACATAATTTACAGAAGTCTGCGAAAATTTCCAGCTGTTTATAACCGATGAAGACTTTAAATACCATCCGGGACAGAAATCTGCTGCGATCCTATCGGGAACAGCCGGAATAAGTCCGTATCTCAGAAACAGATCAAATTTAATTTTGTTGGCTGATGATAAAGGATTGGTTTTGTATTCGTTCTGATGAAGTTCAAAACCGTTTTTGTAGTATTTTTCTGCATATTTTCTGAAAAGAGGCATCAGATCCTCTCCATTATAGCTTACTTTATCAAACCAACTGAATCCGCTTATGCCGATCAAATTATACTTTATATCACGCCTGCGGACATGGCTTATGCCGTATTCAAGTTCAACAAGTCCTCCCAAAAGTTCAAGGGTCTGAAACAGTTCATTTGTAGAGCCGAAAATTTTAATGTCGGGAAAAACATGGTGCATTATCTGCATACATTCCGACATTGGATTAGTAAGATTGATGACCCACGCCTCAGGACAATATTTTTTAATAAGTTCTGCATATTTAATATATTCCGGAAGGGTTTTAAGTGCTCTTATTATGCTTGCAGGTCCGGCTTGCTCGCCTGTTGACTGGTATATGCCGTAGGCTTCGGGCAAAGTCAGTTCCGATACAGCTTCTTCCAAGCTGCCTTGTGAAATGGACATAATCACGATATCTGCATTTTTTAACGCTTCTTCCGGGGTATCGGATGCGAGGAAAATAATATCGCTTTTACATTCAGGATTTTCCCTTAATTTATTTCCAATAACTTCATTTGTAAGAGAAAGCTGCTTATCACGATCATACAGATTTACAGTTGCATATAATTCTTCGGCGGCAAGCTCTGAAAAGAATTTCCAGCCAAAGTCCATTGAGCCTCCTCCGATATACGCAATAGTTATTCTGTCGTTTTTATTCATTTGAATATTCCCCTTCCTATGAGAAATAATTACAATATACTAATATTATGGTACAAAACCTGCAATTTGTCAATGCCAACTGCGTATTTTTGAAATAAAAATTTTTTTTGAACTATTATTGCTTAGTTTTTGGTCTATTTGTAAAAAATATGTCACTTTATATTAATGATAAGTGGCTAATATAAAATATTTTGTTAAAATTGCAGTAAAGTTATTGACTTTTAAATATTTTGTTGGTATGATAATATCAGTATTTTATAAAATGGGGGCAAATGTATGGACGTATTCAATCAATATGAAATTTTTAAAGAAAAATGCTTCGGATTTTCTTCTGAATTTGAAAGAAAATGTTTTAGCGAGGCAAAGTTTATATGCCATCCTACCGTTGAAAACGAGATCATTTCCGTATGCTCCGATGAAGAAGCCAAAAGCAACGGTTTGAATATATGCCGTTTTGCTGATATGCTCCTTATGTCTGAAGATAATGAAAACTGGAAAACCTTTAATCTTGCTGAAGCTCGTGAAATTGCGCTCCGCAATGGATATGTTTATCTTACCGATCTTCTTTCCGAAAATGCGTTTTATGCAGAAGAATGGATGATCAACGGTAAAAATGATACTATTGTTGTAAGCGAAGAATATATGAGGGAAAAGGGTAAAAAGTATGCGCCTGTCACTCCCCTTACTAACCGTGTTCTTCATTTCAAGAAATCAAAGAGCGAATTCTTCTGGGAGAAAGCGGAAGAAGGCGAAATTATTTCAATTGATACGGACTACATATCAAAATGTCTTGATAAGTACTATAACAAATGCGTTTCGGCTGTTCCTTCATTTGCTGAAAACGACGATCTTGCATTCAAACTGTTTGACGGCGAGGTAGCTATTGACAGCAATACTACCCGTGCCTTGAAAACCGATGTTTTCTTTGAGCAGATCAACAATATCCTTAATACTTTAGCGGAAGCTGACGAGGTTTTCAAAGCCTCAGAATATGATTTCTCCGCAAAGGATTATATTCTGAAAATCGCAGCCGGAGTGCTTTGCAGCAATGGAATTGATATTACTCCCGATGTATTCAAGAGCAAATACTTTGACCCCGTTGCTTCGCTTTCCGGAGATGAACTGGAAGAAAAGCTCGGTGTGATCTCCGCAAGATGCAGTGACGCTGAAATAGACGCTGTTAAGCTGGCGTTTACCGAAGCATTAAAAACTGCCGACTTTGAATATAATTATCCTGCTTCCGAAAAATCTGATTACAGCAAACAGATGAGGGAATTGGAACAGAAGGATTTTGAAGATGCTGTTGGAATCGGCGAGGAAAAATTCCTTATCTCCTCTATCCTTTCAAACAGACCTGACGATTATGCAATATTTGCTTATACTCTCCGCCGTTATCCCGAAGAAGCGGATAATTTAAGAAAATTTGCAGATTTTTGGAATGTTTCAGCTATTTCCGAATCCGACCTGCAGCATATGATATTCAACTCATACCTTTCAGCTGAGCTTTTTGACGAAAACGGAAATTTTGTTTCCGGCATTGAGCAGGCAGGTATCATTAAGGATGAGCTTGAAAAAGTAAATGTTAAATACGGTTTTTCCGACAGAAGCTATATTGATGAACTGGGCGACTACATAAAGGATGCCGATCTCAGAAGCAGAAGCTATAACGGTACTGTGTTCGATACTCCGGAGGATATGAAGCGTGCAATGGCTAACGAGCTTGAGCTTCAGGCGCTTTGCATAGATCTCTCGGCATTGGACGAATCCGAATTGATTGACCTTAAAAAACACATTGATGGTATTACCATCGACGAAGCTACAAAGGCAAAATATCTCGTCAAAGTAAAGATCGCTATGAATCGCTGCGAAGAGAGTATGCTTGACCAGCTTTGTCTCGGATTGCCTATGATGGATGCAGACGAAACCATTAATCTCAGAAATGAGGTTATAAAGACCAATTATTCGGAATCTGTTGTAAAACCGAAGCTTGCCGATATAAATAATCATCTTGACACCACTCTCCGCAAGGAACTTGACCAGAAAATCGCACAGATCGGTACAATGGACAAGGAAGGCATCACTGCTTTGGCAGAATCCGTTAAATCGGGACGTTATCCTTCCGTTATGGCGGAAAGCTATCTCAGAAAGATCGATGAATGCGTTGACAACAAGATCAAGGCTGAGATCGAAAGCATTTGCAGCGGTATGGAGAGCTTCAATATGGAACAGCTTGAAGAAGCTAAGTCTAAGCTGTTGAACTCCGGTTATCCCGAAAAATATACATATTCAGTTGTTAATGATATCAATGTTCTTATTTCCGATTACGAGAAAAACGAGGTTACCGGACTCTTTGAGAATATTGACTTTGCAACAGAAGAAGAACTTGAAAACATCAAGGCCGTTATCAAGGAGAAGAATTATTCCGAAGAGCTCATTGAACCTTATAAATACAAGATCTCTATGCGTGAGCAGACTCTTCTTGATGAAGAACTTATCAGCCTTTGCGAAAATATTGAAGATATGGAGCAGGACGCTCTTGAGGAACTCAGAAACAAGATCGTTTCTTCCGAAAAGAACTACAACGAAGAACTCAAAGAAAAGAGCTTTGACAGGATCGCACGAAGAGAAGCCGAACTTAAGAATACAGAGCTTGCCGAGCGCTGCAAGTACATATTCTCTATGGATCAGGCTCAGCTTGATGAGCTCAAAGAAGTTCTGCTGGGTGATAAATACGATGAATCCATTACGACTGTTTATCTGAAAAAGGTTACGGAGCGTGAGGATGAACTGCGCTGTGAAGAGCTTGACAAGCTTTGTGAAAATATCGCAGAAATGGATATTGAACAGCTTAATGCTCTTAAGGACGAAATTTCCGCAAATGAAAAATATGTGGCAATTTCCGACAAGTATTTTGCTGATATAGACCGCTGTATTGACAATATCAAAAACGCTGAATTTAACAAGCTGCTTGATACTGTTGATACTATGGACGAATCCGAGCTTGAAAAGTTCAAGTCTGATATGGCTTCTAAGCATGAAAATGAAGAAATAAGCGATGCAATGTATGAGAAAAGTGCCGCTAAGGCAGCCGACCGTGCCGACGCTATCGAAATTGAGAAGCTTGATAAGATCGTTGCCGATATTGACAGCTTTAATATTGAACAGGCTGAATCTGCAATTGATGAGATAAATAATGCTTCCTTCAAGAACGAGCATAAGGAAAGCTACATTATTTCGCTTAACGAAAAGATCGAACAGCTTAATAAAGAAGCTCTGGACGCACTTGTTGCAGATTCTGACAGCTTCGGCAAGGAACAGCTCCTTGAGGTAAAGGCTAAAATTGAAGATTACAGCTGTCCTGCAGAGCTTAAAATGCCTTATATTTACAACATTGAAAACAAGATCCAGGAAATCGCCAAGAAAGAAATTGACAACATATGCGGAAATATCAGTACCCTCAGCACTAAGAAGTCTCTTGACGCTATTGTAAAGATAAGAGCGCTTTCCATTGACGAAGAACTCAAAAACCAGTACCTTGATTCCATTGAAGCGCATATTATGGAAATCAAGAACAACGAGCAGAGAAATTATATTTCTTATCTCAAGCAGAAGATCTCCGAGTTTAACGTTTCAACAGTTAATTTCCTTGTTCCTACTGTTTCCAACCTGTTCTATCCCAAATTTGACGAGGCAAGCAAGCACTATGTTTCCGCCGGAAGATACGAGCTTCCCATTTTCCTCCACGATAATTCGTCAGACAATGGCTTTACTCTCACAACGGAATATTTCTATTTCATTAACAAGGGAGTTTTCAACCGCATTAAAATTGACGATATTGTATCGTTCCAGGCTAAAAAGAATTTCGTTAACACTTCTATTGTGGTTTCCGAGCGCAACGGAAATACCAACGAGATCCCCTGCTCTATCAACAAAAATTCCATCGACGCTACTGCAAAGGCAATGACAGCTCTTGTTAATTACATTCGTGACCAGCGTTCTGCAGAGCGTATGCAGGAACTTCTTGAAAATGCGGTACATGAAAGAACTCAGGAAATCGAAATTGCTGCAGTTAAGGCTGCTGCCGAGAACACAGCAGCAACTCCTCCTGTGGTAACCGATGCTCCGGCTCCGGAAGTTCAGCCCTCTGTTGAACCCGATAATACCGTTGAGCCAGATAATGCTGCGGAAGAGCCTTCCGAAGAGAATGTCGAGGAGCTTACTCCTCCCACACCTATTCCGTCAGAAACGCCCAAGATACGTTTCTGCGACCAGTGTGGAGCTAAAATAGCAAGCGCTACCGCTAAGTTCTGTGCAGAATGCGGAAATAAACTTTTCTGATAATACAAGCATAAAAAATTGCCGCTTTATATAAGTTTATAAGGCGGCAGTTTTGCATAATGTGAGGTAAAATAATATGATAGGAACGTTATTTTGCATATTAATGTGTGTGTTCACACTTATTTTGGCGGCTTTATACGGCTTTGACAAAAATCCAGACAAAACCGCTTCTACAATTGCAGGCTTTAATAATTTTTCGGGTGTATCAGAAGAAGAACGCCGGAAATATAATACTGCAAAAATGGTCAAGGATATGCGCAATTTAATGCTGATACTTTCGGCAGTGTGCTTTGCCGGAATTTTCCTTACGCTGTTAAGTCAATGGCTGGCAATTCCTGTGTTCATTATTTGGCTTGCTATTGTAATAAAAAATACGCATATGGACTCTCAAAAGGCTTTTGAAAAATATCGTATAGAAAAATAAAACAAACAAAAATCGGCCCGAAAAACAAATCAATGTTTTTCGGGCTTGATATTTAGAGTATAAAGCAGATAAGTCCTCCGCAGCCTTCGTTGATAATACGTTCAAGGGTTTCCTGGAGTTTTAATCTTGCGTCAACGGGCATACGGTAAAGTTTGTTGTGCAGACCTTCGTTAACAAGCTCATGCAGAGACTTGCCGAAAATGTTTGAATTCCAAATTTTAGTCGGGTCATCGTCAAACTCGTTCATTAGGTACATTACAAGGTCTTCCGACTGCTTTTCGGAACCGACTATGGGGTTTACCTCGGTGACTATATTCGCTTTCATCATATGGATAGACGGTGCCGAAGCCTTTAGTCTAACGCCGTATCTGCCGCCCTGCTTGATTATTTCGGGTTCTTCAAGAGAAAGGTCCTCTATTTGCGGCATAACGATACCGTAGCCTGTTGCTTCAACTTCCGAAAGCGCATTTTCCACCTTTTCATACTTTTTCTTTATTGCGATCAGTTCTTTCAGCAGTGGCATAAGGTCGTTATCGCTGTTTATCTCAACGCCTGTTTCTTCACCGAGTATCTTATAGAACAAGCTGCTGTCAAGGTCGATCTTTATGTTGGCACTTCCCTTTCCGAGGTCGATATTGTTCACAGCAGCCGAAGTTATATATTCGCTGCCTGACATTCTCTCGGAAAGCTCCTTCATATCCCTTATATGCCTGATATTTTCAGCAGATTTTTTTATCGTGCTTATAACGCTGCTCTTGAGCCAATGATTTTTATCAAGGGCTGTTATCCACTTCGGCATATTTATATTTACTTCCTTTACCGGGAAGGCGTATAAAACCTGTTTTAAAATGTCGTTAATGCTCTGTTCGTCAAGGTCAAGGCAGTTTACGGGTATTACGGGAGTGCTATATTTTTCCGACATTTCTTCGGCAAGTTTTACAGAGCCTTCCGAAGACGGGTCAAGGCAGTTAAGGATAATAATAAACGGCTTGTTTATTGAGGAAAGCTCGTTTATCACACGTTCCTCTGCATCGCAGTATTCTTCCCTCGGAATATCGGAAATACTGCCGTCGGTTGTTATGACAAGTCCTATTGTGGAATGTTCCTTGATGACTTTTTGTGTTCCTATCTCAGCTGCCATTGCAAAGGGTATTTCTTCATCGAACCACGGTGTCATAACCATTCTCGGCGCTTCGTTTTCAATATATCCGATAGCGCTGGGTACGATGTAGCCTACACAGTCAATCATTCTTACGTTAAAACTTGCGTTATCGTTAATTCTTACCTCTACCGCTTCTTCGGGAATAAACTTAGGTTCGGTAGTCATTATGGTTTTTCCGGCAGCTGACTGGGGAAGCTCGTCAACAGCACGTTCTCTGCGGTATTCGCTGGATATGTTCGGGATAACGAGCTGTTCCATAAAACGCTTGATAAAGGTCGATTTGCCTGTTCTGACAGGACCTACCACGCCGATGTAAATATCTCCATCCGTCCTTTTGGCAATGCTGCTGTAAATATCGTTGTTAACCATTGTATTGCACCTCTTTTTTACATAATAGGGATAATCAGCATACAATTATCGCTTACATTTTCGCTTTCCAAGTCGTTTTCATCAAGAACTGCCTGAGCGGAAGCATGGTAATGTTTTGCAATATCCCATACATTTTCACCCGGTTCGGCAAAATAAAGCTTTAATGCGCAGTCCTTGTCATGCTCGATCTCCGCTGTTTCATCTGCAGAAATATCGGTCAGACCTGTAATGACTTCCGAACAGCAAACGCTGCCGAAAATTTTGAATTCAGCCTTTATATCAACTGTGCCGTCGGACGTAATGTTATAGGAACAGGAAACAGGCGTTGCTTTGAGATTAATAATACAATCGGAAGTAAGGTTTTCTGCCGAGATATTGAATGTAAAGGGTTCTTCCTTGTCAACAAAAACAGCTTTCCCCTCTTCGCTGCAGGCAATAAGGGTGTATACCGCTGTACCTGCTGCAATAATTCCTCCCGATTCGGGGTCTGTTGTAAAGCTGCTGTTTTTTACATCGGTTTGTACTCCGTAAACGCAATCAATAGCTTCTCCCGATGACTTGACCGAAGCCTTAGCTATTGCATTGGTATTTATCCATTGCGGCATATGGTCGATCTTTACTTCTGCCCTTGAATCGCTTGTTTCGTATTTTGATGAAAATTCATCAACAGCCAGTTCTGCCGTTATCATTCTGCAAGCAGAGCATTTTATCATTATTTCCAAACTACATTCTGCTATTTTAGTCTTTCCGTCTCCGTCCGAACGGGGGTTGACTTCACAGGTAAGTATATCGGCGTCAACGTGGCAGTCAAAGCGCTCGTCTATACCCTCAATGTCGACTATCTGGGAAAACGGCACGGAAAACTGCATGGATTCCACTTTTCCCTCTGAACAGGTATAAAAAATATTGATCAGTACCTCACCCTTGGCGACCATTTTGTTTGCAATGACCTTTTTGTCCGTTGAAGCAACAGAGGCGCCGCAATAAATTACACTGTTTATCTCAGGCTTTGATATACCCAGTTCAAATTCTTCGTTAACAGATATTTTCTTTGAAGCATAAAGTCTGTTGACCGGATAGGTCACAGGGATCTTTCTGAGCTGTATATCCATTCCGAAAGCGTCAGATATTACCTCGCTCCTGCACATATCCGTTACGCATATAACGCATGAGACCGCTCCCCTTACGTCTATCCTGCGCTGATTGACCGCACGACAGTTTATGTAATCCACGGAAGGAACGATGCTTATCTCGGGATTTTCGCAGGCTTTATCCATATCCGCTGATTTTGTGAATACCAGCTTCTGCTCAATTGTCTGAATGTCCGTGCTGTTTTCGGAGCAGTACAAAACTCTGATGTTAACGGTGATCTCGTATGAAAGCGTACTGCCGCTTACGCTGTAAGATGAAATGTGCGGTACGGTAAAGCACTTCAGTATCTTGAAAATCTCGGGGTAATAATCGGGAAGAACGTAATCAAGCTCCAACGCCTGCTCCTGTTTGGTTTTCAGCGCCGTTTCCGAAGCGCATATCTCCTCTTTGTTTACTTTAAGCTCCATAAATTTTCCTCCTTGGCTGTTCTTTTATTAATCCGTACAGGAAACGGTTTGATCTGTGTTTTACTGAATCGGATTGCTGCCTTGTTAATTTATATTCGGTATATATAGCTTGTATTCTTTAAAACCTGATTTATTAATGAACAAAATATAAAATTTTTGAAAGCTATTGCAATTTTTATGTGAATGTTGTACAATGTAATCAATTACATAACAGGAGGAATTTGTAATGAAATTTGCAGACGGCTTTTGGCTCAATCAAAGAGGCTATGAAGTTAATTATGCTTCACAGGCTTATGAAATTAAAACAGGCAAAAATTTTATTAATGTTCTTGCCACAACTAATTACATTCAGAACAGAGGCATGACCCTCGGCGGTCCTGTTTTTGAAATTACTTACAGCTGCACACAGAAGGACGTTATTAAGGTAACTATCGACCATTACAAGGGTACCCTTGACAACGCTCCAAAGTTTGAACTTCATGAGGATCAGGGCTTCGTTCCCGAAATTGCTGAGGGTGACGATTATGTTGAGCTTATTGCAGGCGACACTAAAGTCCGTATCGGCAAATTCAGCTGGAACGTTCAGTTCTATTACAAGGACAAGAAGCTGACAGGCGGCGCATGGAGAGCGACTACTATCGTCAACGAAAGCAAGTTCAAGACTTCAAGCAGACTTGATGCAACTCAGGACGACACATTCTGGTCCTATCCCCGTGACGCACGCAGCACATATCTCCGTGAGCAGCTTACTCTTTCCGTAGGCGAATGTATTTACGGCTTCGGCGAAAAGTTTACTACATTTGTAAAGAACGGTCAGAACGTTGAAACATGGAATTCCGACGGCGGTACTTGCTCCGACCAGTCCTACAAGTGCATTCCTTTCTATATTTCTTCAAGAGGCTACGGAATTTTCGTAAATTCGTCCGACAAGGTTTCCTATGAAGTAGCTTCCGATACCGTTTCAAAGGTTTCCTTCACCGTTCCCGGAGAACACCTTGAATATTTCGTTATCGGCGGCGAAAATCTTACCGAAGTTATCTCCAATTACACAACTCTTACAGGTAAGCCTGCACTTCCTCCTGCATATACTTTCGGACTTTGGCTTACAACTTCCTTTACAACAAATTATGACGAAGAAACCGTTACTTCGTTTATCGACGGCATGGCTGAAAGAGATATTCCTCTTCAGGTGTTCCACTTCGATTGCTTCTGGATGAAGGAATTTGAGTGGTGTAACTTTGAATGGGACAAGCGCCAGTTCCCCGACCCTGCTGCTATGCTCAAAAGGCTCAAGGATAAGGGTCTGGAGATCTGCGTATGGATCAACCCTTATATTGCACAGCGTTCCAAGCTTTTTGACGAGGGTGCAAAGAACGGATACTTTATCAAGAATATAGACGGAAGCGTGTTCCAGTGTGATATGTGGCAGCCCGGTATGGCTATCGTTGACTTTACCAATCCTGCTGCAAGAGAATGGTATGCTTCAAAGCTGAGAGTTCTCTGCGAAATGGGCGTTGACGCATTCAAGACGGACTTCGGTGAAAGGATCCCCACAAACGTTAAGTATTACGACGGTTCCGACCCTATCGCAATGCACAACTATTACACATACCTTTACAATAAGACCGTATTCAACGTTCTTAAGGAATATTACGGCGAAAACAAGGCTTGCCTGTTTGCACGTTCCGCAACTGCAGGCGGTCAGCAGTTCCCTGTTCATTGGGGAGGCGACTGCTCCGCTGAATACACTTCCATGGCGGAGACACTCAGAGGCGGACTTTCCCTTTGTCTTTCCGGCTTCGGCTATTTCAGCCACGATATGAGCGGATTTGAAGCTACTGCTCCTGCGGATATCTATAAGAGATGGGCTGCATTTGGTCTGCTTTCCTCTCATTCAAGACTTCACGGCAACTCTTCTTACCGTGTGCCTTGGCTCTTCGATAAGGACGGTTCAACAGAGTGCGTTGACGTTCTCCGCTTCTTCACAAAGCTCAAAGGTAAGCTTATGCCTTATATCTGGGCTCAGGCAAACAAGACTTCTACCGTAGGCGTTCCTATGATGCGTGCTATGGTTATCGACTTTGCCGATGACCCTGCCTGCCTCTATCTTGACAGACAGTATATGTTCGGCGACAACCTCCTTGTTGCTCCTATATTCAACGAAGAAGGCACCGCTGAATTCTATGTTCCTGCAGGCAAATGGACGGATATTATTTCCGGCAAGCAGTACGAGGGCGGCAAGTATTACAACGAAAGGTTTGATTACTTCTCTCTCCCCTGCCTTGCAAGACCTAACAGCATCATTGCATACGGTGCATTTGAGAGAAACTTCGAGTATGATTACCTCAACAATGCTGAGATCGTTATTTATGAGCTTGAAAACGGCAAGTCCGCTTCCTGCACCATTTACGATACCGATTCCAACAAGGTGCTTGAACTTACAGCAGTTAACAACAACGGCACGATCGACGTAAGCTTCACAAAGAACGCTTCACCCTTCAAGATCACCGTATTCGGCGGCAAGACTGTTGAAGTTCCTGCAGGCTCCGAAAAGGTTTCCCTGTAAAATATACGCATAAAAAATCAACTCACGCAGTTCAGTTTGAATTGCGTGAGTTTTTGTAATTGTTGACTTTGAATTAAAATTATAAATCTTGAATAAAAGTATTGAATAACGTATTTTTTTGTGATAAAATAGTATAGGAAAAAATCCAAAAATGAAAGGATATTTAAAATTATGGTAACTTCCAAATTTACCAACCTTATCGACCTTAACGATATGCCTGTTTCATGGTGGAACGAGGTCGTTTCTCTCGGCGCAAAAATTGCCGATGCTCCCGAAAAATATGCTCACGCCTGTGACGGCAAAATTATGGCTACTCTTTTCTATGAACCGTCCACAAGAACGCAGATGTCGTTCCAGACAGCTATGCTTCGTCTTGGCGGAACAATAATCGGCTTTGACAATCCTGCAACTTCTTCCGTTGCAAAGGGAGAAAATCTGAAAGATACAACAAAAATCGTTTCCGGATATGCCGATATAATGGTAATGCGCCACACCTTGGAAGGCTCCGCAAAGGCTGCTGCTCTTACCGCAGACTGCCCTATCATTAATGCAGGCGATGGCGGACACCTCCACCCTACCCAGACTCTTACCGACCTGCTTACCCTTTCAAAGGAAAAAGGACGGCTTGAGAACCTTACAATAGGACTTTGCGGCGACCTTAAAAACGGACGTACCGTTCATTCTCTGTGTAAAGCCCTTTCTTGTTACAAAGGAAACAAATTTATTCTTATATCAACCAAGGAACTTTGTCTGCCCTTTTACATAAAGGACATTCTTAACGCCCACGGCTGCGAATTTACCGAAGTTGATTCAATTGAAGAGGCAATTCCCCAGCTTGATATTCTCTATATGACACGAATACAGCGTGAGCGCTTTGCCTCCGATGAAGAATACGAAAAGCAGAAAGACGTTTACTGCCTTAATCACGAAAAAATGCTCAAAGGCAAAAGTGATCTGATAGTTCTTCACCCATTGCCGAGAGTTGACGAAATTGCGATGGAGGTGGATGACGATCCCCGTGCGCTTTATTTCAAGCAAGCCAAGTATGGTATGTACGTCAGAATGGCGATTATACTTACTGTTCTGAAAAATGAATATCCCACCAAGCTTTTGACCGGAAATGTTCAGCAAGGCATAAAGTGCAGCAACAAAAATTGTATTTCAAACAAGGAGTATTATCTTCCCAAATCATTCCGAGGCAAGGGCGATACTCTTGAATGTGAATACTGCGATGAAAGAATTTTAGTTGAACACTAAACAATAAAACAGCCGCTCCGATTTCATCTGTTCGGAACGGCTGCTTTTTTACGCATTTGCGTTATTGTCTTTTTCTCTTATAGCCACACGCCTGATTTTTCCGCTTATCGTTTTGGGAAGCTCGTCTACAAACTCGATAACACGGGGGTATTTATAAGGCGCAGTCTGGTTTTTAACGTGCTCCTGAAGCTCTTTTACAAGATTTTCATCGCCCTTGTCCTTGTAGGCTTTTGTAAGAACGATAGTAGCCTTTACAACCTGTCCTCTGATTGGGTCGGGTACGCCTGTAACGGCAACTTCAAGAACGGCAGGGTGTTCCATAAGCACACTTTCTATCTCAAAGGGTCCGATTCGGTAGCCCGAGGACTTGATAACGTCATCTTTTCGTCCCACATACCAGAAATAGCCTTCCTCGTCCTTATATGCAAGGTCGCCGGTGTGGTAAACTCCGCCTCTCCACGCATATGCCGTTGCTTCGGGATTTTTGTAGTATTCCTTAAAGATACCGATTTTTTGCTTTGTTTTGGGAATAAGCACAATTTCGCCGTGAACGCCTAAATCTACTTCGTTTCCGTCATCATCCACAATTTTAACGTCAAACAGCGGTGTTGGCTTACCTGTAGAACCTGCCTTAGGTGTCATTCCGTAAAGATTTCCTATTGCAAGTACGGTTTCGGTCTGACCGTAGCCTTCCATGACCTTTAAGCCCGTAAATTCATACCAGCGGTTAAATACTTCGGGATTAAGTGCTTCTCCGGCAATTGATGTTCGCTTAAGATTGGACAGATCGTAGCCCTCTATTCCCTCTTTTATGAACATACGGTACATTGTGGGAGGCGCACAGAAGGAAGTGATCTTGTAATCCTGTATCTTTTTAAGAATATCAGCAGAGTGGAACCTGTCAAAATCGTAAATGAATAATGCAGCTGCGCAGAGGAACTGACCGTACATCTTTCCCCACATACACTTGCCCCAGCCTGATTCGGAAATAGTAAGATGCAGGCTTTCCGAATCAAGATGATGCCAGTATTTGGCAGTCACAATATGGGCAACGGAATAATAATGGTTATGCATAACCATTTTGGGATAACCTGTTGTGCCTGAGGTAAAGTACAGCAGCATATTGTCTTCAACGTTATTTTCAATACGCTCAAAGGTGTCGGGATATTTAACGTATTCAGCGTCAAAATCGGTCCAGCCCTCGTTGCCGTGACCTCTTACAATAAATTTTTCCTTTATTCCATTGTACTCTTTGAGAGCCTGTTCAATGTGTTTTACTGTATCTCCGTCACCGGTTGCAACGATATAATCAACCTCAGCTGCGTCAAAACGGTAGGTGTAGTCCTTTTTCATAAGCTGATTTGTAGCCGGGATAATTACTGCGCCTATTTTGCATAAAGCAATAACAAGAAACCAGAACTGATAGTGCCTTTTCAGAACGGACATTACCATATCGCCCTTTTTTATTCCGTGGGCAATAAGCATATTGGCTACCTGATTTGACTTTTTCATGAGATCGCCGTAGGTAAATGTGTGTTCTTCGCCCTCGTCATTTACCCAGACGATAGCACGTCGATTCGGCTCGTTTCTGCCTATTTCGTCAATAACATCGTAGCCGAAATTAAAGTTTTCGGGAACGTTGAATTCAAGATCGGTAAGAACACCGTTTTCGTCAAAAGTTTCCTTCACATATTTTTTGTATAAGTCTTTCATTTCCATGATAAAACGCTCCCTGATTTTAAAATTTATTTCACTTTACAATAATTATCAAAGATTCCGTGACAGCTTTTCGGAGTATTCAGCTCTGAACTGCGCAAATGTGCCGTTATCCAAAGCGTCTCTTATCTTTTCCGTAAGTGTATTGTAAAAGTAAAGATTATGCATAACGGCAAGTCTTCCTGCAAGCTGTTCATCTGCCTTGAACAGGTGCCTTATATACGCTCGTGAGAAATTGCGGCAGGTGGGACAATCACACTCAGGGTCAAGGGGCAGCGGGTCTGTTTCATAGCACTTGTTGGTAACGTGCATTATGCCGCTCCACGTGAAAATCGTTGCGTGACGGGCATTTCGGCTTGGCATAACGCAGTCGAAAAGGTCGATGCCTCTTGCAACAGCTTCTATAATATTAGTAGGAGTGCCTACGCCCATAAGATAGCGTATTTTATTTTTCGGCATAACGGGTTCAACGTTTTCTATTATGTTGTACATTACTTCTGTCGGTTCACCAACAGCAAGTCCGCCGATAGCGTAGCCGTCCATATCAAGCCTTGCAATTGCTTCCATATGCTTTATGCGAAGATCGGTAAATGTACATCCCTGATTGATTCCGAATAAAAGCTGGTGCTTGTTGATAGTATCGTGTAAAGCGTTAAGCCTTTCCATCTCTTCCTTGCAGCGATACAGCCACCTTGTGGTCCTTTCGCAGGAACGCTTGGAGTATTCATATGCCGCAGGATTTTCAACGCATTCGTCAAATGCCATAGCAATTGTCGAAGCAAGGTTGGACTGAATCTGCATACTTTCTTCGGGACCCATGAAGATCTTGCGTCCGTCAACGTGGGAGTTGAAATACACGCCTTCTTCCTTTATTTTGCGTAGCTTTGACAGAGAAAATACCTGAAATCCGCCGCTGTCGGTAAGAATTGGCTTGTCCCAGTTCATAAATTTATGCAGACCGCCCATTTCCTTTATGACCTTGTCTGACGGACGAACATGGAGATGATATGTGTTGCAAAGCTCCACCTGTGTTTTAAGGTCTTTAAGGTCTATTGAGGAAACTCCGCCCTTTATAGCTGCGGCAGTTCCTACGTTCATAAAGCAGGGGGTCTGAAAGGTTCCGTGAACGGTCTCAAACTTTCCCCGTCGGGCTTTCCCCTCTTGTTTAAGTAAAGTGTACATAAAAGTTCTCCTTATTTTAAGTCATACAGCGAACCTGTTTCACGGCTGCGGTACTCATGCTTTTCATAGTATCCTATAAGCGTTCCATCATCACTGCGCAGGGCGACCATATAAACGTCCTTGTTTTCCTTTTCGTTGTAAAAGGTAAAAACCTTGTTATTATTAAGTGATTTGCCAAACCAATCAACGATTTTTTGTATTTTTCCGTTTGAATCTGCATTGTGGCATTCAAGCAGTGATTTTCCCACAAGAGCCGCTCCGCCTCGTTTTTCATACCGCTTTACCGCCGAAGGATTCATATAAATAATCGTATGGTCAAGACTGCACACAACTACCGGCGCTTCGTCCGAATCAACTATACTTTTAAAAAATACCGAAAGTTCCATTAATATTTCCTCATAAAATCAGCATAGCGTCACCGAAGCTGAAAAATCTGTATCGTTCCTCAACCGCCTTTTTATATGCGTTCATTGTGTTTTCATATCCCATAAAAGCGGAAACAAGCATTATAAGCGTACTTTCGGGAAGATGGAAGTTTGTGATAAGTCCGTCAATAGCTTTGAATTCATAACCGGGATAAATAAAAATGTCCGTATATCCCTCGGATTCTTTAACCTCTCCGTTATTAAAGGTAGCAACGCTTTCCAAAGTACGGCAGGATGTGGTTCCAACCGCTATAACACGTCCGCCATTCTGCTTTGTCTGATTGATAAGGTCTGCCGTTTCCTGCGGAAGATGATAATGTTCGCTGTGCATTTTATGTTCCAAAATGTTGTCTTCCTTAACTGGACGGAATGTTCCCAGACCAACATGGAGCGTTACATAGGCAAGGTTAATACCTTTACATTTTAAATCTTCAAGCATTTCTTTGGTAAAATGCAGTCCTGCAGTTGGAGCCGCAGAAGAACCGAGTTCCCTTGAATAAACGGTCTGATAACGCTCCTTGTCTTCAAGCTTATGAGTTATATAAGGAGGGAGCGGCATCTGTCCAACATCTTCAAGAGCTGTAAAGAAGTTACCTTCACACTCAAATTTAGCTATCCTGTTGCCGTCATTGACGGTTTCAATTATTTCCGCTCTGAGACGTCCGTTGCCGAACACAAATTTTGAGCCGGGTTTAGCTTTTTTGCCGGGACGTACAAGTATCTCCCACAGCTTGTCGCCTTTTTGTTCCAGCAAAAGGAATTCCATAAAAGCGCCTGTACCCTCTTTCTCACCGTAAAGTCTGGCAGGAAGCACTCTTGAATCGTTCATAACAAGCAAATCACCTTTTTTCAGATAATCGCATAAATTATAAAAATGAGAATGTTCGATATCGCCGCTTTTGCGGTCTACCTTCATCATTCTTGAGGAGTTTCTCGGTTCAACGGGAGTCTGAGCGATAAGCTCTTCCGGCAGGTCGTAGTAAAAATCCGATTTAAGCATATGCATAGGAACAATTATCCTTTCAAACTTTCAAAAAATAGTACATATTCAAAGTGTAACACAAAATTCTCACTAAGTCAAATATAATATTAATGCTTTTATATTAATTTCCTATTATTTTTTTGAAATAACTATTGACAAATGCGTTTAGGCGTGCTAATATGAATTAAACCCAGATAGAGGCGCGGTAAAGAAAAGTACCTTCTGACAGGCTGCCAGGCTGTTAATGCAGGAGGAAAAGGCAATACCGCCGAAGGATGATGTCCGGCAGACTGATTCCTGATTATATATCGAACAGGTATATAATTGTCATCATACATTTTATGGTGGAGTGCTATCGGCATTTTAAATGTCAGTATTTCTGTTTTATTATGTATGATGAATCGGTTTTTTAACCGATTTTTTTATTTATGTTATTATTTATTGTTAAAGGAGCTTATAAAAATGAAAACATTTAACGTAGGTATTATCGGCGCAACGGGTATGGTTGGCCAGAGATTCGCAACGCTGCTTGAAAATCACCCCTGGTTCAACGTTGTCGCTCTCGCAGCTTCCCCCAGAAGCGCAGGAAAGAGATATGAAGACGCAGTAGGCGCAAAGTGGGCTATGTCCTCTCCTATCCCTGCAACGATGAAAGATATGATAGTAATGGACGCAACAGCAGATGTTGAAAAGATCGCTTCAATGGTTGATTTCGTATTCTGCGCAGTAGATATGAAAAAGGACGAGATCAAGGCTCTTGAAGAACGTTATGCAAAGGCTGAATGCCCTGTTGTTTCCAACAACTCCGCACACAGATTCACTCCCGACGTTCCTATGGTAGTTCCCGAGATCAACCCCGACCACATTCAGATAATTGAGGCTCAGAGAAAGCGCCTCGGAACAAAGAGAGGTTTCGTTGCAGTAAAGTCCAACTGCTCCCTCCAGAGCTATGTTCCCGCACTTCACCCCTTAAAGGACGAATTCGGCATCGACAGAGTTCTTGTATGCACATATCAGGCTATTTCCGGCGCAGGCAAGACCTTTGAAACAATGCCTGAGATCGTTGACAACGTTATCCCCTACATCGGCGGCGAGGAAGAAAAATCCGAGCAGGAGCCTCTTAAGCTTTGGGGCAAGATCGAAGGAGACAAGATAGTAAGCGCTTCCGAGCCTTTATTCACAGCTCAGTGCTTCCGTGTTCCCGTTTCCGACGGTCATACTGCCGCAGTTTTTGTAAAGTTCAAGAAGAAGCCTACTAAGGAGCAGATGATCGAAGCGTGGACAAAGTTCAGAGGAGTTCCTCAGGAGCTTGAACTTCCCAGCGCTCCCAAACAGTTCCTCCACTACTTTGAAGAGGATAACCGTCCTCAGGCTAAGCTTGACCGTATGCTTGAAAACGGTATGGCTGTTTCCATCGGACGTCTCCGTGAAGATAACCAGTATGATTACAAGTTTGCCTGCCTCTCACACAATACCCTCAGAGGCGCAGCAGGCGGCGGAGTTCTTCTTGCCGAGCTTCTTGCTGCAAAGGGTTACTTTGACTAATGGCAATTGAGATCAGAAAAGCGCAGGACGCAGACGCAGAGCTTGTAATTGCTTATCTGAAAAAGCTTGCAGAATATGAAAAGCTGAGTGAAGTCTGCAATATCACAAAGGAAGCACTTTTGACCTTGCTTAACGAGCCTAACGGTCTGAACGCCGTAATAGCCGAATATAACGGCGTTCCTGCCGGATTTATGACATATTACTTCTATAAGATAGCAACCTTTTCCGGCAAACGGGTCATGTATATCGAAGATGTTTTTGTTGACGAAGAATACCGCAGATTTGGTATCGGAAAGGAACTTTTCGATTTTGCCAAGAAAACCGCTTCGGATAAGCAATGCGCCCGTCTTGAATGGAAATGTCTTGACTGGAACAAGTCTGCGCAGTCCTTTTATGAAAAGATTGGCGGAAGCTGCTCAAAGGACGAATGGCTGACCTACACGATTGACATTTGACGACAAAGGAATGAAAGCAAATGATACGGGAAATTGAGTTATCCGACTTAGACGGATTATTGAAACTTTATACGCAGCTGCACGGAAATGAGATCCCCGATAAGACCGATGATGTACTGATGCTTTGGAATAGGATAATTTCCGATAAAGATCATCACATAATCGTTGCGGAAGAGGACGGGAAAATAGTTTCATCCTGTGTTTGCGTGATAGTTCCCAATCTTACCCATAACCAACGTCCTTACGCTTTAGTGGAAAATGTTGTTACCGATGAAAATTACCGCAGCAGAGGTCTTGCAACAGCTTGTCTTGACTACGCAAAAAGCATTGCTCAGAAGGAAAATTGTTACAAGATAATGCTTATGACAGGTTCCAAAAAAGAAAGTACGCTGAACTTTTACCGCCGTGCAGGATACAACAGCGGCGATAAAACGGCGTTTATCCAATGGCTATAATAGATCCAAAATATATTTACGAGGAGTGTTATTATGAAAAATACGATTTTTACAGGCGCAGGCGTTGCGATCGTTACCCCTATGAACGCTGACGGTTCAATTAATTTTGACGCTCTCGGCGAAAATATCGAATACCAGATCGCAAACGGAACGGACGCTATCATTATCTGCGGCACCACAGGCGAATCCGCAACAATGACAGACGAAGAACACGTTGAATGTATCAGATACTGCATTGAAAAGGTAAACAAGAGAGTTCCCGTTATTGCAGGAACAGGAAGCAACGATACAAAGTATGCCGTTGATCTTTCCAAGGAAGCCGAGAAGCTGGGTGCCGACGCTCTGCTTGTTGTTACTCCTTACTATAACAAGACCTCTCAGAGAGGACTTATTGCGCACTTTACCGCTATTGCAGACAGCGTAAACATCCCCATTATCCTTTACAACGTTCCCTCCAGAACAGGCGTTAACATTTCCGTTGATACATACGTTACCCTTTCAAAGCACAGAAACATTGCCGGAATCAAGGAAGCAAGCGGCAATCTTTCAACTGTTGCAAAGATAATAGCTGCCTGCGGAGACGATATTGACGTTTACAGCGGCAACGATGACCAGATAGTTCCTATTATGGCTCTCGGAGGAAAGGGCGTTATCAGCGTTGCTTCCAACATTCTTCCCAGAGAAACACATGAGATCGCTCAGTATTGCCTTGACAACAACGTTGCAAAGGCTGCAGAGCTTCAGCTCAAGTATCTTGACCTTATGAACAATCTTTTCATCGACGTAAATCCTATCCCCGTTAAGGAAGCAATGAACATTCTCGGCATGAATGCAGGAGAATGCAGACTTCCTCTTCTGAGAATGGAGCAGTCCAAGATAGACGCTCTGACAGCTTCTCTCAGAAACGCAGGTCTTATCAAGTAAAAAGAATTGGATGTGAAATTATGGTATCGGTTGTTATAAGCGGCGCTAATGGACATATGGGCAAGGTCATCAACTCTGTTATTTCCGAAAGAAACGACTGCAGGGTCATTGCAGGAATAGATGTTGTGACCGAGAAATATGCGGACTTTCCTATCGTATCCGCCCCCTCTGAGCTTCCTCAGAAGCCGGATGTAATTATTGATTTCTCTCACCCATCGGCTCTTGATAAGCTGCTTGATTACTGTCTCTCTACCGGAACAGCCATCGTTATTGCAACAACGGGATATACGGAAGAACAGATCGCTGAAATAAAAAAGGCTTCCGAGCAGATCCCCGTATTTTTCACGTTTAATATGTCTTTGGGAATCAATCTGCTTATAAAGCTTGCAAAAACGGCAGCGGAAATTCTCGGAGACCAGTTTGACGTCGAAATCCTTGAAAAGCACCATAACAGAAAGCTGGACGCTCCCAGCGGAACTGCTATAATGATCGCAAATTCCATTAATGAAACGCTGGATAACCGCTGTCAGTACGTTTATGACAGACATTCCCAGCGCAAAAAGAGAGATAAAAACGAAATAGGCATTCATTCCGTAAGAGGCGGTACTATCGTAGGCGAACATGATGTAATTTTCGCCGGAAGAGACGAGGTCATCACCCTTTCCCACCATGCCGCTTCAAGAGAAGTATTTGCTGTAGGTTCGGTAAACGCTGCAGTTTTCATTTCGGGAAGATCTGCAGGACTTTACGATATGGCAGCGCTTCTCGACAGCAAAGCATAAAAAATACCGTCCGATAAACCTTGTTTTGATTTATCGGACGGCTTTTTTGATAAATTTATTTATTTTCCACCATGTGAACGTCGATCTGATTGTACGGTATAACGATGTCATTTTTATCAAACGCATCTTTAATATCCTCAAGAAGTTTAAAATAAACGTCCCAATAATCAGCTGAGTTTACCCACGCTCTTATGGTAATATCAACTGAGCTTGACGAAAATGCACTTATATGCACAAAGGGAGCAGGATCGCTTAAAACCTTGCTGTTTTCGGCTAAAACACCATTTATCACGGAAATTGCTTTCTTTGCGTCATTGTCGTAAGAAATTCCGAAAACAAGATCCACACGCCTTGTTTTTTCCTGAGTATAATTCGTAATAACTGCGTTTGAGACCGTGCCGTTGGGAATGTACACTGCTTTGTTATCCACCGTTACTATTTTGGTGCATATTATAGATATTTCTTCAACAGTTCCTTCATCGCCGTTGATCTTTACATAGTCGCCGACCTTGAACATTTTTCCCATCAGAACGATAACGCCGCCTGCAACGTTTGAAAGGCTGTTTTGCAGTGATAAGCCTATTGCAATTCCTGCGGAACCAATTACCGTAATGATGGAAGTCATAGGAATACCAAGAACTGTCAGTACGGTAATAATTACTATTCCAAAGAGGAGAATTTTTACCAGCGAATTGAGAAATCCGTGTACCGTTTTATCCAACCGACTTTTTTCCAATCCCCTTCCCAGAAGTTTCAACACGATTTTATTGATTATACAGCCAACTATATAAATAATTATCGCAACGATAAGAGTTGGGATATAATCCAGAAAGCTCTGCCATAATCTGCTGAAAAAGGAAATGTCCAATTCTCCGTTTTCAAGAGGTGCAAGCAGTTCTTCCACAGGAGCAGCTGTTTGAATAGCTATCATTTTATTTTCCTCCGCTTTGCATTTTAAAATATAAAAATAATTATAATACATAATTTATTTTATTTGTTTAATTTTTATAAATTGCATTGAAACAATTGTTTAAAATTGAGAGATTTTGCTATTTGCTGAATTAATTTGATTAACAAACTGTATTAATATTATATTAATATAACTACATATAAAAATTTGTTGTATTTTTATCAAAAAATTTCTTGCTTTATTCTTCATAATGAGTTATAATATATTAGATATTTTTTAAAGGAGATATTTTTATGCAAATGGAAGGCTCATACGTTTTAACTGTTGTTCTAACAGGTATTTCTGTCGTTTTCCTCGGCCTTATTCTGCTTATATTCTTTGTTTGGCTGATGGGTAAGATATTCGACGCGATCAAGAGCAACAATAAAAAGAAAGCTGAAACAAAAACGACTGTTCCCGAAACAAAAGCGGCTCCTGCTTCTGCTCCGACTCCTGCTATGGAGGTTGAAGACGGTATAAGCGATGAGATCGTTGCCGTTATTGCTGCTGCTATTGCTGCTATGTCCGATTCTTATACCGTAAAAAGTGTAAGGAAATCAACTGCGAAATCTTCAAGAAGAACTGCTTGGGGTATTCAGGGTGTCAGCGAAAGTACCAAAGTATTCTAAATTTTAAAGAAAGGGCTATAAAACATGAGTTATTTTCTCGAAACACTCCAATCTTTATGGGAAACTTCCGGACTTTGTAACCTGACCTGGCAGTCCTGCGTAATGATTCTCATATCTTTCGGTTTTATGTATCTGGCTATTAAGCATAAGTTTGAGCCGCTGCTCCTTCTTCCTATAGCCTTCGGTATGCTGCTTACAAACCTTCCTCTTACCGGAATGTATCACCCCGAGCTTTTTGATATAAGCGGAGGAAAAGAGCTTAGCTTCAGCCAAATACTGCACGAAGGCGGTCTGCTTGACCTGCTGTACTTAGGCGTAAAGCTTCAGATATTCCCTCCCCTTATCTTCCTCGGTATCGGCTGTATGACAGACTTCGGACCGCTGATCGCAAACCCTAAGAGCTTCCTCCTCGGTGCGGCTGCTCAGGGCGGTATCTTCTTTACATTTGTCGGAGCTGCATTCCTTGGCTTTACACCTCAGGAAGCAGGTTCTATCGCTATCATCGGCGGTGCTGATGGTCCTACCGCAATATTTGTATCAAGCAAGCTCCTCGGCTCTGGCGGATATGATATTGATACAGGTACGATAGCTCTTGCAGCTTATACTTATATGGCTCTTGTTCCTATTATCCAGCCCCCTATAATGAGAGCTCTTACAACAAAGAAGGAACGTTCTGTTGTTATGACTCAGCTCAGAGAAGTCACCAAGACAGAAAAAATCATATTCCCTATCGTTGTAACTATCGTTATTGCGCTTCTTATTCCTTCTGCTGCCCCTCTGGTAGGTATGCTTATGCTTGGCAATCTCTTCAAGGAAAGCGGCGTTGTTGACAGAATATGCAAAACTGCTCAGAACGAGCTTATGAATATTATTACCATTTTCCTCGGAATCTCCGTTGGTGCTACTACTACAGCAGACAAGATCATCAACAAAAAGTTCCTTATGGTCATCGTTCTCGGCGTTGTTGCATTCTGCTTAGGTACAGCTTGCGGCGTTCTCCTTGGCAAACTTATGTATCTTGTTACTAAGGGCAAGGTTAACCCTCTTATCGGTTCCGCAGGTGTTTCCGCAGTTCCTATGGCAGCCCGTGTATCACAGAAGGTCGGCGCAGAAGAAAATCCCGCAAACTTCCTTCTCATGCACGCTATGGGTCCGAACGTTGCAGGCGTTATCGGTTCTGCTGTTGCAGCCGGCGTTCTCCTCAGCATTATCCCGTATTAATAGACGGTTCGTTAATTATTCAGACAGCCTCACAGCATTTTGTGGGGCTGTTTTATTATGAAATAGTTTATTAGGCATTTTTTATAACTGCATATAATAATCGGCTATAAAGATTTACAAATTAATAAAAATAAGTTACAATTCAAAATAACACTTAACATCTCGATAAATATGTGGTATAATTATAATATAACCTTTTATTATTTTCGTAAGAATGATCCCAAACCTTCTTATATTATTTACCCATTGAAAGGAGGACGTTTTCCCCACAAGGAAAATGGTCATAAGATGCTGCAAAATAAAAACTCAAATGATTTCAATAACGAAAATCCCGAAAAAACATCTTCAAAAACCAAAAATAAAAAGAAAAAGAAGAAAATGCACCCGGTGAAGAAGTTTTTTGCTATCATAGGCACAACGCTTCTTTCCTTAGTTCTGATATTTGTAATTTCAGGCTCTATCATTGCCGCTGCGCTGACAGTTTATGTACTGCAGTTTGTGGATCAGGACGCAGTTGATATTTCTTTGTCCGACCTTGACCTTGACTACACTACATTTATTTACGGTTATGACAAAAACGGCGCAAGAGTTGAACTTCAGAGCATAAGCCGAAACGCCGACCGTATCCCCGTTACCATCGACCAGATACCGCAGCACGTTCAGGACGCTTTCGTATATATCGAGGACGAGCGTTTTTATGAACACTACGGCGTTGACTGGAAACGTACTTTTCTTGCATTTTTAAATGAGTTTCTGCATATGTGGGGACGTCAAGGCGGCTCGACGATTACTCAGCAGCTTGTAAAAAATGTTACCGGTGATGACGATGTAGACTGGGAACGTAAAATGCGTGAGATATTCCGAGCTGCTACCCTTGAAAAATACTGCCCTAAAACAGATATTCTTGAAGCGTATCTGAATTATATTGGTTTCGGCGGAAGTACAGCAGGAATTCAGGCGGCTTCGTTAAAATATTTCGGTAAAGATGTTTCGGAGCTTACAATTGCCGAAGGAGCGTGTCTTGCGGCTATCCCGAAATCACCTAACGAGTATAATCCTTTTGCCTATTATATTGACGATGAAACAGGACGACCTGTTTATTACGGAAAAGAAAAATGTCTTGAAAGACAAAAAGACGTTCTTGCGGCAATGTACAAAAACGCAGTTATTTCAAAGCTGCAGTACGAAGAAGCTGTAAATGAAGATGTGCAGTTCCTTGACCCTAACGCCAGATACAGCGATGAAAACAACGGCATTCAGAACTGGTTTGTTGATATGGTCATCAGAGACGTTATTCTTGATTTTGAAGACCTCTACGGCATTGATTACGATGAAGCAAGCAATAAGCTCTACAACGGCGGATATGAGATCTACGCTACCGTTGATATTGAAATGCAGGAAGCTGTTGAAGCTAAATTTAAAGATTACACCAACTTCTCTCAGACCGTTCTGACAGACCCTCCGCAGGCGGCCTTCATCTGTATGGATTATCAAGGCAACATAAAGGCTGTTGTGGGCGGTATAGGCGAAAAGTCCGGCTCCAATATTAACAACAGAGCAACAAGAGCTACCCGTTCACCGGGTTCATGTATCAAACCTATTACCTCTTACGGATACGCTATCGAAAACGACCTTATAACATGGTCAACGATTTTTACAAACAAGCCTGTTACGGAAATTCTTGATGAAGAAACAGGTTTAAAGAGAACATGGCCTTATAACTACAATTCCAAGACTTACGATTATGCCGGATATTTCACATTCCAGGCTCTTCAGAGGTCGCTGAACACAGTTCCTGCCCAGCTTATTCAGATGGAAACACCTCAGGCTGTTTTTGAGTTTGTCCAGAATAAATTTCAGATAACGACTCTTGTAGCAAGCGACGCAGACCTTGCTCCGCTTTCTGTAGGTGCTCTTACAAAAGGACTTACGCTTAAAGAACTTGTTGCGGCTTATCAGGTATTCGGAAACGGCGGAAAATACTACTCCCCTACTTCCTACACTCAGGTACTTGATTCAAACGGAAAAGTTATTCTACAGCATAAATATACTCCTATCCAGTCAATAAGCAAAGAATCCGCTTATGTAATGAACAAGCTTATGCAGACTGTAATCGAAGGTCCTAACGGTACAGGTAAAGCTGCTAAGCTCGCCAATACTCCTCTTATAGGCAAAACCGGTACATCTCAGGATTGGAAGGACCTTTCCTTTGTAGGATGTACACCGGAATATGTAAGCGGTATATGGTACGGTTACGATATTCCTAAAGAGATACCCACGGGAACATATTACAGCTCGTCCGCTGTATGGAAAAATGTTTTCGGTGACATTGCTGATTCGGGAACAAATAAAACATTCCCCGAATGCGATGATGTTCAGGAATTGTATTACTGTACGGAAACCGGTCTGCTTGCAAGCGGAACCTGCCCCACAGGCAGCATCGGATATTACAAGAGTACAAATATCCCCGAAATGTGTTCTGTGGATCACTCCAAGAAAAATAAAGAAAAAGAAAATGAAAAAAAATCATCTACGGCTGAACTTGATATAATGCAGCTTGCAGATTTTCTTGAATAACAGCAAGGTCAATGGCAGATTACATTTTTTAGTGCTCTGCCATTGTTTTTTGCTCAGAAAAGGATGGTCAAAATATGGAAAAGTTAAAATTAGCCTGTCCCTGTCATTTCGGGCTTGAAAGCGTTTTAAAGTTTGAAATATCCAAAATAGGCGGCGAAGATATTAATGTTACCGATGGAAGAGTTACTTTTACCGGAGATTTTTACACTCTTGCAAGAGCAAATATATGCCTTGCTTCCGCAGAAAGAGTGCTTATACAAATGGGCGAGTTCAAAGCGGTAACATTTGAGGAGCTGTTTCAGGGAGTAAAAGCGCTGCCTTTTGAAAACTTTATAGGCAAGGACGACGTTTTTCCCGTAAAAGGTTATTCCCTCAACTCTTCCCTGCACAGCGTTCCCGATTGTCAGTCAATAATTAAAAAAGCCGTTGTTGAGAGGCTGAAAGCAAAATATAACGTAAGCTGGTTTCAGGAAACGGGAAGCACTTATCAGATACAGTTCAGCATTCAGCATGACAATGTTATAATTTATATCGACAGCTCGGGTGCAGGACTTCATAAACGAGGCTACCGCCGAAATTCAAACGCTGCGCCTATAAAGGAAACGTTAGCGGCAGGTATTATCGACCTTGCTCATGTGAGAAGCGAAAGTACCGTTTGCGACCCGTTCTGCGGCAGCGGCACACTTATTATTGAAGCTGCATATAAAGCGCTTAACATTGCTCCCGGTCTGAAGCGTCACTTTTCTTCGGAAAAATGGAATGTTATCGACAGCAAAATATGGGAAGAAGAACGTACACGGGCGCTTGATTCAATACGGAAGGACGCCGATTTTTATGCTTACGGTTATGATATTGACCCGGAATCGGTTGCTCTCAGTCAGGAAAACTGCCGCAAGGCAGGAATCCAGAAAAGAGTGACAATAAAGCAGGCGGATGTAAGAGATTACGATAATCAGCCCAACACAATAACAATATGCAATCCTCCTTACGGTGAAAGAATGCTTGAACTTAAAGAAGCTGAACAGCTTTACAGCATAATGGGCAGAAAATTTGCAGCAAACAGCAGTTCCCCTTGCTTTGTTATCTCACCTCACGAAAATTTTGAAAAATTCTTCGGAAAAACTGCCGATAAAAGGCGTAAATTATACAACGGAATGATAAAATGCCAGCTTTATATGTACTTTAAATAACAAAACGCAGTTTCTGTACTCTCATTAAGGTGCAGAAACTGCGTTTTTATAAGTATTGGAAATCAGCTTTGATTGCTGTCGATTACATTTTCTGCGTCGGAAGTGCATGATTTGCAGCCGCCGAACTTTGATGTATCGGATTCAGGCTTGGGAAAAAACTGTTCCGAGGGGAAATCCATTCTGTCAAATACGTCGCAGGGCGACTCGCTTACTTCACCTACCGAACAGTCTTTGCAGGGTATGCAGTAATCATAGGCAGGAACAATAAGCGATACGGGTCTTGAAAGCTGAACTATTGAGAAAAGTCCGAGAGAAACTACAAGCCGTCTTTCATATGTTGGCGGCTTAGGGCTTGCGTAGTCCGTTAAAACGTCATCTGCGCAGGATTCTTCATGCTTTCCGTGATGTGACGGTACACATACAAATTTTGCGTCAAGAGCTATGGGGTCTACCGCCTGAACAGTTGCTTTGGGCATACTTGCAATGTTTCCGCAGCAGCAAGAGCACTTATGTGGCGGCTTTTCGTATGATGACGATGTGAGTTCCTGCTCGCTGGTGAATACCTTGGCGTTTCCCTCGCTGCCGTATAAGATCACTCTTTTGTTCCAATAAGCGGTTCCGCAGAGGATAGTGCTGTTCTGAGGCTTGCAGAAATTCTGTGAGAATGCTTCGGCGCTTATTTTGAACCGATAAGTAATATCAACTGCGTAATATCCCGATTTGAAAGGAACAGGATTGACAGCGATGCAGGTCACATCAACCTCTGTGCAGCGTGTTCTGACAACGTCCATATCATGCGTAATGCTTGGCGAACCCTCATCAAGCGTTACCGGAAGCTCGTATATACAGTCACGGTCGGAACAGCTGTCAAACACGCGCTGAACTTCAACGCAAACAGCTTCTTTGAAGCCGCTGTTTAATTCGCTCATAAAAAACCTCCTGTAAAAATATTAAAGCAAAGGAACTAAATCCTTAAATCTTCAATATATATTATTCACAGGAGGTAAAAATAGTTACACTAAAACACAATTGCTGTTTAAGTATTTTTATCGGTCTGATGGAATGTTTTAAGATTTCCTATTTTTTCGTTTCTTTCATCAAGAACCTTCTCAACGTCCGACCATTCAAGTCCCTGATTTACAGCAAGAACCATTACATGGTAAATAAGGTCGTTGATCTCGTTCATAAGCTCGTCGTTATCACCGTTTTTTGCAGCAATAATAGTTTCGGCAGCTTCTTCACCGACCTTCTTGCAGATCTTATCAACGCCCTTTTCAAAAAGGTAGCAGGTATAAGACTTTTCGGGAGCGGTACCGTTGTCGAATGCCGCTTTTCTTGCCTTTATAACTTCAAAAATTTCTTCGTAAACTGTCATGATTTCATTCTCCCTTATTAACTTCATTAAGATTTATGAGCTTCATTGTTTCCATATCAAGTTCTCTGTAATAGCAGTTGTTGGCAACGCCGTTATAGCTTGTATGACAGATATTCCCTTTATCGGGAGTCACCTGATAAACCAAGGAATTCTGCTCACAGTTAACAAAAACATGATTAAGAGTAAAGGTATTTCCCGATTCTGCACCCTTGAACCACAGCTTGTTCCTTGATGTACTCCAGAAAACAGCTTTTTTCAGCCTGATAGACTCTTTCAGCGCCTCCTCATTCACATAAGCGACAAGGATAACTTCTTTAGTCAGAATGTTCTGTACAGCTACGGGAATAACATGGTTTTCCTTTGAAATATTATGTATTTTATCCCAGTCAAGCATAAGCTCGCTTGTTTCTTCTATAAGTCCCATACGTCCTCCAAATGATTACTGTTACATATGTTTTATTATATTATATCATTAAAGTATTGTCAAGGTATTTTTGCGAAACATATTATTGAAGATGTTTTAACAGCCGAAAATAAGCCGTACCGTAAGAACGCTTACGATAAATCCCGTAAAATCGGCAGACAAAGCGGAAACAAGGGTGTGACGGGTATTTTTGATGTTGGCGGCTCCGTAATAAACGGCTATGGTATAGAATGTTGTTTCGGTAGAGCCGAGGATAACGCTTGCAACTCGTCCTGCAAAGCTGTCGGGGTGTACATCACTGAGGATAGTTTCAAAAACGGCTAAGGCACCGCTGCCCGATACTGGGCGCATTATTGCCAGCGGCAGGCACTCCGAAGGAAAGCCCAGAAATTCCGTAACCGGAGACATCGCCTTTGCAAGCAGCTCCATCGCCCCCGAAGCCTTGAACATACCTATTGCGGTTATCATTGCAATAAGCGACGGCAGTATGTCAACGCCGGTTTGCAGGTTTTCCCTTGCTCCCGAAAGAAACTCATCAAAAACATCTACCTTTTTTATGCAGCCGTAAATAATTATCAGCCCTATGAACACAGGAATTATGTAATCTGTCATTTCTTTTTCACTCCCGTTTTTCCAAATCCGTCAAGAATAACCGCCGTGACAAGCCCGACCGCAAGCGCAGCCGCAGAGGTTATCAGCACACAAGGTAGAATGTCCATCGGAGACTCGGAACCGTGCTTGGACCTCAGCGAAGCAGCTGTTGTCGGGATAAGAGTGATTGAAGCGGTATTAAGGACGGTGAACACCACCATATTTCTGCTTGCAGTACCGCAGGCGTTGTCCTCTTTTTCAAGTGCCTTCATTGCTTCTATTCCCAGCGGCGTTGCGGCGTTTCCGAGACCCAGCATATTTGCCGTAACGTTAAGACATATTGCATGAAAGGCTTTGCCGTTCAGGTCAATATCTTTGAAAATAAGTCTTGCCAAAGGTCGGAAAGCTGCAGCGATCTTATCGGTAAGCTTTGATTTTTCGGCAATTTTCATAAGTCCTCCCCACATACACATTCCGCCTATAAGATATATAAAAAGTTCAACTGCTTCAACGCAGGAATTTATTGCAGCGTCGGAAACTTCTGCGGTTCTTCCGGTAAATATACTGCAAATTACAGACAGAATTATCATTGCGGCAAAAATTTTGTTCATCATAAGCATTTCTCCATTCCAAATGTCAACTTTTATTCAAATTTCTAATAGGAATAATATGGCTTTTTTAGCAATTTTAGTAATTCAAAGCAGATGTTTTGCTATAAACGCTCTAAATTTAACAAAACTTTATAGAATTTTAGTTAACTTTTTTCTGATTTTTAGCATTAATTGTATACTATAATTCATATTATGTTGTAAATTATTCATAAAAATTTTTTTGACATATATATACAATATACGCTATAATTATATCAATGACAACTGTTCTGCATAATTTTATGCAGAAAGACTTAGAGTTATTGCTATAGAAAGGATGTTCAAATTATGAAAGCTACCGGAATTACAAGAAAAATTGACGAACTCGGAAGAATCGTTCTCCCTATTGAACTTCGCCGAGGACTTGATATAGGAGAAAAAGACGCTCTTGAAATTTATGTTGAGGATGAAAAGATAATCCTTAAAAAGTATAAGCAGTCCTGCGCATTCTGCGGAAACGATGAGAATATCATTGAATTTAAGGGCAAGTATATCTGTGCAGACTGCATTTCACAGCTTAAAAAGTAATCTTTTATTTCAATTTTATGGCGGTGAAGTTCTGTTTATTACATATAAATCCGAACAGGTAGTCTCTTGCATATCCGTGTGAGGGACTATTGCCGTTTTAAGGAGGCGACGTTTATAGTATTCGTAAAATCAGAAGATATACTTCCCGGAATGTGTCTTGCAAGAAATGTTAATTTCTATGACATTACCACTAAACAGGCACAGCATTTTGAAGCCGGGCGAAAGCTTACCGACGTTGCCATTACCCAGCTCAGATCTGCAGGAATTGACGGTGTTTATGTTGATACCGTGCGCAGTGAGCTTCGTATGATCTCATCAATAAATCAGGAAATACGCTCCGAAGCTATCAGCGGTATCCATCATCTTGCCGATAATTTTATAAATTCGGACAAGGGCGTTCAAAAGGAAGATGTGGACGAAATAAGTGACACCACTCAAAAGCTGATAAACAGCCTTTCTTCCAAGAAGGATATACTTGTAAATATTGCCGACATAAAAATGTACGATGATTACACATATCACCACAGCCTCAGCGTTGCCATAATGGCGCTTGCTATAGGTATCGAGCTTGGATTTAATAACCAGATGCTCAACGAGCTTGGCACGGCCGGACTTCTTCACGATATTGGCAAGGTTTCGGTGCCTATTGAGATAATTACCAAGCCGGGACGTCTTACAAACGAAGAATTTGATATTGTAAAAATGCACCCTGTCTACGCCGCTCAGCACCTGAAAGAACGTCACCTTGTAAATGAAAATATTTACAACGGCATTATTCAGCACCACGAAAAAATGGATGGCACAGGTTACCCCATGCACCTGTCGGGAACGCAGATACACCCTTATGCAAGGATACTTGCAGTTGCCGACGTTTACGACGCACTAACGTCAAACCGCCCTTACCGCACCCCAAATCCGCCCAACGAAGCTATAGAATACATTATGGCAGGAATGGGAACTCATTTTGATGAGAGAGTTTTAAGGGCGTTTCTGAGGAAGGTCGCTCCGTTCCCAACAGGTTCGGTAGTTCAGCTTTCCAACGGAGAAAGGGCAAGCGTTATGAAAAACTTCCCCGATTCTCCCCTGCGTCCTCACGTTATGGTTCTGAATTCCACCAAAACATATAATCTTGCCGACCCCGAAAACTATAGTATAGTTATAACGGGAATCATTGACAACGTTCCCGAAAATCAGCAGCTTATAAATATGTAAAAAACGCTTTTGCTTGCAATGTTTGATCAAGCAAAAGCGTTTTTATTATTATAACGTAAGCTGACATATTATCTCATTTGACACAAGGCAGCCTTTTGGAGTAAGTGTTAGTTGCTCTCCCCTTTTCACCATATATCCTGCGGCAATAAGCGGCTTGGAACGTTTCACAACTTTATCACGGTGTTCTTCCGCAAGCAGACCAAGGTTTAAGCCCTCATTTGTGAGCCTCAGAGAAAGCATAGTGCGTTCTTCCTCGTCGCCGCCGCACTCCTCGGTAACATATTCCTGCTGAATTTCCGAGGAAATAAAGTCGGAAACGGACTTGGGGCAGGCTTTTCTCACTCCGTTTATATAGGAATGGGCAGAAGGTCCTATGCCGTAATATTCCTCACAGCGCCAGTATTTCAGATTATGCTTCGATTCAAAGCCCGGCTGCGCAAAGTTGGAAATTTCATACTGCTTGAAGCCGTATTTTTCAAGCGTTTCAACGACCATAAGGTACATATCGGCGGTTTCGTCCTCGTCAGGCAGCATTGATGCTATTGAATCGCTCCTGCCGTAAGGCGTTTCCGGCTCAATTTTCAGCATATACGCCGAAACATGGTTTATGGGCAAAGCCGCAAGCCGTTCTATGCTGTTTTTCAATGAAGCGGCGGTCTGTCCTGCTGTTGCAAGCATAAGGTCGGCGGAAATATTGCGGAAACCTGCTTTATAGGCTGAATTTACGGCATTCACCGCAGTTTCGGCATTATGGATACGTCCAAGAAGCTTTAATTCACCGTCGTCAAGAGATTGTATGCCAAAGGAAAGGCGGTTAACTCCTGCTTTCAGAATATCAGCAAGGTATTCGGCGGTCACAGTGTTCGGGTTGCACTCCATTGTTACTTCCGCCTCGTCCGTAATTTCTGCGGATGATAGAATTTCATATATCTGTTTTGCCGAAAGCAGCGACGGCGTTCCTCCGCCGAAATAAACCGTATCTGCGCAGATGTTTTTACTTAGTATGTTTCTTTTCACCGCTTCGGCATAGCGTTCCGTCAGCGACGTATCCGTAACCGAATAAAAGTCGCAGTAGGGACACTTCCTCACGCAGAACGGAACGTGAATATATAGTCCTTTTGGGGTCATTTTTTATCCTCTTTAACTTGCATCCGAGATGTCGGCACATTTATTTTACTTTATTGAAACCTAAATAAAGTGAAATTCAATAATTCAAATATTTTTCAATCATTTCTTTAGGGATTTCATTACAAGATTCTATCAATGAAAAATTCTTAATAATAATTTCTTGAAATTGCTTTAAATCCTCTTTGTTATCCTTCCAATCATCAAGAGATAAACTGAATAATTGTGATAATAAATCACCTTCAAAAAAAGTTATCTCAATAAGAGGATTTGGCTCTATAATAGAAAGTGCAATAGGGATCAAATAATGCAATCCTATTTTTTGACCTATTAGCAATCTTATTTCTTCATCTGATAACTTGGAAATAGGTTTTTTTCTTGCCATTTGGCTTTTTTTAACAACATACGAATCAAAATCCAGATCAACCCAATAATCATTCTCCAGTTCTTCAATAGATTTATCGTTTATATTCATGCAATCCTCCAATGAAAATGCTAAAATCAGACCGGCAGCTTTATTTCATTATACCAATCAAAACAGCATAAGTCAACGGCTTTTGCAATGAAAAAATACAGCCGAAAAAACAATTTCCGGCTGTATAAAGACATAAAAATTATTATAAATTATTCAAGCTCACGGATATACCTTACTTTACGGAAAATAAGGCACACCGCCATTCCTGCTATTCCTATAACAAAGAACAGGAATGCAGCGCCGGAGCCCTTGCCCGTACCGAACAAAAACGCCATTGCTCCGTTCTGCGGAACATTTGCCATAAACGGCTCAAATACCTTATCCACAAGAAGTCCGCCGAGAAAATATCCAAAGGGAATTGTGAAAAACTGAAGAGTATTTCTCGCCGAATAGACCCTTCCCTGCATATCGGCAGGTATTCTTGTTCGTAAAATAACATCCAGATTTGCACCCATAAGAGGAATAAACAGCCAGCCGAGAACTGCGCCTATACACCAAACTAACGGACTTTTGCCGAAAGCCAGCAGGAAATTTTCCGTACTCATCGAAAAAAGCAGGCAATTGCATATTACCTTTACTCTGCTTTTAGGTGCAGGGGCGGCTGTTGCAATAACGCTTCCTGCAAGAGATGCAATTCCAACGCAGGAATTAACTATTCCAAGCGCAGTTTGTCCGCCCTGAGGAAGAGAAAGTATCATTGCCGGAAGAGCCGCTTGATAAATTGATGCAATAAAATTTATTGCCGCAAGAAAAAGTATCAGCCACAAAATGCCCTTATTTGTTTTAAGGTAAGAAATCCCACTTTTGGCAGCTTCAAGAATTCCGTCTGATCTTTCGGTGTTCTTTTCCGCTTCGGGTATCTTTATCAGAAACAGCAGCGACAGAAACGCAGCGGCAAATGTTATAAGGTCAAAGGCAATTACCGACTCGATTCCTGCAAAAGCCATTGCCGCCGCTGCCAGAACGGGTGTAAGGATAGTTGTGAGAGAATTTGAAAACGACATCATTCCGCTTGTTTTCTGATAATATTTTTCGGGAGTGAGCAGCGTTACAGCTACGTCCGAGGCAGGCTGCTGAACGGTATTCATCAAACCGTTAAGAGCGTTGATGATATACAGATGCCACACCCGAAGTTCTCCCGTTTTAAGCAGGAAAAGCACCGCAAGAGTACATACCGCCGCAAAGCTGTCGCAGACCAGCATGACCGCTTTTTTGCTGAATTTATCGCTTATTGCTCCGGCAAAAATGCTCATGACCACATAGGGCGTGTAAGAACAAACTGTCAGCATTGCCGTTGTAAGCGCCGAGCCGCTTTCTCCGTAAAGCCATATTACCAGTGCAAAGTTAGTCATGGCGCTTCCGAGGGCAGAAAGGGACTGAGTAAGCCAGAGAATAAAGAATCCTTTGAGTTCATAAAATGTATTTTTCATATAACCTTGCTCCTTTTTGAATTTTTAATATCAAAAATGCAAGGTCTGACGGCGTATCGGGAAAATCCCTTACTCCATGCAATCCGTCATTCCTTGCATGGAGCTGTGCAGCTGCAAATTATCATAACCTGTATCCTCCGTTTGTATTTTTGTTTTATTATAGCAGATTTAAAGTATCAATGCAACAGTTCACGACCGCCTTTTTACCGCTTTAAGCTCAATATAACCTCTTTCCCCTCTCGGTTCAAGCTGTATCTGAGGATTTTCGCTGTCCCACTCAAAACCAATCACAGACGGGTCGTACTTTTCTTCCGACTGCTGAACGGCATTTATAGCTTCGCAGTAGTCCTCTTCCTTAAAGGGTTCACCCTGAAACATAAGATAATCACATTCGGGCAGACTTATTACGTCAAAGCCCTCAGGAACAGCGCCGTTGTAATTTTCGGGTACTTCAACGCCCTGAACGTAAATCGATGTGCCGGGTTTGCGGTATTTTTCCGTCAGCCACAGACATACAGGCTCGCCGCAAAGTGAATCCATGCTCATAAGAGTTCCCCATATATCGCAGCCTACTTCTTCACAGTAGGAGAAATACTCCTCCGCTTTCACTCCGCGCTTGATGATGACCTTTCGTGCAGGTTTGCGTATCTGCTGAATAAAAACGTTTCTTACATTTTGCATAGTTAGATCTTCCTTTCGCAGTTCTCTGAATTTTACTCCATAAGGAACGAAAAGAGTTATGGGAACGGGAGCTTTTGCATATTCTCGGGGATTGCAGCCGAATTCCCGTAAAAAGGCTCGCTGGTAGCCGTCAACGCTCTTAAAACCGTTTTCAAAAGCAACGTCAGCGATACGGCAGCTTTGGTTTTTCAGCCGCATTGCCGATTTTGACAGTCTTAACCTGCGAATATAATCCGACGGCGTAAGACCGGTAAGCTCTTTAAAAATACGGTAGGAATACCAAGGCGAAAACAACGCCGCTTGTGAAAGCTCCGCCATTGTTATTTCTTCCTCCGAATGGGCTTCGATGTAATCCTGCATACGCTGAACTGCTGAGATCCGTTCGTTCACTCTTATCATCTCCTTATGCTTCAATTATACTGCGTAAAGGAAATTTATTCTCGACATTTTTTGCCTAAATGAACTTTTTAAAATTATCCATATCATTTTGCAGTCCTTCAAGAAAAAGACTGATATGATACCCGTCGGAAGCCGCATGATGGCAGGTTATAGACAGCGGCATCATCAGCTTCTGACCTTCTTCAAAGAATTTTCCTGCTTCAACCGATGGAAAATAGTAGGGTTTGTTTTCATAGCTGTGTACCGAAAAACTATTAAAGCTGACCCACGGCAGACAGGATACTGTGTACGAATTAGGCGGCGGAGGTGTAAGCGGCTGACATAATACACCGTGATTTTCTCCGAAATTACGCTGATTGTCAAGATATTGACGGTAAAATTCCGAAAAATCATCATTGTACTCCGTCCACATAAACGAAATTGTTTTATCATCCTCGTGAAAAGCTGCATAAAGCGGAGTAAGCGTATCAAAAAAATCCAAGTACGCCGTCTTGTTCTGCGACTTTAAATTCGACCTGCTTATTCAGGTTTTTGGTAACAAGCCACAGGTACGCAGGGAAAAACTTGATACCGCTGCTTTCCGTACAGCTTTTCAGCTTTCTAACATTCATATTTACCGTCAGAGAGTAGCCTGTCGGCGCCATTTTGGAAAAATACCAAAACATCTGCCCTCTTGGCCAGCTTTGCAGATCAATAGGTATAAATTGCATTTAAGAACAGCTCCTTTGCATAATTTTTACATTTTTATTGTAACATTTGAGCTGCTCCGAAACAACCTACTAATCGTAGAGTTTTATTCTATTTGTTACTTAAATCGCACACAAGTGTATTTGTTAATGTATCAATATTTTTTTCAAACCATTTCAGAAGCTTTGTGGAAAACATTGCCTGTCTTAAGTATATCTTACGGTTATCTTCGGAAGAAGCATAATACTGACCGTAATAATCACATACTGCGATCTGATAATAAAACAGTTTTGCCGCTGTTTCAATATCATACATATTAAGTTTTGCATAAGAAAGATAAGAACTGAAATATTTTACAAGCCTTTTAACATTTATCTCCCCGTTTGCACATTCCTCAGCAGCGTAAACATAAGAACGCATTATTTCCCATACGGCAGGATGAACACAGGCGGTAGTCCAGTCAATAACGGCATTTATATGATTTTCTCCGCAGATAAGCTGGCTTATAAAATAATCACCGTGAGTGTTTGTACAAGTGAGCCTGTCAATATCAAAACTATATTGAGGAAATCTTTTCATAAGCTCAATTCTGTACAGCAGATCTTTTTCAATATCCTTGTCTCCGTTGTCTTTCGCCGTAAGTATCGTGTGTTCATAAGACTTTAAAGCATTTTCCGCAGTCATAAAGCGAAAAAAATCTGCACCTATACCTACGGATAACCTGCGGTAGCCTTTCAGCGCATTATGTATCCTTCCAAGCATTTCTGCCGATTCATCCAACAGCCAATCAGGAGCGGTATTCCAATCATACATTTTACCGTTAACAAACTTCTGTACATGAAAGATCCGACCGTTTTTATCTTTGGAAAGATATTTACCACTGTTGTTTTTTATAAATCTGCATACGCTTATATTATTTTCAAGTAAAAATTCGCACAACTCCGGTTCTGCTGCCGGATCATTCATTTCGCTTGAAGAGGGGAATTTTAAAACAAATTTTCCTTCGGCACATTCTGAAAAATATACGTCCGAACCTGCACCTGCTTTTGATTTTTCAACGGAAATAACGTTCAGATCATATTGATCTTTAAGTATTTCTTTAACCATATTTTTTCTCCAGATCCTCAACGGACGGCTGAACATCCTCAAGACGGTATTCTTCGCCGGAGAGATCCCTGTTCAGAAAACGATGATTATAAAGTTCTCTCCGAAGCGTGGCCGGGTCTGAAAAGGTATGCCATTCATTAAGCAGACTGTTTACTTCCTTCTCGGTATAAACCCTGTCTTTTTCAAATTTCCCCGATAAATAAACAAGCGCATAAAGTTTCATTTTGCGCTTTGCCGGATAAGTGATAAGTCTGCCGTCCGAATCAAGAAAATTTTTAAGCACATTTTTTGCATCTTCTGCGCAGCGTAGGCTTCTGCAATATATCCTGCTTTCTTCGTTGTAAACGTCAATACGACTTTCAATATATGAAAAACCGTATTTTTCGTAAAGGCCTATATGTCCTGTTGCAAGATAAACCTTGCCAAAGCCCTGCTTTTTTGCTTCTTCGCAGATAAAGTCTATTATTTTTCCGCTGTATCTGTGTCCTCTGTATTCGGGAGAAGTGAAAACAAACCCTATCCATGGGAAAAGGCTGTCATCGTCTACACAGTCTTTCTGTGTCAGCGTTGCAAAGGAAACAAGCCTGTCGCCCTCTGCCATAATAAACAGCCTGCCTTCTCCAAGAGCTTCGTGAAAGCGTCCGTTTTCAAGCAGTTCCGCAAGAAATAACGCCGCTCCCCAATCACATTTTTTTATTTGCTCTGTCCAGTATGACTGCTGCGGCTCATCAAAAAAGCTGAAAACAGTTATCTTATTTTCTTTCTGTCCATTCATTTCAGCAACCTCATTTTAGGTAATAATTAATCCTCATATAGATCTCCGCTGTTCTCCTTATTAAGCGTACCGTCCAGTTCTATCATAAGGAATTTGGTCAGCTTTTCAACAACAGGCCGATGCCTTGTGCCTTTCGGAACAATAATAAATTCTCCTGCATTTACAGGAATAAGTCCCTCGTCGGTTTCAAGCTTGAAGGCACCCTCGATAACATAAAAAAGTTCGTCCGAATTTTCGTGTACATGAAAATCAAGAGTGCGGTTTTCAACATTTACAACGCTGAGAACATTGCCGTTAAGCCTGCCGACCTTTTCATAAACATACAGCTTTCCAACAGCATTTACTTCATTCAGAAGATTTATCGGCTTCATTTATATCATCCTTTCTCTCAAGCTCTGCTCCGTAAGCAAATACCAATGAAATGATTATAAGTGCAATTCCGAATGTGGCTGATGTTCCGTTTGAAATGTTTTCGGGAGCGTCCGTTCCCAAACAGCCGCAGATAACGCCGCATATAATTACCGCAACAAACGGCATAAGAATAATTCTTATTCCAAGGAACCGCATTTCCTTGGCTCCTCTTTCTGTAAACGGTGTGCCGTCCGTTACCTCATGCGAAAGATAACGGTATGCAAAGGAAAAAAGTATTCCATCTGTCAGGCAAAGAACAAAATCACACCAAAGTATCGAAAGAGTTTCATTGAATCCCGTGCGTCTTGTAAGCTCTGCAATGTATGTAACTCCCGAATTATCTGCACCATACCACACGCCGACAGATACAAGCATAAAAAGCGCAGATACAAATGCAAGAATAGCTGCAGCTAATGATAATGCTTTGAAAACCTGTACGATTTTCTGGATCTTGGCAAGATTATTCATATTATTTTCCCCTTAATACATCATTTTTTCAAGCACCCATTTCCCGTTTTCAAGAACAGCAGCACCGGAAACCGGATAATCCTCTTTTACCGGGACCTCCGCAGGCTCTTCAATATAACCTGTTGCCGTAAATTCACATCTGCTTTCATCAGCAGAATTAATTGTTATCAAGCAGTCTGTCCAGTCGACATAGTAACCTTTTGCGCCTGCAAGATTAATATCAATACAAAGTTCCCCGTCTACATTCAGATACATAGGCGAATCCTCATAAGGATAGTCGTAAAGAAGTCTGTCAGCTTCTGCGGTACAGTAAACGCTGCGCACATAATTCTCAAAATCAGCGTAATCTGTAAACAAATCGTTTTCCACTCTGTAAATATTGTCGCCCTGAACAGGGTCGCCTGTATATCCGAGATTGCTTATACCGAAGATATGTACAAAGCAGTTAATATTTTCTTCAAACAGATCGTGAAGTTCGTCTTCCCCTATTATGTTGTCATAATTTTCAACAGCGTCTGTTTCTTCTTCCGTAACATCCGCAGTTTCGCTTGTAACGGTATCAACAGCTGATGTTTCTGCTTTGGTTTCTTCGGTTGTTTCAATTTTGCTTGTCTCAGTTTCGGCAGCCGAGGTTTTCTCCTCTGCCTCAGAGCTTATAACATTGTAATTCGGTTCGGTTACTTCTGTGCAGCCACAAAGTAAAAGTGCTGCACATACTGCTAAGATCATCTTTTTCATTTTATATCTACTCCATTATTCTTATTTTCTTCTGCGAATTCTTTGTATGCAGCTTCGACCCTGTTCATTATGTCAAGATCATTTACCGTATAAGCCGTTGCCTCGTGCAGTTTACAATGTTCCATTATAATTTCTACGAGTTTATGCTGTATCACATAAAACTTTCCGAAACAAGCCACTCTTTGGCTTTTTCAAAATCGTTTATAAAGCTGAGTGCAAAACCCGAAGCTGCCAGAGCCGTTTTGATTTTGCGTTTTGAGTAACTGTCAGTTCCCACAAAAACTACCCTTGTGAATCGCTTGCCGCCGTTCAGCAGCTTATCGGCAATTGCAGCAATAAGTCTGTCGTTTATATCGGTCTCATCAAGGTTTATCGCTATCAGAGAAGGCGCCGACGGTCTTTTAAACGACAAATGATCCTTTTCCAGCTTTTCAATGGCCAGATCCGTATAACTGTAAATACCGTCCAGATGTTCAAACCATATCTCGCTGCCGCCGAAATACATACTGAAGGATTTTTTATTTAATCCGGGAAGTTCTTCAGCTTTAAGCATATTATTCTCCTTATAAATTACTGTGTCAGCGTTTCAAGCTCTTCAGCCATGGATTTGATATTTTTGACCATAAATCCAAGGGTTTCCGTGCCTGCGCTGTTTTCCTGAATAGCCGCCGCAACGTGCTGAACGGCTCCGCAGTTATTCATTATGTTTCCGCTTACGCTGACCAGCTTCCGTGAAACACTTCCGCCGCTTTCCGCAACATTTTCAATAACGCTGTTCATACCGGATATCTGATGCGAGATCTCACCGTTGGAAGCGCTTATCTGCTCGGCTGATTTCTTCATCTGCTCCATGCTTTCCATACCTTCACGGGTAAGTGAAGCGTTCTTGTCCATAGCTGCAACCGTACCTGAGATATTTTCGGTAACCTGCTTGATTATGCCGCCTATATCCGCAGCTGCTTCCTTGGTCTGTTCGGACAGCTTCTTTATCTCAGAAGCAACAACAGCGAAGCCCTTGCCGTGTTCCCCTGCCCTTGCAGCTTCTACTGAGGCGTTAAGGGCAAGAATGTTGGTCTGCATTGAAATATTGGTAATGACCTCTGCGATCTCAACGATTTTTTTAGACTGAGCCGAAAGACGGGAAATGATCTCCTTGCTTTCATCCGTACCCTTGCATATCTCGTTCATGCTTTCAGCAGCAGCCGACATTTTTTTGTCGTTATCCGCCGTTATTTCGTCTGCGTGCTTGGTAAGCTCTGCAATTTTAGCACTCATTTCGGAAAGATTTTTAAGGCTCTCCGAAATCAAATTCATATTGTCCTCAACGGATTTTATATGTTCGGAATTTGCTTCGCTGTCACGCATAACCTTTGCTGATTCATCGGCAATGCTGCGGTTAGCTTCTGCAGAAGCTGCCGAGATCTGCTCAAGTTCGTTAACGGTCTCAAGCAGCCTATGAGACATTTCAAGAGATTTTTCACGCATTATTCTCTGCTGTTCCGCACCCATAAGGCTGCCAAGCATTGAAGCTGTTCTTTTGCAAAGCATTGTAAAAATAGCAGAAACTGCAAAAAGGATCATTGCACGGGGAAGTATTCCGAAAAATACTGCTTTTTTTAATGTTGTAAAGTTATTATCTGAAACAAAATTAAAATTATAGGCAAGCACCTGTCCGACGGATACTCCCAGCACCGTAAGAACAGCTGCAAAATTATTAAGTTTCCCCGAAAAATAAAGACTTGCTATTGCGATCGGGTAAACATAGAGCAATACAGCGTGATAAGACAAAGTTATCGTAAGAATTATCGTAAAAATAACGGTACAGATAACTATGGCAAACTTGACCCATTCGCCGTTCTGCTTCAATACATTGACCAAAAGCGTCGGAACCAGAAGCAGAATGGTTCCTATCACAAATGCAGTTATCATCGTGCTGAGTTTAACGGTAAAAATCCCTGCAATATCAAGCACCAGTACCAATGCAAAAACAATAACCGTTATTCGCATTACCTTTGCTGCCGCAAGGTTTGCACTTTTTTCATTTTCTTTTAAAAGCTCCATTGTTTTTCCTCCCGTAAATAAATATTGTTGAGATAAAAACGCAGAGCGCACCTGTAAAAAATAAGTGTGGCTCTGCGTCTAAGCGTCCGGCTCTGAATAAATGTGGGATAAGCCGTCTTCCCTGCTGACGGACTTGCCCCGGATATTTGGTTGTGACTTTTTATTGATCTGCCGCTTCTTTGACAACGTTTACCTTCATACTTTCCGCATTGATAAGACTTTCCTGTTTGCATTTCGGACAGAACAGGGGAAAATTTTTCAATACGGTGTCGCTTCGCAGCTTTACTCTTGTTTTGCTGCTGCAAATCGGACAAATTACCCACTTTTCCTCCATGATCGCTCTCCTTTAGGTTTTTTACAGACAATATTCCATTTGAATATCAAACGGTTCGTCCTCTGCAATTTCCTTGTTTATTTCTTCAGCTTCAACACAGCCTAATCTGCGGTATGCAGCCTGGCTTTCCTTTGACGAATGAGCTGAAATATAAATTTTTTCAGCTCCTATCATTTTTGCCTCGCCGCAGGCAAGTTTAAAAAGTTCTTTTCCTATGCCCTTGCAGCGGAACGGCTCCGACACATGAAATAGCTTCAGTTCAATATATTTAGCGGAAGTTCCGAAGAAATCCTTTGACAGAAAAATATATCCTATAATTTTTCCTTCATCGAATGCTCCGTATGCAAATCCTCTGTCTGAAATGCCATTGTATATTGTTTCGGCTATTTTACGCCGTTGCTCCAGATCCCAATCTTCAACATAATTATTCGGTACGAGAACAAGTTCGCCGTTTATTCTGCGCCAGCATTCCCTTACCTCCTGATGTCTGACAAATTCGTCTAAAGAATTTATGTTAAAATTATCATTCGTCAATTTTTCAAAGTTTATTGATCCCATATTATCTCCCAAAAGCTTAAAAAATCATTTTGAACATTCCGGGTCCGTCCCATTCGCAGGGGCGTTCCTCAAAACCTTTCTTTTTATAGAACGGAACAGCCTCCTTCGTGCTTATAAGCTCCAGACTTACCGCACGACCGGGCGGAATAATATCCTTAATATACTTTTCCAAATCGTGTATAAGAAGCGAACCTGCGCCTTTTGACTGATATGACGGAATGACCGCAAAATCCTTGATGTAAAAAGACATTCCGCAGTCTCCCAAAAGCCTTACCATTCCAACAGGCTTATCACCGTCATAAGCAGTAAAATTTGCAATTGTGTGCTGTAAGGCTGTCTCGACCTGATCTATTGCCGGCGGTTCCCAGCCTACCGAGCTGTACAGCTCCAAAAACAATTTCGGAGTCAATTCGTTGATATGTACTTCCATATACGTCTCCTATTACTGTTAATAAAAAATTATTCGTAAAACTTTCCTTTAAAAAAGTTTTCGTTTCCGAGTTTTTTAGCCGTCAGGCGGAACATAACGCAGCCGTCGGGACAAACTATATCCTTACAGTATTTTCCGCTTCCGCCGATGTTCTCCAGATCACCGCCGCTTCTGACAGCTTCCATTACAGGAAACATGACCGTCATCACTTTTGAACATATCCCCTGTCCGTCTGCGTTAACGGGACAGCCGTAGGTGCAGGTGTACTTATCCCCTATTTCCTCACCGTTGCGGCAATAATGCTCCGTATGGTCGCTGCGGAGGAAACCTGTTACTTCTATCTCAAATTCATATTCTTCTGCATACCATTTTTTCATAATAACACCCTCTTTTTGGTTGAAAAAATTATTTATCAGACTTCTTTTCAGGTACCGTTGTACAGCTGTTAACTCTTCCGGATTTAATAAGAGTAAGCATACCCACAAATTCACGGCTGAGCATCTCCGAAACCTCTTCTTCAGTAAAGCTGCATACCTTTGAAGCAATAAGAACTCCTATTCCGTAAGTGTATATCCATGAATGTTTAAATATCAGCATTGCATTTTCTCTGTCAAGACCGTAATCACAGCATATAGCGTCTATACACATTTCAGCCGTATTTCCAAGTGTCAAAAATATATCGTCAAACCCTGCAGCTTTGGCGTTTTCGCTCATAAAAAGCAAACGAAAAAGCTTCGGCTGTTCTTCCGCAAACAATATCATCTGCAAACCTACCTGTTTAAAAACCGGCGTAAAGCCTTCTGCTTTTTTTGCATACTCGTCAAACCGCTTCATTGCTGCTTTTCGTGCTTCTGAGTAAAGCTCATCCATATTTTTGAACACAGTAAACACAGGTCTTGCCGAGCTGCCAAGAGCTGTTCCGAGTTCTCTTGATGTAAGCCCTTCTATTCCTTTTTCGGAAATTATTTCAAGTGCAGCATTAATTACTTCTTCTTTAGTAAATTTAGGTTTCGGAGGCATAACATATCCCTTTCAAAATCAATTGTTTTAAATCGCTTGATTTATTATAACAGATTATGTCGAATATATCAATAGCTTTTATAATATTTTTCAAAATATTTTTATGTGTACTCTATTCGCTCATCTTGATTTTCGGTTAACAGCAAAAGCAAAGCTAACGACCGTTTTCGTAACTATTATATCAAACCTGCTTTCTCTTGTCAAGAAAAATAAAAATATACTTTTCCATAGCAAGATAAAAGAAACATTTTATTGGTTATTTGTATTAAATAAGGATTATAAATAAAACCTTTATAACGTAATACTACCATCATTCTAAAATTACTTCAAGCATTCCTGCGCAAGATGCAAAAATCATTCCGTAAAATACAAAAATCCCGTGCCAAATGACACGGGATCAACACTCAGAACATAAAAAACTTATGCTATTCAATTGGAATAATTCTTTTCTGTGCCGGAAAAAAGAGAGGTTATCTCAGCATTTACATCAGAAGAATGATATTCTGCATAAATGCCTCCGTTATATTCATAAACAAGGCAGCTTACATCCGGATTTCCGATATTTACATATCGTTCTCCATAAACATACTCGGGTACACTGTTTCCGTAGGGATATATTTCACTACGGACATCTTCCTCAGGGTCTCCATACTCAAAATTAATGCAGTTCTCAGCAAAATCCTCTTCACTTTCTATATTTTCATAGTAAATAACAACCGCTGCCCTGCCATTTGTACGCTGAAAGACTGCTTCCGAAATACTATCACAATCTATTTCCGTACATTTTTTTACGGTCTCAAGCTGTTCTGCTGTAAGGCTGTCTCCATTTACAGACATTGTATAATCTCTGAACAGTTTAGGCACAAGAAACTTCCAGCAGGAATAAAGAGCCGCAAAAAGCAGTATTGAAATTATGGTATAAATAACATAATTCTGTTTGGGTTCATGTATAGGACCGTCGGAAACAGCTGCGGTTTCATTTAATTCAATTTCATTTTCAGATACATCTTCATTTATTTTTTCATTTTCTGCCATATTTAGATCCTCCGTTCATTACTATATTAATATAGCATTAAATCGAGATCAGGTCAAGTATTCAGCTATAAAAATACGTCTGTACGGCTTAACAAGACAGAAAAAATATTATTGTTAAGGATACACCTTCTCAATATTGAACATATTATTTATCATCAAATACCCCTGGGGAAAGGCTCTCATAAAATTCCAGAATCCAGGACCCGCAATTCCACTTTTATCAACAAGGTCAAGCTTGGCTTTTATACTGCGCACATCCTCAAACCACACTATATGTTCTCTGCCGTCTTCTGCGGTATAAGTATAAAAGGGACTTTGAGCGGTCTCGTCAAACTGAATGGGTACGCCGTACTGTGCGGCACGGTCTGCGGCTGTTATATTGCCTATGACCTGTGCGCCCGTTTCACCCTGAATAAAGGGCAGCGGCCAGTCGTAAGCGTAATTCGGTATACCAAGATAAATTTTATCCGCAGGAATCTCCGTCAGGGCATAATCAAGGACAGCTTTGACATTATTTATCGGAGCAATAGCCATTGGCGGTCCGAACTGATACCCCCATACAAGATTATAGCAATAAATCCCCCACTCAGAGTGGGATAAAATCAATCTATCTCCTTTTCACATTCAGAAAGCATAGCATATCCGAGCAACTGAATTACATAATCGGGCGCATTCCGCACACCCATATGCCAGTTCTGAGCAGTACGGAGTGGGATATTATATTTCCTGCAAAGTGCCGATAGGTTCCCGCCGGATATTTCCACGAGCTTGGATATATCGGCTTTGCTCACCGAGAAAATAATATCAAATGCCTTAATAAGTCCCTCTGCGGTAAATTCACAATCGGGCGGAAAGCCGTACTCTAACCTTATAGCATCTGCTGATTCATAGTTTTTGCATTCATCGATAAGAGCAAGATAATACTTATAATTCATTTTTTATTCTCCTTTTCATTTTTTGGAATTTCGACAGTCCAACCATAGTATGATTGGCCTCTAAGATTTAGCCGTGTGTTTCTTTTGATCGTATAAAATCCCTTAGAAATTCTGTACACTTCTTTATCGCTTCCATCAATGTCAAATAATTTTGGATTTTTACGGATAAAGTTAATCAAGCTGTGGCATTCATATTGTTCTCCTGTTGGTGAAATAATTATCCAGTCTTTTGCGTTTATATTTGTTTCGAATCGACCTGATTTTGGCGACTTCTGAGATGCAGGAGTTCCTTTTTTCAAATTTTCTGTATAGCCTTTCTTCTTGGCTGCCTCGGACATATTCGCTCTTGCTTGTTCCGATAGCTTCCTGCCTCTGCCTACTTGCCCACGCCTGATAGATAAGCATTCTTTTGAGCAAGTAATTGTTTTAGCGCTTGGGGGGCTTTGAAATTCCTTGCCGCAGATTACACATTTTTTAATCATTTTTTCACCTGCCTTTTTCACCCGTCAAGCCGATAGCGCAGCTTCTTTATTATTCGACCTCGCTGTAATTTGCAGAAACAGTAGATCCGTCTGTAAGTGTGAATAATACAAAAGTATCGTTATCGCTCCATTCAGCCTTTTCAACTGCCTTAAAGTTTAAGATTTTCTCAAACTGCTTTCTTCCGTAGATTGTGATCGAGCTGTTTTCCTTTTCGTTGATCTCTCTCATAGCTGCTAAAGTCTTGTTAAGTTTCATATTTTTATCCTCCTTTTTTTTGTTTTGGTCTTATTTCCTTGACCTTGATTATAGTATACACCCATTGAGTGCAAATGTCAATAGATTTTTGCGAATTTCGCACCCATTGAGTGCATTTTGTATAGATGCACAAATTAACATCTGCAATTTATGCAAATAAAACAAAAATCCCACCCCAGAGCCAACACTCCGAGGTGGGATAACTTATTTATCGTTATTATTTTTTAACTGCTCCAAAACGTCCATCAGCTTTTTAGGCACCGGCACCCCTATCCTTCCGGCGTTTTCGATGAGAGAAATGCACTCATTACATATGTAAAATATCATCGTAACATTTTTGAGGATGCTGCCGCTGCCGATAACGTTGATATCAACGATATTTGCCACAGCCACGATAAGCAGCATAAAAATCTTTTTTGCAATGCCCTTGGCTCCTACGGCGCTGGAGAGCTGCTTTTTGACAGCCGCCGCAATCACTCCGGATATGTAGTCCAGTATGATGAGGGCGATAAGTGCAATCATAAGCCCGTCCCACTGTCCGAAAGCAAAGCTAAGTACAGCGCATATCCCTGCAAGTATATTTTTGATAAAGTCGCTCATATTATTCCTCCTTTGTAACAACCGTCATTCCCATCTGCGAGCAAGCCTTTGCAATAGCTTCAGCCTGCGCCGCCGAACAGCCGCCTATCTTAGCGACCACAGAATATGCAATAGCCTTTTTCCACCCGTTCAGCCCTGCCTTTTTTATGATAGCAGGAAAATCCTTGTAGCAGTACGATACGTCAACAGCCCCCGAAACGCCTTTTACAGAGCCTTTCCAAGTGTACTGGTGCATTGCATAGCTTTTGCAGTAGGTAGGCTTAACGTTCTCCACTCTTGCTACCCAACAGGAGTATTTTTTCTGCACTTGGGCATTAAGATTGCTCCCAAAGAAGCTGTCGAAGCTGTAAACACCTGCGAAATATCCTGCAGCTTCAACCGTACTGCAGAATGCCTCTACCATCGAAGAACACATAGTCCTACCAAGAGCAACGTGCTTCTCTTCTTCGATGTCGAGATATACGGGCAAATCAAATTTCTTGCCCTTGATAGCTTCAAGGAAAACTGCCGCTTCGACCTTGGCATCGGAAGGATTATCTGCATAGCTGTACCAGTATGCCCCCACATTCAGCCCTGCAGCCTTTGCACCGCTGTAATAGGTTTCAAAGGTGGGGTCTTTCTGTGAGATATGCCTACCATATCCTGCCCTGATAATTACCCCCGAAATGCCGTCCGACTTCACCTTTTCAAAGTCGATAGAGCCGTTATGCTTGGAAATATCAATGATTTTTGTCATGTTTATGCCCTCCCGACACGTTCCATGAAAGCCTTTTTACGGGCAATTGCGTCCGCATCGTCATACGAAATCTGCTCCAATTCAGCTTTAGATATGCCCTCGACCTTGGAAATTTCCTCAGCTGTCATTCCCAAAGCGAATGATTTTATGATTTCATTTTTCTGTTCGTTGTTCATAACAAACCTCCTTTATACGCCAGTAGTAATAACTACATTTTTGATATATCCGTTAAGCCCG
>JBJEQN010000074.1:0-11187 GCA_051881775.1 Oscillospiraceae bacterium | reverse complement strand
GCAAGCGACAAGATATTTCGTTTGCTTGACCTGCCCGAAAATGAAGACGGAAGGTTGACCGTAAATTTAGGTAATATCTCATTTGACAGCGTGAATTTCTCCTATGACAACAGCCGTGAGATACTGAAAAATATATCAATGGACTTTCCCAAAAAAAGTTTTACCGCAATTATCGGCGAGAGCGGCTGCGGAAAAAGCACGGCGGCAGGTATTTTATCGGGCGTAAACAAAGGCTACTTAGGCAGCGTTAAGATAGGCGGAAATGAGCTTCGTGATATTTCCGAAAAAAGCCTTACAAAGAACGTTACTCTCATAAGCTGCGGCAGCTATATTTTCGGCGGAACTGTCCGTGAAGCCCTGCTTATGGCGGACGAAAAAGCAGATGATGAAAGGCTCTGGAGCGTGCTTGAAAGAGTGCGCCTTGCGGAGTTTTTCAGAAGTGAAAAAGGGCTTGATACGCAGCTTTCACCGGGCGGAGCAAACCTGTCCGGCGGTCAGCGTCAGCGCCTTGCACTTGCGAGAGGAATTTTGCACAACAGCAGTATCTATATTTTCGATGAAGCCACATCAAATATCGACGTTGAGAGCGAGGAATGCATACTCTCGGAAATTCGCAAAATGTCCGCCGAAAAAACGGTGATAATGATAACCCACCGCCTTGCAAACGCCGTAAATGCGGACAGGATATATGCCTTTGAAAAGGGCAGCATCGCAGAAAGCGGCACACATTCGGAGCTTGTGAACGGCGGCGGAATATATGCTAAGCTGTGGGAAAAACAGTCGGCGATTGAAGCCATAGGAGGTAAATGTGAAACGGAGTAAAATTAAAATAATGCTGTCACTTGGCAGTATCGCAAAGCCGCTTCTGTACATAATGATACCTGCGGTCTTAATGGGCGTTGCAGGGTATCTCTGTGCCGAATTTATCACCATTCTCGGCGGTTATGCTGCGGTGAATATACTTGGCTTTGAAACGGATTTTTCGCTGAAAAAAATACTTGTCATTCTCGGGATAATTGCTGTTCTGAGGGGCGTTCTTCACTATGCGGAACAGTATTCAAATCATTACATTGCGTTTAAGCTGCTTGCAATTCTGCGTGACAAGGTGTTCGGAAAGCTGCGTGAACTGTGTCCTGTCAAACTGGAATGTAAGGATAAGGGCAGCCTTATTTCCGTTATAACCTCGGATATTGAGCTGCTGGAGGTATTCTATGCGCACACCATTTCTCCCATTGCAATAGGCATAATTACTTCTGCGATAATGGCTGTTTTTATCGGACAGTATCATTTTTCGCTTGGGATAATTGCCGCTGCGGCATATATTTTTGTGGGCGCAGTAATTCCCGTTATCATATCGAAAATATGCGGAAGTGCCGCAGAGGATTTCCGCAGAGAAAACGGAAAATTAAGCGGTTTTGTACTTGAAACGCTCTACGGCATCTCAGAAATCATACGTTTCGGCGCAGGGAAAAAACGCATTTCGGAAATGGAAGACCGCACGGAAAAGTTGTCCGAAAAGGACAGGATTTTAAAGCGGAATAACGGAATATGTTCTGCGCTTACCACCGTTTCGGTAACGGTATTTCCTATAATAATTCTTTCGGTTTCTGCTGTTTTGTATCAAAAGAACATCATCGGCTTTGACGGAGTTATTATCCCCACAATTGCAATGTTTTCCTCATTCGGTCCGGTTATCGCACTTGCAAACTTAGGCGGCGGATTGCAGCAGACCTTTGCGGCAGCCGACAGAGTTCTTGACATACTTGAAGAAAAGCCCTCCGTTCCCGAGATCACGGGCGGCGCAGAGATAAAATTCACGGGTGCAAACGCAAACAACGTCAGCTTTTCCTATGGCGATGAAAAGGTGCTTGACGGTGTTTCTCTTGACATACCGAAAAGCGGCATTATCGGCATTACGGGCAAAAGCGGCAGCGGAAAATCCACCCTTTTGAAGCTTTTTATGCGCTTCTGGGAAACAAATTCGGGACGTATCTTTATTTCGGGCAAAAATATCAATTCCGTAAAAACAAATTCCCTTAGGGACAGCGAGAGCCTTGTTACTCAGGACACCCATATTTTCAAGGACACCATTGAAAACAACCTTAAAATTGCAAAACTTGACGCCACACGGAATGAGATAGAAACCGCCTGCAAAAAGGCTTCAATACACGATTTTATCATGTCGCTGCCAAGCGGCTATGAAACACAGGCAGGGGAGCTTGGCGATATGCTTTCGGGCGGAGAGAAGCAGCGTATAGGTGCGGCGAGAGCCTTCCTCCACGATTCGGAATTTATGCTTTTTGATGAGCCTACAAGCAATCTTGACGCACTTAACGAAGCGGTGATTCTGAAATCAATATCGGAGCAGAAGGATAAAAAAGCAATTCTGCTTGTTTCACACAGAGCCTCAACAATGCGCATTGCGGACAAGGTTTTCTCCGTTGAAAACGGGAGGAAAAGCTGATGAAAATACAGGACAAGCGTGAGCGTGAAAAGCGTATCGTTACGGAAATGATAAGGCTTTACTGCCGAAAAAATCACCATAGCCAAACGCTTTGTACCGAATGCAAGGTTCTTGCGGAATATGCTTCAATGAGAAGTGAAAAATGCCCCTTTATGGAAACAAAAACATTCTGCGCAAACTGCAAGGTGCATTGCTACAAGCCGGAAATGCGTGAAAAAATCCGTGCTGTAATGCGCTTTTCGGGACCGAGAATGATATTTTATCACCCCGTAATGGCGGTGCGGCACGTTATTGAGGCGAAGAAAGAAAAAAGGAGTTTAAAATGAAGTTAAAGAAGATAATTTATGTTGTTGTCGGCTGTATCGGACTGGGACTTGGTGCGCTTGGAGCGGCGCTTCCGCTGCTGCCTGCGTTCCCGTTTTTAATGCTGGCGGCGTTCTGCTTTGCAAGAAGCTCGGAAAAGCTGGATAACTGGTTCAAAAACACAAAGCTGTACAAAAACAACCTTGAAAGCTATGTTCAGGGCAGGGGAATGACAAAGAAAACCAAGGTCAAAATTATGATAACAGTCACGGTGCTTATGTCCGTTGGATTTGTTATGATGGGCAGAGTACCCGTTGGCAGAATAGTTCTTTTCTGCGTTTGGGTGTTCCATATTCTGTATTTCTCTTTTGGGGTAAAAAACTGCGAATAATTTTTCAAAAAATACTTGACAAATCAAAGGCTGTATGGTAAGATAACGTTGTTATGTAACGATGTTGTCAAGGCGGTGAGAATTTGAAATCTGACAGGGAAACACGGGAGCTGCTTATGGAAAGCGGCAAAAAGGAATTTCTTGAAAAGGGATATATGAAGGCATCCCTGCGGAAAATATGCGCCGACGCAGGCGTTACCACGGGTGCGCTGTATTTCTTTTTCAAGGATAAGGAGGACCTTTTCGGAGCAATTGCCGAACCGCCGCTGAAGGAGCTTACGGGAATCCTGAACGGTCACTTTTCCGTTGATATGGAGGCTATCTCACAGCCTCACGCTCTTGACGGTGTAAATGCTCATGAACTGGTGGATCACGATGATTTTGTTGCTCGTCTTATTCATCATATTTACGGAAATTACGACGCATTTATCCTGTTGCTGACTAAATCGCAGGGGTCAAAATATGAGGGCTGCGTTGATGAACTGGTGGATACTATTGAGCAGTTTTACCTTGCAATGTCTGAGGAAATAGGCGCTCATTACGGCGCAAAGGTCAACCGATATATGCTTCATTGGCTCACTCATATGATGGTCGATTCCTTTATTCACCTTATAACCCATGAGTGCGACGAGGAAAAAGCAACACAGTATATGACGAAAATAATGACTTTCATACTTGAAGGCTGGCAGAAAGCCGTTTTTGAATAAGCGGTTTTCTTTTTAAGCAATACATAACAATGTTATGCCGAACTAACTTTATGTCGGCAATATTTTATGAGTTATACATAACAATGTTATGCTAAACTAACTTTTTAGGGAGGAAATATTATGTATCTGGAAATTAAGGACGTAAAGAAAAGCTACGGAAAGGATTCAAGCTATATTCAGGTCTTAAAAGGCATAACCACAAGCGTTGAAAAGGGGCAGATGTGCGTTATACAAGGCACAAGCGGCAGCGGAAAATCTACGCTCTTAAACTGCATAGGTGGTCTTGACACAATGGACTCGGGTTCTGTCAAAGTTGACGGAAAAGAAATTTTCGGACTTAAACCAAATGCACTTTCCGATTATCGCCGTGATAATCTTGGCTTCATTTTTCAGTTTTACAACCTTGTGCCGAATCTTACGGTAAGGGAGAATATACAGGTCTGCGAGTACATTTCCGATTCGCCGCTTAACATTGATGAGCTGCTTGAAACCCTGGGACTTACCGAGCATCAGAATAAATTTCCCTCACAGCTTTCGGGCGGTCAGCAGCAGAGGTGCGCTATCGCAAGAGCGCTTATAAAAAATCCCAAGCTGCTTCTTTGCGACGAGCCTACGGGCGCTCTTGATTCAAAAACATCACGGGATATTCTTGTTCTCCTTGAAGAGATAAACAGGAAATACGGCACAACTATGCTTATCGTTACCCACAACAACGCCATAAAAAATATGGTGCATAAAGTTATCATCGTCAAGGACGGACTTATCAAAAAGGACTATGAAAACGAAGTCCGCACACCTGCGGCAGAGCTGGAGGACTTATAATGAACAGAGTGCTTAACAAACGGATATTCCGTGATTTAAAGAGCAATTTCCTGCGGTATCTTGCGCTGTTTCTGATGATAGTTATGGGAATGTACATAATCATTGCAGTAGTGGGAGCTGCTGAAACCATAATAACAAGAACGGTAGAAACAGGCGCAGAAAACCATGTGGAGGACGGTCAGTTTGCCGTTTTTACACAGCTTACTGCGGCTCAGGAAAAGGAAATAACCGACAGGGGAGTTACTCTTGAAAGGATATTTTCCTTTGATGCGGAAATGTCCGATGATTCCGTGCTGAGGATCTTCAAGGTGCGTGAAAATGTTGACCTTGCCGACCCTGACGAGGGCAGAACACCCGAAAAAACGGGAGAGATATTCCTTGAAAAGCGTTACTGCGAAGAGCATGAAATATCCGTTGGAGATACGGTGGAAATAGGCAAAAAAAGTTTTTCCGTAACGGGCATCGGTACAGTTCCCGATTATGACGCTCCCACAAAAAATTTCTCCGACAGTTCGGTGGACAGCTCACTTTTCGGAGTTGGTTTTGTTGTTCCCGAAGATTATGAAGCAATGAAAAACCTCGGAAAAACCGAGGATCTGCGCTATGCTTATCTGCTGAACGGCGAAATTTCCCACGATGATCTGAAAGAGATCATCAAGGATTTTGAGTTTGACTATAACGATATTGAGGATAAATATTTCCGTGAAATGCTTGACGATACTCTCGGCAGAAAAGAGGATATACAGGAGGGCATAAATGAACTTTATGACGGTTCAAAGGAGCTTGCGGACGGACTTTCCGAGCTTGACGAAAACGGTGGAGCGGTCATTGACGGTGCAGACGGGATATTTTCACAGTATTATGCTCTGGCAAATTCGGCGCTGTTATCAATGGGCGTAACGGAAACATTGACTGCCGAAACTTACGCCGAAATTCTTGATAAATACATTGCTGCCACGAATTCTCCCGAGCTGCTTGCACTTAAAGAAACTCTTGACGGACTGAAAGGCTATTCGGACGGTGTTTCCGAATATACGAGCGGCGTCGGGAAGGCGGCAGAGGGCGCTGCGGAATTATCCGACGGCGTTAAGGAGCTTAAAACCGAAACGGACGATATGCTTGACGAGCTTTTCACCGTTGACATTGACAATCTCACAGAGTTTGTGGAAAGGTCGGAAAATCCTAGAATTGCCGCAGCTGCAGCGGATATGCAGATGAACAGAAGCATCGGTCTGATAGCCGGAATAATAATTATGGTGCTGTTCACATATGTTATTTCCGTATTTGTTATTCATCAGATACAGCGTGAATCAAGCGTTATCGGTGCGCTTTATGCTCTCGGCGCAAAAAAGAAGGATCTTATCGGTCATTACATCACCCTGCCGACCATAATCAGCTTTGCAGGCGGTCTTGTTGGGTCTGCTCTTGGATTCAGCAAATTCGGCATTGATTCCCAAATGGCTGACACCTACAATTATTTCTCTGTGCCCGTGTTTGAGCCGGTATATCCGATGTATCTCATAATTTACGCTGTAGTAATGCCACCCGTTATCTCGGCAATAGTAAACTATCTTGTTATTAACAAGAGGCTTTCACGGACAGCGCTTTCACTTATCAGGAACGAACAGAAAACAGATTTCCGCACAGGCGTTGATCTGAAAAAAATGGGCTTCCTGCGCCGTTTTCAGATAAGACAGATGCTCCGTGAGGCAAGAACAGGGATTACCGTTGTTATCGGAATGCTTGTAACGCTTATGATATTTATGATGAGTATGAACTGCTATGTGCTGTGTACAAACATAAACGCCGACACGGTACGTGATACAAAATATGAGTATATGTATGTGCTGAAATATCCCGAGGAAACAACGCCCGAAAATGCCGAAGCATACTATGTGGAGTCCTTATCCAAAACGGCATATGACTACACTCTTGATATAAGCGTTATCGGCGTTGACGATGATGAGAAATATTACGGCGTATCTCCCGAAAAGGGAAAAAGCAAAATTACCGCAAGCGCCTCTGCTGCTCAGAAATACGGTCTGAAAAAAGGCGATAAGCTGATACTGACCGACAGTGCTACCGATATGGACTATGCGTTCACCATAACCGGAATTGCGGATTATTCCGCAGGGCTTGCGGTGTTTATGGACATTGACAGTATGCGTGAGCTTTTCGGACAGGAGGACGATCATTACAATATGCTTCTTTCCGATACGGCACTTGACATCGACGAGGGACGGCTGTATTCCGTAACGTCACGAAGCGATATTGAACGCTCTTCGGCAGTATTTACCGAGCTTATGATGCCTATGGTGATAATGCTGACTGTGGTTTCCGTAATAATTTTCTGTGTGGTAATGTATCTTATGCTGAATGTGATGATAGAACGTGCTTCTTTCGGTATTTCTCTTGTAAAGATTTTCGGTTATCGTACAAATGAGGTGAGAAAGCTGTATCTGAACGGCAATACCGCAGTTGTTGCTGTGGGTGCGCTTATTGCCATACCCGTTTCCAAGCTGTTTATAGATGCGATTTATCCTTATGCTATCTCCAACATTGCCTGCGGAATGAATCTGCATTTTAAGTGGTATATGTATGCAGGTATCTATATTGGAATTATGCTTATATACTTCGGGGTGAACGGTCTGCTTACCGCAAAGCTGAAAAGGATCACTCCTGCTGAGGTGCTGAAGAACAGAGAGTAATACTAATACTAATAACCAATTAAAAACTGTACAAAAAATCGAGCATAATCTTGCGTATATGGATTATGTGAAGATTTTTTGTCTACAGTTTTATTGGTTGTTTGTATAAGGAAACGATCGCTTCGCATTAATCAGCTTTTTCCTAATCATTAACCAACCTATAGCTGCCACCATTGTCTATAGGCTGATTTGGAATTAGTGTTATGGAGCAGGACGGCATCTGCCGCAGATTTGTGGGGAAGATATGACAGGGGATATTTGTCGCAGCAATATCGGCGTTTTCTTAAAAATGCAGATATGCTGATTTAATAAAATAAATCTTGACAATCACTTGGTAAGATGATAAAATAACTATCATATTAATATTCTGTCGGAATACAGGTGCAAAAGCACATCTATGCAAATAGCTGCCAAGCCTAACAAGGAATCAGGTGCGAATCCTGAGCAAGGCCGTTGCCGTATTTTGTCTTAAAGCATACAAGATGTAATGTCAGTCACTGGGAGATCTCCCGGGAAGGCGTATGTTAGCCGGTTCTGTCGGCGGACAATAAGTCGGAATACTTGCCTGTGTTTTTCTCGTGAACGGGTGTTGTTTATAGTCTGCGGAACTCCGGAACGTAAACGATGATATGATATACATAAACAGGGCTTTGTCATATCATATCAAAGAAACGGTTAACGGAAAAGACATCGGGCATTATCTGAATTACGGTTCGGATAATGCCTTTTTAATTTTATTGTAAAATATTTATACGGAGGAAAAATGGATAGGATAAATAAAATAACACCGCCTGACGTTAAAGCTGCACAGGCGGCAATAGAGCGCTGGAACAGCGTTGCAAAGCCCCTTGGGAGCCTTGGACTTCTTGAAAGCGCAGTTGAAAAAATAGCAGCGGTGCAGGGTACTGCGGAGGTAAAAATAAAGAACCGCCGTGCAGTTGTAATGTGCGCAGACAACGGCGTAGTGTGCGAGGGTGTTACACAGTCGGACAGCTCCGTAACTGCCCTTTGCGCAGAAGCAATTGCAGAGGGAACGTCTAACATAAACGTGCTTGCCGATATTTACGGCGCAAAGGTAACGGCTGTGGACATTGGTATGGAGCATGATGTGAAAAGTGAAAGGCTCGTCAACAGAAAAATAGCGTACGGCACAAAAAACATTGCCGAAGAAGCGGCTATGACCGTTGAGCAGGCGGAAAAGGCAATTACTGTGGGAATGGATATTGTCCGTGATATGAAGCGTGAAGGTGCCGATATTATCGTTACCGGTGAAATGGGGATAGGGAACACAACCACTTCAGCCGCCCTTGCTTCGGTGCTTCTTGATATGCCGCCCAAATCGGTGACGGGCAGGGGAGCAGGTCTTGACAGCGCAGGTCTGGAGCGGAAAATAGCCGCCGTTGAGCGTGCGATCAAGGTCAATCACCCCGAAAAGGACAAGCCGGTGGAACTGCTTGCCAAGCTGGGCGGCTTTGATATTGCAGGAATGACGGGACTTTTCCTTGGCGGTGCATTTTATCATATTCCCATTGTCATAGACGGCGTTATCTCCGCTGTTTCGGCGCTTATCGCCTGCAAAATTAACTCTCTTGCAAGGGAATATATGCTTGCAAGCCACGTTTCGGGTGAACCGTCGGGAAAAATGCTGCTTGAAAGGATAGGCGTAAAGCCACTCATAACTGCGGAGATGCGCCTTGGCGAGGGCACGGGCGGAATAATGCTCCTGCCCCTGCTTGACGGAGCGCTGGCGGTGTATAACAGCGCTCACCGCTTTGACGATATGGGTATGGAAAGGTATGTGGAGCTGAAATGACGGTGCTTGTTACAGGCGGCGCAAAGTGCGGAAAATCCCATTTTGCAGAGAAGATTTTTGACGGTTTTGAGGGCAGAAAGTTATATATCGCAACAATGCAGCCCTACGGTGAAGAAGCCTTTGCCGCCATTGAACGCCACAGAAAGCTGCGCAGCGGAAAAGGCTTTGAAACCATAGAAAAATATACGGATATTGATGAGATAAACCTTCCCGAAAGCTGCGGAATACTGCTTGAATGTACTGCTAATCTTTGCGCAAATGAAATGTTTAAGGGCGAAAATATAACCGACCCGACAGATAAGATAATACGAGGCTTCCGACATCTGAAAAAACGTGCAAAACTGTTTGTTATAGTCACCAACGAGGTGGGAAATGACGGTATTGCCTATGAAAAAGGCACGGCGAAATATATTGAAGCGATGGGAGAGATAAACCGCTGTACTGCGGAGATTGCCGACAGAGTAGTCGAGTGCGTGTACGGTATCCCCGTGCCGCTGAAAGGAGAACTGCCATGAAGATTTTGAAGTCACTTGCAAGCGCATTTCTTATGTATTCAAGGATTCCCATGCCGCAGGTGGAATGGAAAGAGGAAAACAGACGTTATGCGCTGTGCTTTTTTCCTCTTGTGGGCGCAGTTTCGGGGGCAATTTTTCTGCTTTGGAAATATATCTGCGGTTTGTTTGGGATAGGCTCACTTGCGGACGGTGCTGTTTCTGCACTTATGCCTCTTTTTGTCACGGGCGGAATACATATAGACGGTTTCTGCGACGTTACAGACGCAAAAGCCTCCTGTGCCGACCGAGAGGGCAAGCTGAAAATTATGAGTGACCCACACATAGGCTCGTTTGCGGTGATGTGGCTGTGCGCATATCTTATTTTGCAGACGGCAATGCTTGCGGAGATAAAAAATTTCGGCACGGCTGTTATCGTTGCTTGCGGATTTGTTCTTTCAAGGTCGCTAAGCGGACTTGCGGCGGTAACGTTTCAAAGCGCCAAAAAAGAGGGCGCATTGCAGAGCTTTGCAAAGCCTGCCCATAAAAAAGTGACCGTTGCAGTTCTGCTTGTTTTTACGGTAGTTTCGGCTGCGGCTATGCTTCGTGCAGACCTTTTTTGGGGAGGACTTGCGTTAGCAGGAGCGGCAGGTGCGTTCATATATTACAGAATATCCGCATACAAAAATTTCGGCGGCATAACGGGCGACCTTGCAGGCTGGTTTTTGCAGATATGCGAAATGTCGGTGCTTATTTTTGCCGTTGCCGGAGAAAAACTTACGGAGGCAGTTTTATGATAATGATAACAGGCGGTGCATTCCAAGGCAAAAGAGAATATGCAAAAAAGCGTTTTGGTTTTTCGGACGGGGATATTTTAAACGGCGGAAGCTGTGAACTTGAAGCTGTTTTTACCGCAAAATGCGTAACGGATTATCAGCTTGCGGTGAAGCGTCTGCTTGAAGAAAATGCCGATCCCGAGGAGTTTACAAGGCGGCTTTGCAGAGAAAATTCGGACGCTGTCATTATCATTAACGAGATAGGCGGCGGTATTATCCCCCTTGAAAAAAGTGAGCGCATATGGCGTGAAGAAACGGGCAGAGCAGGCTGTATCATTGCGGAGAATTCCCGTGAGGTCATACGTCTTGTTTGCGGTATTCCCACAAAGATAAAGGGGTAAGGCGCAATGAAGATAGTATTTATCCGACACGGAAAGACCTCGGGAAACCTTGAAAAAAGATATATCGGAGTTACCGATGAACCTCTTTGCAAAGAGGGTGTTTCCGAGCTCAAAAACATAAGTTATCCCGATTGCGATATTGTTATTTCAAGTCCGATGAAGCGGTGCATACAAACTGCGGAAATTATTTATCCCGATAAAAAAATCGTAATCGGTGAGAATTTGAAAGAGTGCGATTTCGGCAAATTCGAGGGCAAAAATTACCTTGAACTGTTGGGAGATGCAGATTATCAAAACTGGATAGACAGCGG
>JBJEQN010000073.1:0-50369 GCA_051881775.1 Oscillospiraceae bacterium | reverse complement strand
CTTTGAAGAATGCTAAAGCTGAGGGCTGGGAAGAAGGCATGGTTAAAGGCAGAGCCGAGGGCAGAGCCGAAGGCAGAGCTGAGGGCATAGCTGAGGGCGAAGCCATTGGCGCAAAAAAAGCCGAAGAAGCAATGATCTCCAAACTTAAAGCCTATGGAATGACCGACGAGCAGATAAAGGCAATTATTTCGGGATCTTAATTATGCAGAAAACCGTAAATGTAATATACGATATGTCGGAAGATACAAAAGAGCAGATCAAGGCGATCATTTCGTATTCCTGATAATTCGGGAAATTATATGAGGACACATTTAACACCCCAAAATATGAAATGAGAGGTTTTTAAAATGGCTAAGGAAAAAAGATTTGTAAAATTGTATACTCAAGGTTCGTTAGAAGTAAACGAGATATGGGTGGACACCCAGACAGGTGTAAATTACCTGTTCCATTGCGCAGGTTATGCAGGGGGTCTTACACCTCTGTTAGACCGTGACGGAAAGCCTGTTGTGTCATCTCAGAGCGAGATCGAGGAGCTTTGAGCAGCTTGAAAATGGTGAATACGTTTTCAATTCTAAACATTTTGTGACTTATACCTTTAAGTATGAAAATAGCTGTTGATTTTTGTTTTACAATAATGTATAATGAAAACAATGTGAGCTCAGAAGCTCAGAGAATTCCATGTAAAAAATGAAAGGTTGGTATTGAAATGAAGACAAAGATCATCAACGGCGTATCCATGCCCAATATTCCCTGGCAGGAAAAGCCTGCTGACTGCAGAGACGTAGTCTGGAGATATTCCGAGAACCCCATTATCAAGCGTGACCAGATAATGGTAAAGAAGGCTAACGGCTACAGAGAGCCTTCCAACTCTATCTTCAACAGCTCCGTTGTTCCTTTTGTAAACGGCGACTACAAGTTCGCAGGCGTTTTCCGTGTTGACGACAGAGAAAGAAATATGGAGCTCCACGTTGGCTTCTCTGTAGATGGCATTCACTGGGATATCAATGAAGAGAGAATTCACTTTGAGTGCGATATTCCCGAGGTTGCAGAGTGGCAGTACGGCTACGACCCCCGTGTTTGCAAGCTTGAGGGTGAGGACAGATACATTGTAACATGGTGCAACGCTTACGGCTGGAAGCCTACCATCGGCATTGCTATCACAACCGATTTCAAGACATTCAAGCAGCTTGAAAACGCATACCTTCCTTTCAACAGAAACGGCGTAATGTTCCCTAGAAAGATTGGTGGCAAGTACATGATGATGAGCCGTCCTTCCGACAGCGGTCATACACCTTTCGGCGATATGTTCATCAGCCAGTCTCCCGACCTTACATACTGGGGCGAACACAGACACGTTATGGGACCCTCCAAGGGCTGGGAATCCACAAAGATGGGCGCAGGTCCTATTCCTATAGAAACAGACCGCGGCTGGCTCATTTTCTACCACGGCGTACTTACTTCCTGCAACGGCTACGTTTACAGCTTCTCCGCTGCACTTCTTGATAAGGACGAGCCTTGGAAGGTACTTAAGAGAGGCGCTTCCTACCTTATCAGCCCTCAGACAAGCTATGAGCTTATCGGTGATACAGACGCAGTAACATTCCCCTGCGCAAACCTTGTTGACGCAGACACAGGAAGGATCTGCATCTACTACGGCTGCGCAGATACCTGCACCGCACTTGCATTCACAACCGTTGACGACGTTATGGACTTCCTCGATAACAACAGCCAGGTTTGATTTGCATAGCAGATCGGCGGTAAGCCGTACAAACTAAAATACAAAGGCGCAATTCATATCCGACCGCAAAAAGGTCAATATGAACTGCGCCTGTTTTTATTGTGTATCACTCCACCCCAAGGCTTTTCATTGCCGCAAGTATTTCGTGCCACTCCGATTTCATTCGTTCAAGCTCTGCTGCTCCGCTTTCCGTTATTCGGTAGTATTTCCTCTTCGGTCCCCCCGAGACCTCTCCCGTATAGCTTTCGGTAAAACCGTCGGAGTGAAGTCTGCGGAGTACTGCATAGACCGTACTTTCGTTAAGTCCTGCAAATGCGCAGGTCACCTTCTTCATTATCTCATATCCGTAAAGGTCGCCGCAGGATACCGTTTGAAGTATACAAAGCTCCAGCAAGCCCTTCTTCATCTGTCCCTTTTCCATCAGACCTCACCCTTCTTTCGCCTGCCGTGAAGCATTACCGAAGCCGTGAAAAGCATTGCAAGCACAGCCGTTATGCCGCCTGCCCATATGAAAACGCCTATATCCGCTTTGTAAAATTCCTCGGAATAAGCAAGTGGGTCAAGCGTCGAGCAGTAATGCTCAATGTAAAAGCCCACCCACAGAGCCGCCGCAGAAAGATACACCAAGGGCAGAGCAAAAGCACCCCTCATCATTACCGACCACAGCAGGTAAACCGCCGAACAGATAATGAGAATATTCAGCATATCGTGCAGATAACTGCCGATGCTTTCGCTGTAAAGGGCGTCATAGCCTGTTTTGCCGTATGTATTGTAAAAATCAATCACTCTGAAGCACTGAACGACATTCACGGCAATACCTGCCGCAGGTACGGCTATAAGCGGCTTGGGTGCATACCTGCATATAGAAATTATCATCATTGCCATTGCTTCGCAGATAAGCAAAGCCGTTATTATCGCCAAAACAGGCAGGCTTTCACTTCTTGTAAGGAAGCTTTCGGGAAGTTTGTTGAAAACAGCCGCTCCGCAAAGAAGCATTACGCCGCCAACGGGCAGAAAAATGTCCTTTTTGCCGTTTTTTATTGAGGAAAGGCAGTTTTTCCTCTCCAAAACAAGCCACATAAGAAGCGGAACAACGCACATTACCGCCGCAGACGCACCGCTCCCCGTCCTCTGAGCAAAATATCCTGCAATTACCGCAGCAATACAGCATACCGCAGGAAGCAGGTATTCCGCAAGACGGGAGATCAACACTTTTGCGCCGCTGTTTCTTTCGGCGGAAATGTCCTTTGCCGCTGTTTTGGGTTCGCCAAGCTCAAGGCATATCTCGCTTTCCGTTTTTCCCTCCGCAGCGCCGGAATCGAAGCATTCCTCCATATCGGAAATAATGTCGTTTATCTCGGTATCGGTGAATCTGAACCGCAGGCAGGAGCGGAGACTTGATAAATACTGCTTTTTCGTCATAACGCTTATTTCCCTTCTATTGTTTATTAATACTAATTCCAAATCAACCTATAGACAAATTCGACAGCCATAACCCAGCCACTCGGCGTCAAGCTCCCTTGCAAGGCACCAAGCATTGCGGCGGTCGCTCTCCAAGGTAAACGTGGTTACCTTATTGGCTGTGTTCTATCTGCCGTCTTTGTCTATAGAACGATTTGGAATTAGTATGAACAGTAGTTTGCAAGACAATAATATCACACTACTGTTCAAAAGTCAATAGTTCCGCAGAAAAAACAAGCGCAGTTCACATTTACCTTTTGTGAACTGCGCTTGGTTATTTATACTGTTTGCCTGCTATGTTAACAGGAAACTGTTGAAATCGTAACGGGAATATGCTAAAATATTAATATACCTTATTTTGCCGCTCCGTTCATTATCTGTATCTTGGCTTCGCTGTTCTTTATAACGTTGAGCAGAGATGAAGCCGAGCCTGCATATTCTTCCGAAAGGGAGCCGGTGGTGATAAGAGTTTCTTCCGTATCGGCCGCTGTGTCCCCATCGCCTACGGTCACGCCCTTTGCAGCTGCCATTGCGTTGGCTTCGCATACGGACATTGCCGCCGAAGAAACGCCGGGTGCTGTGACCTCGGGAACGGTAAAGAACCGCTGGTCGTTCTTGGGGTTGGCGGAATATACTACACGGAACATTTTATATATTGCCAGCATAAGGAACGAGGAAGCCTCTTTCATTATGGTGTTGCTTCCCGTTTTCTGGATAAGGGAGAACAGAACATTGGTGGAATTGACGATGAGCTTCTTGTTGAAGGCAGCCATCATTCCGCCTGCGGCTATCTTGCTGCTGCCTGCGTCCTGTTCGGGAATATCGTCATAGGAAATGGTCTTGCCTGCAGGTTCGGGAGAACGTCCCAAGAGATAATCGCAGGATACCTTGTAATAATCCGCAGCCTTGACGAGAAAATCAAGTCCGCATTCTCTTATACCCTTTTCATAATGTGAAAGCAGAGCCTGTGAAATGCCCAGGTCTGCCGCTGCTTTTTTCTGACTGATGCCGTGTTCTTTCCTTAAAAGCGTTATTATACGAGGAAAGTCCGAATTCATCATGTCACCTCCTGATTCTTGTGACTTACACATATTTTTTATCGGAAAAGAAAAAGAAGAAACGAGCTTTTCTCCCCGAATTCCGCACGGTTTATGAGCGGAAAATTCTCTGTTTACATACAGTAAATTATACATTATAACGTACTTTTTGTAAAGAGAAAATCGCAAAAAAACTCGATAAATGTTATGAAAAGTTTTTGTATAGGTTACATATATGTTTTTATTGACAAAATTTGACACCACAATTTGGCACAATATATTGTGCGGCACAGTTTTTCGTCTGTCAAGATATTGAAATTTACATTAAAATACATTTTTAGACTAAATTAACAAAATTATTTCGGAGGTTTGCAATGAACGGATACAAGATCACTTTTCTCCGCCACGGAAGGACCGAGGGCAACGAGAACGGAGTTTATATCGGAAAAACAGACTGGCCCCTTTCCGACAAGGGCAGAGAGGAGCTTGAAGAAAAATACGACTTGCACAGCTACCCCAAGGTGGAAAGGGTCTATTCCAGCCCTCTGACAAGAGCGCTCCAGTCTGCGGAGATACTTTTTCCCGACCGTGAGATAGTTATCTGCGACGAAATGACGGAAATGGACTTCGGCGTTTTCGAGGGGCTGCCCGTTTTGGAGCTAATGGAACTTGACAGCTATAAAAAATGGATAAAGGGCGGTCTTGACAACCCTCCCCCCAACGGAGAAAGCCTGCGGCATATGATAGAACGCACATTTTCCGGTCTTAACCTTATTATAATGGATATGATGAAGGAGAACATTCACGAAGCAGGGGTCGTTACCCATTCGGGCATTATTATGAACACACTTGCCTGCTTCGGTCTGCCGAAAATGAAGCCTATGGAATTTGCCTGCGAGCCGGGAGAGGGCTGGGTGGTCAACGTTTCCGCTATGCTCTGGCAGAACGGCAATACCTTTGAGATATTGGGCAAGGTGCCTGCGCCTGCACAGGACGAGTACAGCGAATGACGCTAAAGGAGCTTTTATGAAATTCAAAACCAACGGAGAGCTGCGCACTCTGGCAAAGCGGCGGCTCGGCGGCTGCTGGTGCGAATGTACCGGCTCGCTTCTCGTATTTGTCGGAATTATCACCGCCGCCGTTCTTGCCTGGCTGCTTGTGATAAGATTTCTTTATACATATGGTATAATAGGCTTTGATGTCAACGAAATGTTTTCAAAAGGAACACCGCTGTTCTTTTGTATAAGCGGCTTGGCGGCAGCTTTGCTTGTTATAGCTATGATACCTCTTAAATACGGCATATGCTGGTACTACGCACAGGCTGCGGAGGGAAGGAACGTTCCTGCCTCCTGCTTTTTCAGCTGCTATATGCACCCCGAGCATTTCCGCAAGACCTTGAAGCTGGGGCTTGCTGTATGGGCGCACAGGCTTATTGCGCTGATACCCTCGGGAGCGGCAGCCGCACTCTGCGCCGCAGTTTCGGTAAAGGTGCTGCGCAGCGAGGGCGGTATTCTGCTCAACACCGTTGTTCTTGCCCTTATGCTGCTTCTTGCAACGGCGGCTGTGTTCCTCTGCATATGGTTTACCGTAAGATACGAGCTTGTACCCTATATTTACGCCGCATACCCCGAAAAGAGCGTTTCGGAAATAATCGGGATAAGCGCAAAATGTTCCGGCGAAGCAAGGCTTTATCTGGTAAGGACTATGTTTTCCTTTGTGCCGTGGGAGTTTTCCTGCCTGCTGATATTCCCGGTCATATACGTTGTGCCTTATGTATCCATGGCTGTTGCCATTGCTGTTGCAGATATTCTTTCGGATGAGGAAGGAAGCAAGGCTGCCGACAGCGGAAAGGAAGAGGATTATGCCCTCGTCTGAAAATTTGTTCCGAAAAGCGGCGGAGTTCGTTGTTACAGACAGCGAGGACGGACTTTTGGTAGGTGAAGTGCTTCGGCTGAGAGGCGTTTCAAGGCGGCTTACCGTAAAGCTGAAACGCCGTGAGAACGGGCTGACCCTTAACGGAGTGCAGACCCGTACCGTTGACAGGGTGAAAACGGGAGATGTTCTTGCGGCGGCTCTGGACGGGGGCGTTTCTCTTGAAGCGAATCCGTCACTTGCTGTTCCCGTTGTCTATGAGGACGAGGACGTGATTGTTTTCGACAAGCCCGACAATATGCCCGTTCACCCCTCGGCAGGACATTACGGCGACACCCTTGGCAACTGCTTCGGGGCAATGTTCCCCGGACTTACCTTCCGCCCCGTGAACCGCCTTGACAAGAACACCTCGGGGCTGTGTGCCGTTGCAAAGAACGCTTTTGCGGCAGCGATGCTTGGCGGAAATATGGAAAAGGAATATTTTGCGGCAGCCTGCGGAAAGGTGGAGGGCTGCGGACGTATTGAAGCGCCTATCGGAAGGGCGGATGGCTCCACGATAAAGCGTGAGGTGCGCCCCGACGGTCAGCGAGCCGCAACAAATTATACTATTATAAAAGAAAACGGCAGATATACCCTTCTGAGAGTTGCTCCCGAAACGGGAAGAACACATCAGATAAGGGTACATTTTGCGTATATAGGACACCCTCTTGCGGGAGATGAATTTTACGGCGGTGATACGTCCGATATTAAGCGTCAGGCGCTCCACTGCTGCCGTCTTAGCTTTATTTCGCCTTTGTCGGGTAAAAAGGTAGTGCTTGAATCTCCTTTAAGAGAAGATATGCAGCGGCTTTTTGAATAAAAGTTACAGCTGTAACCGTTTTGTAACCAAATTTGTAACCAAAGCCGGCATGAATACACCGGTTTTTACCTTGAAGTTTTTTATTGATAATGAACAGAAATGGTTTTTAAACGTTTAAAATTCTCTGCGGTCGAGTTGAAAAATCAAAAATATGTAAAATTAACCCAAATCTGCGGTTAAAATGCTTAAAATACGGCGCTGTAATTTGTGATATGTTATAAAAAAAGTAGATTAATTGTGACTATTTAGTGAGAAACCTTGCAATTCACAGTAAAATAAGTATAATTAGTATCAATGTTACTGATTTGTAACCGATAGTACCGCTAATTCCATTAAACTGTATTATATATAAACAAGAACAAGAGAACCGAAAATAATGCTGCGGAGTTTTCTGCGGCAGGGAGGGAGATTCCGATGAAGATCAACGGCGAGAACGGCGGATTTGATTTTATGCCGCCCGTTTCTTACGAAGGCTGCAGCGGCGCAGAAAAGCTTGAAGCGGCCATGATCAATGCAGGTGCGCTTATTTCATATACGATCCGCTTCTGCGCTTCAAAGGTATGGAATAACGCAGTAAAGCTGCTTTGCACCGTTAAAAAGGCTGTACATCCCGTTAAGGGCGGCGCAGGAAAGAAATCAGGCTCCGAGCTTGGAAAGCTATGCTCGGATATTGCGGAAAAGGCAAAGGCATTTGCGGCGTTTAACGTTAAATTCGGCGAAAGGCTCCGTGAATACGGCTTTGCACAGGCATTAAGGCTCCAGTGCTCCGATGTGGTGAGCGCTTTCAAGAGAAACAAGTCTGTATTCAGAACTATTGTGAATTACACCGTTCCTACAGCATCCCTTGCGCTGCTTGCCGGTATCGTTTACAACACAGCTTCCACAAGCTACGGCATCACCGTTGAGTACAACGGCACGGAGCTGGGCGTTGTTACCGCAGAATCCGTTGTTGCAGACGCACAGCAGAGCCTCGCAGACAGAGCGGTATACTACTCCACAGAGGACGAGATACTTGTTACGGCTAACCTCTCCATAAAGCCCCTTAATGCAATGGACGAGGTCATTGACGAGGTGGCTCTTGCGGAAAAAATGGAAGAGCAGATCTCGGTGCAGTCCCCCGATGTTGAGTTTGCAGGTGAGGACGAGGTCGCTGCAAGTACTATGGAAGACGTTGACGCAGCCGCAGAGACAGCAGCGGAGGCTTCCGTAAGCAGTGATGAACTGGACGGCAAGGTGAGAGCCTACGCCGTTATGATAAACGGAGAATTTTACGGCGCAGTTGAAGAAACAGACGAGATCGCCGAGTACCTTGACGGCATAAAGGCTCAGTATGACGGCGAGGACGTTGTTTCCGTAGGCTTCGACAAGTCCGTTGAATACGGCTATGAGCAGTATGTTTACCCTACTCAGATAATGACCGAGGAAGAGATCGTTGAAAAACTCGGTTCCATCGTTTCCGAGCCTGTTTACTACGAGGTGCAGAACGGAGATAACCCCTGGAACATCGCAAAGCACAACGATATGAGCCTTGACGAGCTGAAAAGCTGCTTTATCACATTTGAGGGCGAGCAGATAGAGGATATTACGGAGTTCTGCCCCGTTGGAGCTACCATTCAGCTCAGTGCAGAGGTGCCTTTCCTTCAGACACTTGTTACAAAGAGCGTTACTTACACAGATTCCATAGATTATGAGATCATAAAGACGGAAGACCCCAATATGTATAAGGGCGACACCGCAGTTGACGTTAAGGGCATTGAGGGCGAAGCCGAATACAAGGCTCTTGTCACCTACAAGAACGGCGTTGCTATCTCAAAGGATATCCTTGAAGAAAGAGTTATTTCCGCTCCCGTTGCACAGGAAGTAAGAGTGGGAACAAGACAGACCACTACCGAGGTAAGCACAGGCAGCGGCGGCTCGGGCGAGTATTTCTGGCCCGTTGACGGCGGTTACATATCGGCTTATCAGGGTGACGGAAGAGGACATAAGGGCATTGATATTGCTGCTCCTTACGGAACACCTATTTATGCGGCTCAGTCGGGCACCGTAACAAGAGCTACTAACAAGTATGACGGTTATGGCAACAGCGTTATGGTTTCCCACAGCGACGGAAATGTTACAATGTACGCTCATATGAGCAGCATTGCTATCAGCTACGGCGACTATGTTGTAAAGGGTCAGCTTATCGGATATGTAGGAAGCACAGGAAACGCAACAGGAAACCACCTCCACTTTGAGGTAAGATCCGGCGGTTCCTACCTTAACCCCGTAGATTACGTTTCTCAGTATTGATAAAAAAACGACCGGCGACAGCTTTAAACTGCTCGCCGGTTTTATTTTTATTCGGAAGTCTCGGTTTCGGAAGCCTGAGTTTCCGTTTCTTCGGTGCTGTCGTTTCCCGTCAGTTCGGTGAAGCTGCTTATTGAGGTCAAAATGTCTGCATCGGGGAAGGAAATGCCCGTAAGCGCCATTGTTTCGGGGTCAAAGGTCATAACATAGCCGCATTGGGAGATCTCGCCGCTGTATTCAAGACCGTTTTCCGTTTCGGCAAGGGTCAGGTCGGGCATTGCCGCACAGTTGTCCACTGCGTCAAATATAAGCCTGAACATTGCAGCTTCGTTTATGTTCTCACGCTCAATATCAAGGGTAAGCTCCCCGAGAGAAGCGGTCAGACCGTTGTCGCCGAAGGAAATGTGCAGTCCTGCCATAGTTTCAGGTGCGGTTATGTCCATTTCCCACATTCCCGTTCCCAGACGGCGCATAGTTCCGCCGACCTCCATTTTCGCCGCCTTGTCCTCACCGAAGGCGGTCAGGGTGAATTCGCAGCTGAAAGCCTTGTTTAAGTCGGGAGTTCTTGCGGTAACAGCCTCCTTGATTGTTTTACAGCCTGTTAACATTATTGCAATTATAACTATAGGTAAATAAAATAACAGCTTTTTGCGCATAAAAATGCCCTCCGTTTCATTAACTTTGAACAGAGGGCATACTTTTTGTTTCAACGCCTTATCTGTTCCATTCTTTGAACACAAAAGGCAGCTCTTCTATCACATCCGTGGGCAGCATTCCCATTACAGACAGCTTTTCTGCGGCAAGGTCAGCGGCTCTGCCGTGAACATACACTCCTGCGGCGGCAGCGTCGGAGGGGGCAAGTCCTTGTGCGGCAAACGCCGAGATGATACCTGTAAGAACATCTCCGCTTCCGCCTCTGCTCAGGCCGGGATTTCCTGCCTTGCAGACGTACAGCTTTCCGTCGCCTGCAATGAAGTTCGGCACTCCTTTGGCTGCAACGATAATATCATACTCACGGGCAAGGGCAAGCGCCATTGTAAGTCTGTCCGCTTCTCCGCCGAAGGCTGCGGCGTAAAGACGTTTCAGCTCCCCGAGATGGGGCGTGACGATAAGCTTGTTTTTTGTGTTTCTGATAATATCTATGCAGTCCGTTATGCAGTTTATGCCATCGGCGTCAAGAATTATCGGACATTCTGCGCCTGTGACAACGGCTTTCACAACAGCTTTTGTTCCTTCTGTAACGGAAAGTCCGCAGCCTATGGCAACGGCGGTGCATTTTTTTGCTTCTTCAAGGATAATATCCGCATTTTCTGCGGCAATTGCACCGCTTTCATCCCCTTCAAGGGGCAGGGTCATTGCTTCAAAGCAGGAGGCGGCTATACGGTTCGTTACTTCCACCGTTGAAGCAAGGGTAACAAGACCTGCGCCGCTTCTCAGGGCAGCTTTTAACGCCATTGCTGCCGCTCCGCTCATACGCCGGCTCCCTGCAACACACAGCAGACGTCCGAATTGGTTTTTATAGGAGTTCTCGGGGCGCTTGGGGAAAAGTGAGCGCACATATTCCGCTTCAAGCCCTTCTCCCACATAGCTTTCAGAGCGGAAGCATTCTTCTGTAAAGCCTATGTCTGCGGTGATCATCTCTCCGCACAGGCTTTTAAGCGGCTCGGACAGCATTCCCGTTTTTACGCAGCCGAAGGTCACGGTGTAGTCGCATTTCAGCGTACCCTCCGCAGCTTCTCCCGTAAGGCAGTTTCCACCTGAGGGAACGTCTGCGGCAACAATTATTTTTCCGCAGCGTGAAGCAAAGGAAAAGCAGGCTTTAAGCTCCGGTGGCAGTTCTCCGTGAAAGCCTGTGCCGTAAACAGCGTCAACGATAAGCGCACAGGAGGAAAACAGCCCGAAAACGGCGTCAATATTGTCGTTAAGAGCCATTACCTCAACATCATAGGCGCTCAGTTCGCAGTATTCATAAGCGGCAAGCTCCGTTGCAGGGTCGCCCGAGGTGAGAACGGCGCATACCTTGAAGCCTGCTTCGGCAAGATAACGTGCGGCGGTAAAGCCATCTCCGCCGTTGTTGCCCTTTCCGCAGAGGATAAGTATACCGTCGGAAAGGTCATGCTTTAAGGAAAGGCGGCATATGGTCTCCGTAAGTGCTGCGCCTGCGTTCTCCATTAAGGTCTTGTAGGAAACGCCGTGGGAATCGGAATAAGCCTCCGCAGCTTTCATTTGCCCTGGAGTTGCGTAAAACATTGTATCACTTCCTAAATCAAAGGCGGCTTTGCGCCGCCTTGTTGTTTTATTGAATTATTCATAAAGAAGCACCGTTGCCATTATCACCGTTTTGGAATGGGCGCAGGATACCGAGGTGTGCATCTTGTTGAGTACGAAACGCTTTTTGGTTTCCCCCGAAAGGCTCAGGTAATAGGTTCCGCTGTAGTTGGCAAGAACGGATATTTCCTGTATTGAGCAGCCTCGGAAGGAGGTACCCATGACCTTTTTGAAAGCCAGCTTTGCGCAGTACATCTCCGCCATTATATATGGGGAAAAATTTTTGCTCATAATGAATTTCATTTCCTGGGGAGAATAAACTCTCGACATAAATCGGGGATTTTTGAGTATTTTTTTTATATGCTCCGTATCGGCAAGGTAGGTTTCCATTATCATAAAAACTGTTTCCTTTCATGATGTTGGGAATCGCAGTGACATATTACTGTCGGTTGTTTCTGTCAAATTCCGCTTTAACGAGCCTTGGAAGGAACGGCTTTAAACCGTCCACTACTTTTTCCTCGGGAGAAAAAATAAGGCGAACATTGCCCATTGAGGGGTGGGTAAAATCGGCGTAGTAGGTCTCACTCTCTTCTCTGCTTATACCGTCTGCTTTTACGACAGTAACTTCCGAGCCTATCTGCGGCGCATTTGAGTATTTGCCGAATCTTTCAAAGGAAGAAGCCTTTGCTGTGATAAGGCGCTTTCTTTTGCGCTTGGCAATTATCTTATCAATGTCCATTTCACCGTTGGTAACGATGTACTCATATTCGGTGTCAAGACCCGTCATAAGATAGAAGCCGCCGTAAAGAGCGCCTGCGGCAACGATAATGCCGAATGCAAAGCCTATAAGCATAAGCATAACGCAAAGCGCAGTGATGATGACCATACCTGCTGCGATAAGTATTTTTAGTGCAGTAGTTTTGCCGTCAGAGGGCTTTCTGACAAGCTGTTCCACAAAAATGTCCATTTTGACCTCCGTTTTAGAATAGTTTTTTGTACAAAATATATTATAACACAAAAAGTTCAGACTTTCAAGGAAAAAATACTTGAAAATTATTATTTTATTGTATATAATATAAATATCGGATTTAATAAATTCGGTTTTCGCTCAATAGTTGTAAAACACAACGACCGGGTACAGTAGTTTATGGGTCAAAAACGCATTCCCAGAGAAAAAGCCCCTCGGCTGAAAGGCTTTTATGCGTCCTGTAAATGAAATTCACCCGTGAGTGGTCCTGCTGAACAAAGCGCTGCTTTAATTAGGTCGGAACGTAACGGCTGCGTTAACGCCGGGGGGATGTTTGTCCTTTGAAATGGGTGGTTATAAGCAGGAGCAGTCTTGTCCCGATTCGGGGCAGGGCTTTTTTGTTGTTTGGGAGATATTATGAAAGACGACAGCTTTTCTTTTCTGCAAGGTATAAAAGAACATCCCGTCCGTTCCTTCGGGCAGCTTATAAAGATACTGCTGATAGTTATAACGGCGGTACTTTCCTTCCTTATAGGGGCAGGCTTTCCGCTGCTGATAATAATTTATCTCGGGGCAGTTGTTGTTACGGCGCTGTACAGGGGAGATTTTTGGCAGGAATGGAAAGGATACGTTCTTGCGGCTGTTATCGGAGCAGGTGCAATATGGCTCCTGTCGGTGATCTTCGGCGGAATTCTTGGGGCGCTTCGGGAAAACCTGCTTGTTTCGTTTGCCAAGCCTGCGGACGAAAACGAGGGGGGAAAGGTGCCTTCCTTCTGTGAAAAGCCTTTTGACCCCACAGAAACGGCGCTTCTGGAGCTTGAACGGCAGTATAACGCAAATCTTCTTTCAAAGGAAGAGTATGAGCGGCAAAAAAAGGACATTTTTGAGAAGAACGACATAACCGACCAATAAAAAATAATGCAATTTTAATATGAGGTGAATTTTATGAAAGAACAGCTTGAAAAGATCAAACAGCTTGCCGAGCAGGAGCTTGAAAAGTGTGAAAGCCTTGATGTGCTTGAAAATCTCAGAGTAAAATTTCTCGGCAAAAAGGGCGAGCTTACCGCTATTTTGAAGCAGATGGGTTCGCTTTCCGCAGAGGAGCGCCCCGTTATCGGACAGCTTGCAAACACCGTCCGCTCCGCTATAGAGGAGGACATTGCAAAGCGTACACAGGCGCTTAAAACGGAGCTTGCGGCAAAGAAGCTTGAAGCGGAAACCTTGGACGTTACTCTGCCCGGAACTCCCCGTGAGCTTGGAAAGCTCCACCCACTTACCGTTACACTTAACGACATAAAGGAAATTTTCCTTGGAATGGGCTTTGAAATTGCCGAGGGTCCCGAAGTTGAGACCGACCACTACTGCTTTGAGGCGCTTAATATGCCCAAGCACCACCCGGCAAGAGATACTCAGGATACATTCTACATCAACGACAACGTTGTTCTCCGCACACAGACCTCCTCCGTGCAGATACGCACAATGGAGAACAAGAAGCCTCCTATCAGAATAATCTCCCCCGGCAGAGTTTACCGCTCCGACACGGTGGATGCAACACATTCTCCCCTTTTCCACCAGATAGAGGGACTTGTTGTTGACAAGGGCATTACAATGGCTGACCTGAACGGCACCCTTGAACTGCTTATGAAGAGAATTTACGGCGAGGATTGTCAGATAAGACTTCGCCCCCACCACTTCCCCTACACAGAACCCTCTGCCGAAGTCGATATGATGTGCTTCAACTGTCACGGCGCAGGCTGTCCTCTCTGCAAGAACGAGGGCTACATCGAGCTTTTAGGCGCAGGCATGGTTCACCCCAAGGTGCTTGAGGGCTGCGGAATCGACCCCGAGGTCTACAGCGGCTTTGCATTCGGCATCGGTCTTGAGCGTATCACAATGGGACGCTACAAGATAGGCGATATGAGATTGCTTTATGAGAATGATATGAGATTTTTGGGTCAGTTCTGATTTCAAGAAGCAAGATAATTTAGAGGCAAGAAGCAAGAATTTAAAACTGTTCTCCCAAATTTACACAGGAGGTTATATAAATGGATCTTTCAATGAGATGGCTGTCGGATTATGTTGACGTATCCGACCTTTCAATAAAGGAATTCTGTTCCGGACTTACAATAAGCGGCTCAAAGGTCGAGCGCTACGAGACCGAGGGCGAGGAGATAAGCAAGGTAGTTGTGGGAAAGCTGCTTTCCGTTGTTCCCCACGAAAACTCCGACCACCTTGTGGTTTGTCAGGTGGACGTTGGCAAGGCAGGAAACGGCGAGCCTATACAGATAGTTACAGGCGCTCCCAACGTTAAGGCAGGAGACATCGTTCCAGTTGCAATGGACGGCTCCACTCTGCCCGGCGGCGTAAAGATAAAGAAGGGCAAGCTGAGAGGCGTTGAATCTAACGGTATGCTTTGCTCCCTTGGCGAACTGGGACTTACTACTCACGATTTCCCTTACGCAATTGCTGACGGTATTTTCCTGCTTCAGGAAGAGGAAGGCTGCAAGCCCCTTGAGCTTGGTATGGATATAAAAGAGGCTATCGGCTTTAACGATACAAGCGTTGAGTTTGAGATCACCTCAAACCGCCCCGACTGTATGTCCGTTATCGGTCTTGCAAGAGAAACTCACGCAACCTTTGACAAGCCTTACACCGTAAAAGAACCCACCTTCAAGGGCATTGACGGCGACATCAACTCCATGCTCAAGGTGGAAATTCACAACAAGGAGCTTTGCCCCAGATATATCGCAGGCGTTGTAAAGAACGTTAAAATAGGTATGTCTCCACGCTGGATGAGAGAAAGGCTCCGTGCAAGCGGCGTTCGTCCTATCAACAACTTCGTTGACATTACAAACTATGTAATGCTTGAATACGGTCACCCCATGCACGCTTTCGATATACGCTACATCAAGGGCAATGAAATAAATATCCGCAACGCAAAGCAGGGCGAGAAGATAACCACCCTTGACGGCGTTGAACGTACACTTACCGATAAAATGCTTGTTATTGCAGACGCTGAAAAGCCTGTTGCGGTTGCAGGCGTAATGGGCGGCGAGTACAGCGGCATTATGGACGATACGGTGGACGTTGTTTTCGAGGCTGCCTGCTTTGACGGCGCTTCCGTAAGAACTACCGCAAAGGCGCTCGGCATGAGAACGGACGCTTCTTCACGCTTTGAAAAGGGACTTGACCCTCAGAACGCTTATCCTGCAATAATGAGAGCCTTCCAGCTTGTTGAAGAGCTTGGCTGCGGCGAAGTTGTTAAGACAATAATCGATGCAGATTACAGCGACAAGACACCAAAGGGAGTTGTATTTGACCCCGAATGGATAAATAACTTCCTCGGCTCGGATATTTCCGAAGAAGAAATGGTTTCCTGCCTTGAAAAGCTGGATTTCAAGGTTGAAAACGGTATGGCTTACGCTCCTTCCGTAAGAATCGACATTGAGTGCAAGGCTGATATTGCGGAGGAAGTAGCAAGAATTTACGGCTACAACAAGATACCCAAGACCATTATCAGAGGCGTTGCACAGGCACAGCTTACGCCTAAGCAGAAGTTTGAAAGAACCGTTGCAAACACAATGACGGCTCTGGGCTGCTACGAAATAACCACATATTCCTTCATCAGCCCCAAGTATTTCGATAAGATAAGACTTCCCGAGAACAGCCCTCTCCGCAAGACAGTTACAATTACAAATCCTTTGGGCGAGGACACCTCCGTTATGAGAACCACCATTCTCCCCTCAATGTGCGAGGTGCTTGCGAGAAACTACAACAACAGAAACGCTTCCGCATTCCTTTTTGAAATCGGAAACGAGTATATACCGGGTGGCGGCGAGCTGCCCGATGAGCCTTCACGCCTTGCTGTGGGAATGTACGGCAACGGTGCGGACTTCTTCGGACTTAAGGGCAGGATCGAAGCGCTCCTTGATACAATGGGACTGAGAGACTGCGAGTATACCGCCTGCTCCGATGCAGAAGATTACCCCGAAGCGCCTGCGTTCCACCCCGGCAGATGTGCTGTTATCTCCAAAGACGGCGTAAAAATAGGCATTATGGGCGAGCTTCACCCCGAAACGCTTGAAAATTACGGCATTGACACAAAGGCGTATGCGGCAAAGCTGTGTATCCCCGAAATGATGGCGCTTTCCGAGGGCGAAAAGACCTATAAGCCGCTGCCCAAGTTCCCTGCAACTACCCGTGATATTGCGGTGGTATGTGATGATAAGCTGCCTGCGGCTTCACTTGAAAAGGCAATAAAGAGCGCTGTGGGAAATATCCTTGAAAGCGTATCGCTGTTTGACGTTTATAAGGGCAAGCAGGTAGGCGAGGGCAAGAAGTCCATGGCTTACTCAATTTCAATGCGTTCGCACGAGGGTACACTTACCGATGAACAGGCTGACGCAGCAATGAAGAGAGTTCTTAAAGAGCTTGCAAAGCTGGGCGCAGAGCTGAGAGCATAAACGCATAAAGCCGCAGACCCGACAGCGAAGCGATAACGGGATTCCAAAGGGACGAGTCCCTTTGGCGAGGGTCAAGGGGCGCGTAGCCCCTTGTCGCTCTCCGCAGAGAGCGAAACACCCCTAAAACTAAGGTGCAATGTAATGCTGCGTTCAAAGCGGCAAAGTAAAAAACCCAAAGGCGCAATTCACATCAAGAGCGGAACCAAGCAATGTTTTGTTAAAAACGTTGCAGGTAAAACCGACCAAATGTGAATTGCGCCTATTTCTATCCCGTACAAGCAAAGTCACCCCCGCAGGAAAATGTTAGGAGCGCAGCGACGAGCATTTTCCTGCGGCACAGCATCCTCGAAGTTGTTCCTTTGACAATGCGGTCGTTAACAGTAAATGTGGTGAATAAAGGCGGGACGGGAAACCCGTCCCCTACAAAAATACAATGAAATAGTCTGCTTAATTCCGAATTCAAAAACCCTACTCCCCACACTCCGGACTTACGATTTCCGCTCCCGTGTAATAATAGGTGAGAATTTCACGGTAATCCGCACCGTTTTCAGCCATACAGCCTGCTCCGTACTGGCTCATGCCTACGCCGTGACCGCTGCCCTTTACGCTGAAGGTGAAGCAGTCCTCCTTTTCGCTGAAGAAAACCGTGAAAACGGGAGAGCGCAGCCCCAGAAGCTCCCGAAGCTCCATTCCCTTAAGCTCCTTGTCGCCTGTTTTGACTTTTATGACCGTGCCGGAAGCTGTGGTTTCCGTTATTTTTATCCATTCGGACTTGGTGGAGGTATCGGGAAGGGTTATGTCAAAGTCCGACTGAGTGAGCCTTGCGTAAAGCTCGTCCGAGGTAAAGATCGCTTCGCTCTCAAACAGGGGAGAGCCTTCATCGGCTTCGCTTTCAACGGGTACAAGGTAGTCCAGAGCCACGCCCCAGATGTTTTCGGCGCTTTCCGTTCTGCCGCCTGAGATGGAGTGAAATGCGGCAACTATAGGTTCGCCCTTATAAACAAGTATCTCGTCCTTAACGGCACTTACCGCTTCGGCCGCCTTGCGGTCGTATTCTTCGTAATCGTCACCGTAGAACGCCTTTGCCTGTTCGGGGGAAAAATACGCCTGATACTTGCTGCTGTCGTTTGAAATGTACGCCCCCATAAGCTCCGGCTCGGGGGCTTCTTTTTGCTGTTCAATGCGCCTTATTGCGTAGGTGTGAACGGCTACCGCCTGTGCTTTCAGCGCTTCAATGCCGTATGATGCAGGCATTTCACCAAGCACCGCACCCTTTATGTACTCCTCCATTGTCATAGTCATTACCTGCCCCGTGGCACAGTCCAGCACGGAAAATTCTTCACCGTAAGAGGACGCTTCGCAGGCTTTTTCGGGCGCTTCTTCCGTGACAGAAGCAGCGGTCTCCTCAGGCTCCGAGGCGGCGTTTTCATCTCTTGCAATAAAGCCTATCATTGGTATGAGCATAATGAACAGCGCAAACATTCCCGTGATTTTAAACAAATCCTTCATACAAAAATTCCTTTCGCATATCAATTGTTACAAAGTCCTTTTGAACAGGGCTTTTTAAACGTTTTCTTTACCGCCAATTTTTCAAAATTTGCTTGACAATAGCCTTAACCTATTGTAAAATAAAATAGTACATATTTATTAAATCGGGGTGGTATCTAATGAGTACAGAAACACTAAGCAGCTCCGCTATCAACAGTTTATGCAGCGAATTTATGAAACATAACAAGATCTCACCCGAGCTTTACGAAAAATACCAGGTAAAGAGAGGTCTCAGAAACAGCGACGGAACAGGCGTACTTGCAGGCATAACAAATATCTGTAACGTTCACGGCTATATTGTGAACGAGGGAGAAAAGCAGCCTATCGAGGGCGAGCTTATCTACCGAGGCTACAGCCTTAACGACATCGTTGCCAACACCACAGGCAAAAACCGCTTCGGCTTTGAGGAAACGGCTTATCTGCTCCTTTTCGGAGAGCTGCCTACAAAAGAACAGCTTGAAATGTTCACAAAGCTCCTTTCCGAGTACAGAGAACTGCCTCCCGGATTCTCCGAGGATATGATCTTCAAGGCTCCTTCAAAAAATATCATGAACAAAATGGCACGTTCGGTGCTTGCCCTCTATTCCTACGAGGACGACCCCGAGGATCAGTCGCTTGCAAAAGAGCTTAACCGTGCTATTTCCATTATCGCAAGGCTGCCGTCTGCAATGGTGGACGCTTATCAGATAAAGCGCCGCTATTACGACCACGAAAGCCTTTATATGCACCCTCTTAATCCCAACGAATGCACCGCAGAAAGCATACTTTCGACCCTGCGTCCCGACAGAGTTTATTCTCCCGAAGAAGCGCAGCTCCTCGACCTTATGCTTATTATCCATGCGGAACACGGCGGCGGTAACAACTCCACATTTACCTGCCGCACCCTTACTTCTTCCGGCACAGACGCTTATTCCGCTTATGCAGGCGCTATAGGCTCCCTTAAAGGTCACCGTCACGGCGGCGCAAACTTCAAGGTCATTGCACAGCTTGAAAATTTCAAGGAAAATATCGAGCATTGGGACAGCGACGCAGAAGTCAAGGACTACCTCAGCAAGGTCATCCGCAAGGAAGCAGGTGACGGCACAGGTCTTATTTACGGTATGGGTCACGCTATTTACACACTTTCCGACCCAAGAGCCATTATTCTTAAGCAGAACGCTATGAAGCTTGCCAAGGGTACGGAATTTGAAAAGGAATTTCAGCTTCTTGACGCTGTTGAACGCCTTACACCTGAGGTATTTGCCGAAGTAAAGGGCAGTTCAAAGGTAATGTGCGCAAATGTTGACCTTTATTCCGGTCTTGTATACAGAATGCTGAAGATACCCGTTGAGCTGAACACTCCTCTCTTTGCGGTATCGAGAATTGCAGGCTGGGCTGCGCACAGAATAGAAGAGCTTACCACAGGCAACAGGATAATCCGTCCTGCTTACAAGGCTATCAGCAAAAAGAGGGCATATCTCCCCATTGACGAAAGGAATTAAATCCTGCGCATTAAACGTTGTAATGAGCAGTATATTAATATTATAAGTATTTAAAAGGAGACAATGTGACATGAGCGAAAAACAAGTTACTCCGTACAAAAGAAAGCGTTTTTTTCTTGACAAAAAGGCTTCAATGGCAGTTTATGCCGTTACGCTTGTACTTGCGGTAATATGCCGTATCGGTCAGCTTTCCACAAATATGAATTTTGCAACGGGAAAATACATTGACGGAAGCTTTTTCAAGAATTCAACGCTTATCGTGCTTATCATAGGTTTTATACTGCTCTTTGCCGTTATGATATTCGGTGAATCAAGAGATAAGGTGATAAAATCCTGTATCCTGCTGAACCCTATGCGCCTTAAGGCAGAGAGACTTAACAAGAAGATCTCTCCCAAGGCAGCGGCTTCAATGTTCATTATGGCTGCCCTTATCGCATATGACGCTTTAGCCGAGCTTATTTCCGTGGGAGCTGTCAACAAGAGCCTTTCCACAGAAGACGACCCTATTCCCCTGTTTGCCGGAATAAGCGTTGTAAAATGGGTATGCTACGCTCTTATGTTTGTTCTTGTATTTACATTCGTTTCAACGGGCGTGAACATCTTTAAGGGTCAGGGCATCTCACAGGGAAACTGTTTCTTCCTGGCGGCTTTCCCCATCTGGAAGTTGGTTGATATCTTTGACCTTATCACAACATACCAGCTTATCGGACCTTACTCCGAAAAGTGCTACATTCTTTTCACGGATATGCTTTCCGCTGTGTTCTTCCTTAATCTTGTCCGCTTCTTCTGCGGATTTGAAAAGAAGCATACACGTTTCCTTATGATAATGACAGGCTATGCAGCTTCGATCTTTGCTGCTGTTTCCGTTATCCCGAGATACATTATGTTCTTCATTATGGATTACTCGGTAAGAGAGGGTATGCTTACCCCTAAGGCTTCCGATGTGGGAATTATCTTTGTTACGGTAACAGTCGCAGCGGTATTCTGGAGCACCTACGTTTACAGAGTAATGCCTAAGCTCAATATTACAGGCAGACGCCGCTGGGCAGGTCTGCAGACAGACGGCAAGACGGAAATGAAGTCCATAGAGGACAACTGATACAAAATTTTATGCTGAACGTTATGATTTAGCGTTATTAACGGGGATGTGCGCATTGTACGTCCCTGTTTCTATAAGGAGGCTGAGTAATTGAACAGAACAGTAATTGCGGCGTTGGGTATTGCGTCTGTTATGCTCAGCGGATGCGCTGCAGGCAGTTCGGTGGAAAGTCTCCTTTCACCCCCTGTGCTTTACAGCGGACAGGCAGAGGTATATGATGCCCTTACGGAAAGCGTGGGAAAGGATATAAAGCTGCAGTACCCCCGTTCGGGCGCTTACCGTTCCTCTTTTATTATTGAAGATATAGACGGCGACGGTGAAAGCGAAGCTGTGGTATTCTACCGCAGAGGCACAAAATCGGAGGAGAGCGGCGACCTAAGAATAAATATTCTTGACAGGAACAGCGAAGGAAACTGGCGCTCGGCTTACGACCTTGCAGGTACGGGAACGGGCATTGACAGAGTGGTCATTTCCGAGCTGGGCGGCAGCGGACGGACAAGCCTTATTATCGGCTATACGGGCGTTTCTTCCGACGACAAGAACCTTAAAGCCTACATTTATGACGGCAGGACCCTTACAAACACCTTTTCCGACAACTACAGCTCCTTCTTTATAACGGATATGGACAAAAACGGCGGAAACGAGCTTTCCGTCATTCACCCCAACAACGAATATACAGGCAAGCAGGCTTATTACAGCCTTGTTCTTGACAACGGAGAGCGGCTTTACGAAAGCAGTACGGTGCTGCTTAACGAAAAAACGTCGGATTTTGTCAATATTGCTTCGGGCTACGTCGGAACGGACACTCCTGCGGTCTATATTGACGGACTTTCGGGCGGTCAGCTTTCCACAGAGATAATCTACTGCATAAGAGGCGTTCTGAGAAACCCTCTTTATCTCAGCGGCTCGGAGGGAATAAAGGATACCCTTCGCCCAAGCGGATATTTAAGCACGGACGTTGACCTTGACGGAGTTATCGAGATACCTACCCTCGGTTACTTCCCCGGATATAATCAGGACAGCAGGGACGCTGTGCGCATAACAAACTGGAACATAATGGACAGCTTCGCCATTACCAAAAAATACGCCTCCTACTACAGCGCTTCGGACGGCTTCTGCTTTATGCTGCCGAGCCGCTGGGACGGTCTTGTTACCGTAAAAAGAGACGATAAGACAGGCGATGCAGTTTTCTATAAATACAGGATCGACCTGCTCAACAGCAGCGAAGAGCTGCTGCGCATAGCCGCCGTTACATCGGAATACGCCGGGGAACGCACGGCTGAGGGATATGCTCTTCTCAGTATGAGAGATAATATGTATTATATGTATAAGCTGCCCGACAGCAGCGATGAACCCCTTATTCTTACAGAAGCCGAGATAGTAAACAACTTCCGGCTTACGGGCTGAACAAAAATGATATGGGAAAGGACGGAAACATAAAATGAAACGAATTCTTGTATGCGAGGACGAGGACGTTATCCGTGATTTTGTGGTGATAAATCTTAACCGTGCAGGCTATGACGTTGTGGACGTAAACTGCGGCGAGGACGCTCTGCGTGTTTTTGACGAGGAGAACGGAAACTTTGACGTTGCTCTGCTGGATATTATGATGCCAGGCATTGACGGCTTTCAGGTCTGCAAGGCGCTGCGCAAAAAAAGCAGCACTTTGGGCATTATAATGCTTTCCGCAAAAAGTCAGGAAATGGACAAGGTCAGCGCTCTTATGATAGGTGCGGACGACTACATGACAAAGCCCTTTTCGCCCTCCGAGCTTACCGCAAGGATAGACGCTATTTACCGCCGTGTAAGTATGTCCTACAATCAGGAGGAGGAACGTGCCGCAACTATCGAATCGGGTCCCTTTGTACTTAACCTTAAAAGCCGCACGGTTTCCAAAAACGGCGTTCCCATCGACCTTACTCAGGTTGAATATCAGATACTTGAGTATTTTATGAACAATCAGGAGACCGCTCTTGACCGTTCAAGCATCCTTACACACATCTGGGGCGACAATTATTTCGGCGATGACAAGATAGTTGACGTTAATATAAGACGTATCCGCATGAAGATAGAGGACGAACCTTCAAATCCCAAATATATCTCCACTATATGGGGCTTCGGCTACAAGTGGTCTGCAAAGGGCGGAAAGGAATAAACGGTGAACAAGAGCAGAAATATCACGCAGCGCTGGTTCATTAACAATATCGGGCTGATATTTATCATACTGCTTACGGTAATTACCGCAGGAGCCATACTGCTGCGCAGCTTTTACTACAATTCGGCAAGGCAGTACCTTTCTTCCAAAATGAATATGGTGGCAAGCATTCTCCAGAATTCCTACAACGATTCTTCCACGGCATTTTCTTCGTCGGTGCGCTCCGTTGTGGAAAACTGGGCGGACAGAGACCGCACCGAGCTTATGATAATCACCGAAAAGGGTGAAGTGGGGCTTACATCCTCGGGCTTTGTGCCTGCGGTGGAGGACCCTATGGAGGACTATGTCAAAGCCGTGGAGGGCAGCAGCGGATATTACGTTGGCAGGCTTTCTACGGGGGAAAAGGTAATGGCTCTGAGCATACTTCTACCGAAAAATGACGCAGGCTACAGCGCAGTAAGGGTAGTTTCCTCAATGACGGAGATCGACTGGCAGATATTGTTCCTTGTGCTTATCATAATGGCTGTCTGCGGCGCTATACTTACAATGGCGTTTGTGTCGGGAATGTATTTCGTGCGGTCTATCGTTCTTCCCGTGCGGCAGATAGGCGCTACCGCAAGGCGTTATGCCGAGGGAGATTTTTCCGTAAGAATAAAAAAGAAGAACAACGACGAGATAGGCGAGCTTTGCGACATTATCAACCATATGGCGGAGGAGCTTGCAAACTCGGAAAATATGAAAAACGAGTTCATTTCCAGCGTTTCACACGAGCTGAGAACGCCCCTTACGGCTATAAAGGGCTGGGCGGAGACTATTGCAAGTATGCCCGACGATTCCCAGACCGTTTCAAAGGGCATGAGGGTCATCGGTGCGGAAACGGAAAGGCTCTCACAGATGGTTGAGGAGCTTCTGGACTTCTCCCGTATGCAGAACGGACGGTTTACCCTTAACAAGGCTACGATGGACGTTCTTGCGGAGCTTGGAGATGCCGTTCTTATCTATGCCGAAAGAGCAAAGCGTGACGGTATAACCGTTCAGTATGACGAACCGGATATGCTGCCCTTTATTTTCGGCGACAGGAACAGGATAAGACAGGTTTTCATCAACATTATCGACAACGCAATAAAATATTCCGACAAGGGCGGTCTTGTTTCCGTTCAGGCGCTTATGCCCGATGCAGACCATATCGAAATAGACATTTCCGACACGGGCTGCGGCATAAGTCCGCAGGATCTGCCTAAGATAAAGACAAAATTCTACAAGGCAAACTATACACGGCGAGGTTCGGGCATAGGTCTTGCCGTTGCTGACGAGATAATTGCAATGCACGGCGGAAAGCTGGATATTCTCAGCAAGCAGGGCGTAGGCACTACCGTTAAGATAATCCTGCCCGTACAGAAAAAATCATAACAGGGGAAAATAACCAAAGGAGATACGATCAGCCAAATGAGCAGTAAAAAATCACAGAATGAACAGAACACAGGCAGCTTTAAATCAAAAATAGGCGGACAGGCTCTTATCGAGGGCATTATGATGAGAGGAATAGACACGGCGGCTATGGCTTGCCGTCTGCCTAACGGAACGATCGACGTTGAAACGTGGGCGATAAAGAACGGCAAAAGTGCGCCTTGGTACAGGAAAACTCCCTTTGTGAGAGGCTGCATAAACTTTGTTACAACAATGGTGGAGGGCATAAAATGCACAATGAAATCCGCCGAAAAGCAGGTCACCGAGGACGATGAAGAGGAAGAAATGACAAAATTCGAGCAGTGGCTCACCGATAAATTCGGGGATAAGCTGATGCCTATAATAATGATAATCTCCGTGGTGCTTGCAATGGCGCTGTGCGTGGTGCTGTTCAAGTTCCTGCCTATGTTTTTCTCAAACCTGCTGCTTAAAGCAGGCGCTCCCGACTGGGTAAAGACCGTTGCTGAGGGCATAATAAAGCTGGCGCTGCTTATAGGTTATTTTTATGTAATATCTCTTACGGAATCAATGAAAACTACCTTTATGTATCACGGCGCAGAGCATAAGACCATTGCCTGCTATGAATCGGGAAAAGAGCTGACGGTGGAGAATATACGTCCCATGTGCCGTTTTCACCCCAGATGCGGAACGAGCTTCATACTTATCGTAATTCTTCTCAGCATAATCGTTGGAATGTTCCTGCCGTGGAAAAGTATTCCCGTGCGCTTTGGCATGCAGCTGCTTCTTCTTATACCCGAAGCCTCCGTTGCTTACGAGCTTATAAAAATTGCGGGACGTTACGACAATATCGTTACAAGAATAATCTCCGCTCCCGGTCTTTGGCTCCAGAGAATAACCACCAACGAGCCTAACGACGCACAGATAGAGGTGGCTATAGCCGCTCTTACGCCCTGTCTGCCCAAGGACAAGGAAGAGGACAAGTGGTAATTTATTTTAAAGTGAAATGAGGAAAGCCGAAAGCGGAAGCTGTTAAGATTTGTTCCGTTTTCGGTCTTTTTCTGTGAGGTGAAAAGAATGAGGCTTGAAACAGAAAGGCTTATACTGAGAGAAATGAGGTCGGAGGACTTTGAGGCTATATACAAGGTTCTTGGGGACTCCGACATTATGAAGCATTACCCTTACACCTTTGACGAGGAACGGGTAAGGGGCTGGATAAACAAAAATATTGAAAGATACCGCATATTCGGCTTCGGGCTGTGGGCGGTGACGCTTAAAGATAGCGGCGAGGTCATCGGCGACTGCGGACTTACTATGCAGAATATAAACGGTATCATAAAGCCTGAGATAGGCTATCATATAAGAAGGGATATGCAGCGAAAGGGTTACGCAAAAGAAGCTGCCCGTAAATGCCGTGACTGGACGTTTGAAAACACAACCTTCAACGTCTTGTATTCCTATATGAAAAAAGAAAATCTGCCCTCACAGGCTGTTGCTGCGGCAAACGGAATGAGGTCTGAGGGCGAATTTACGGACGGGGAGAATGAAATTACCGCAGTATATGCCCTTACCCGTGAAGAATGGCTGAATATCAAAAAGGAGAAAACAAATGACTAACGGAGAGCTTTTCCTGCTTATAAAAAACACGCTGAACAACGGCGAGAACCCCGACTTTGAATTTGACAGCAGGTGTATTTTTGAGGATATAACGGGTCTTAGCGCCCTTGACCTTGCGCTTGACCGTGAAAAGGAGGCGGATGGGGCTGCTGCGGAAAAGGCGCTGAAGCTTGCAAAGCGCCGCAGCGAGGGCTATCCGCTTCAATACCTGCTTGGAGAATGGGAGTTTTATGGGCTGAGATTCAAGGTTGGCGAAGGGGTGCTTATCCCAAGACCCGACACGGAGATACTTGTTGAAACGGTAATAAACCACTTTGCCGCAAAAAAGCAGACCGACCCCGAAATAGCCGACCTTTGCAGCGGAAGCGGCTGTATTGCCATAGCGTTACAGAAAAGTATGCCACGTTCAAGGGTAACGGCGGTGGAGCTTTTCTCCGAGGCAATGCCATATCTTACTGCAAACATACGAAACAACGAGGCAAGGGTACAGATAATAAAGGGGGATGTTACGGACGGACGGCTCCTTGACAACTTTGCCGACCCCGACAGCCCCGGAGATCACCGTCAGATAGACTGCATAGTGTCGAACCCTCCCTATCTTACGGCGGAGGAAATGTCGGAACTGCAGAGTGAGGTTGCCTTTGAGCCTGCCTCGGCGCTTGACGGCGGAGCGGACGGGCTGAAATTTTACCGCATAATATCCTGTCTGTGGAAGGAAGTGCTGAAAGAGGGCGGACTTCTTGCATTTGAGATAGGCTATGAACAGGGTGAAGCGGTCTCGGAGCTTCTCCGCAGCAGCGGTTACGGCGATGTTAAGGTTATAAAGGATCTTGGGGGAAACGACAGGGTGGTAACAGGTATAAAATTGTAAAAAAGGATATAATTGCCGCCTATGTGTAAAGCTGTTATTCCGTTTTGTAGAATGGACTTTGCACCGAAAATGTGGAAAACTTGTGGAAAGTGTGGAATAAACCCTGTGAACTGCGCAGAATCGGAACTTGTTTTTCCACTTTTTCGGCACGGTTTTGCACATCTTTCAACGTTTTGCACAGAGTTTTCAACATTCGGTATAAAATTAAGGGGTTCTCTAAAAACCGGGACTCGAGCAAATTTTCGTATATGACTTTGTTCAGCTGCAAGGCAACAAACCGCAGCAATACTTGATGTATTACAAGGTTTGTTAACGCAGCAGATGAATAAAGTCATAGAAAATTTGCCGAGAAGGAGGTTTTTAGAGGTTCCCTTATATAATTACGCAAAAGAAGTAAAAATACGCCTTCATACCGCTGCGGAGGCTTGCATAATTTCTTATTTTATAGCATAAAAGGGATAATAATTTGTGCGTATTGTCGCTTTTGCAGGGAAATTTTTAAAACTCTTGACGAGAGGCGTTTAATCGGATAAAATTAAACTGTTATGAGTATGTATAAATTTAAATGCTTAAAACCTGTTTGTGCCGTTTCCGGGGCTGTGCTGCTTCTATGCTCCTGCGCTCCCGAAAAAAGCTCGGCGGAATTTTACACCTTCGACACCTACTGCGGTATAACGCTGTACGGCGGCGAAAATGAGCTTTCTTCTTTGAAAGGACTTATGAAGGATATGAGCGGCGAGTTCCAGAGCGCTTACGGCACGGACGCAAACACCCTTACGGGAGAATATATTTCCGACTGCGCAGAGCTTTCTTTACTGCTTTCAAAGGAAATAGGCGGCGGTCTGAACGTTACCTGCGGCGCTTTGACGGAGCTTTGGGGCATTTCCACGGACACGCCTTCCGTACCTTCGCAGGAGGACATAGACAAGGCGCTCGGCACTCTTCGGGGCGGTTTTGACAGCCTTTCGGAGCTGCCCGACGGAACAAGGCTTGATCTCGGCGCTTCGGCAAAGGGTTACGCCTGCGACAGGGCGGCGGAGCTTCTTTCGGCTTCGGATACTTCCTGCGCTGTTGTTTCTCTCGGCTCGTCCACCCTTCTTTACGGCGAAAAGCCCGACGGCAGCAGCTTTAAGGCGGCTGTGAAGAATCCCGACAAGCCTTCGGAATACCTTGGGATGATAGAGACCTCTGCCGCATTTATTTCCACAAGCGGCGGCTATGAGCGTTATTTCGAGCAGGACGGCGTTAGATACGGGCATATCCTTTCTGCGGAAACAGGCTATCCCGTTGAAACAGACCTGACCTCAGTTACGGTCATAGTTCCCTACGGCACGGAAAACGGCGGTATTCTTTCCGATATGCTTGCCACGGCGGTATATTCGGGGGGAACGGCGGAGCTTGAACGCTATATGGACAGGGAAAACTGCTTTATTATTGCGGCGGACGAGAACCGTAAGGTCTACGTCAGCACGGGAGTTGATTTTACGCTTTATGAAAACACAGGATTCAGCTTCGCAGGATAAGGGCAGAAAGCTCCTTGGCGCAAGGGATATTGTCTTTTCGGCGGCAGTCATTGTTATTGCTTTAGCTGCATATTTTCTTATGCAGGGCAAGGGGAACGGAGGAACGGCTGTGGTGTCCTTTGAGGGAGAAACCGTTGCTGAGATACCTCTTGACAGGGACGGCGTTTATCCCCTTGAGGGCTTTGATATGGAGCTTACCGTGAAAAACGGGGAGATATGCGTTTCAAAGTCGGATTGCCCCGACAAAATTTGCGAAAAAACAGGGTTTATAAGCGGCACCGGGCAGTCAATTGTCTGTCTGCCAAACAGGATCTCCGTAAGAATAATCTCAAATACAGAAAATGAAATTGACGTCGTTTTAAACTGATAGTATAATTAATATGAAGATAGATCCATTTGATTCCAAGGCTCGTTATGTAGCTGTAACGGGCATAATGCTTGCACTTGCGGCGGCGCTTACGGCTTTTGAAAGCATGGTATCGGCGTTCCTGCCTGCAGGAGTAAGGATAGGACTTGCAAATATTGCGGTATTTGCTGCCGCAGTATGTATAAATCTGCCCACGGCGTTTATCATAACGCTGCTGAAATCGGTTTTTGTGCTTATGACAAGGGGAGTTACAGCAGGTATAATGTCGGCAAGCGGAGGTCTGCTGTCCTTCGGGATAACGGCGCTGCTGCTGTCAAAAACACGCTGTTCCTACGTTATGATAAGCGTTATAAGCGCAATAGTTCACATTCTCGGTCAGCTTGGGGCGGCGGCTCTGCTCACGGGCAGCGTTTACACCCTTTATTATGCGCCCTTGCTGCTTGTTACGGGTACGGTATCCGGCTTTTTTACGGGTATCGTTTCGGGCAAGGTCATTCCCCTGCTTGAAAAAAGCCTTGCGGCACATAAACGGGATTGAACGTTCCGAATAAAAACGAACATCATTATAATTTTTCATAAATTTATTTTATATAGGCAATGCCGTGCAAAACCGCAGGCGCTCTTTGTGCAGCATTGCTTATGATTAAGGAAGGAAAATGCCAGATGAAAAAACTAAACGGCGTGCGCCTCAGCCACGATAAGGGGACAAAGGACTGCGAGACCGTCAGCTTTCCGCTGCCGAAGCAGGTCATTATCCCTATGTCCCAGGCAATGGGCGCACCATGCAACTGTCTTGTCAAGGCAGGAGACGCTGTGACCGTGGGACAGAAGATCGGCGACACCGACGCTTTTATGTCGGTACCCATTCATTCCTCCGTTTCCGGCACGGTAAATGCGGTAGTCGATTATCTGCTGCCGGGAGGAAACTTCTGCAAAGCGGCAGTTATCGATACCGACGGAGAACAGACCCCCGACCCGAGCCTTGTTCCGCCTGTGGTGACGGACAAAGCGTCTTTTGTTGCTGCTGTCAGAGAAAGCGGACTTGCAGGTCTGGGAGGAGCAGGTTTCCCCACTCACATCAAGGTCAATTTCGACAAGTCCAAGACCCCTATCGACACCCTTGTTATCAACGCTGCAGAGTGCGAACCCTATATAACCTCGGATTTCCGCCAGATGATGGAGGAACCCGATGATGTTATCAAGGGAGTACTTCTTGTACAGAAATATCTTAATATTCCTATCTGTAAAATCTGCATAGAGAACAACAAGCCGGAAGCTATTGCTCTTTTAAAGGAGAAAACGGCGGATATCAAGTCCATTGAGATAGTAACTCTTCCTTCTTCCTATCCTCAGGGCGCAGAAAAGGTCATTATCTTCTCCGCAACGGGCAGGATAGTTGCCGAGGGCGAGCTGCCAAGCAATCAGGGCGTTATGGTAATGAACGTTTCCACCGTTGCTTACATTAACCGCTACTGCGAAACGGGTATGCCCCTTACTCACAGAAGAATAACCCTTGACGGAAATGCCATAACCAAGAACAAGGGCAACTACCTTGTTCCCATAGGCACAAGAATTTCCGATATACTTGAATACGGCGGCGCCGAAAACCCCGAAAAGGTGCTTTACGGCGGTCCTATGATGGGCTTCCCTCTGTACGACACAGACCAGCCTATCCTTAAAACAACAAATGCCGTTCTTGCGTTCAACAACGTGGAAGAACCCAAGACGACCGCCTGCATACGCTGCGGAAACTGCATAAGAGTCTGTCCTATGAACCTTATGCCCGTTGAGCTTGAAAGCGCATACAAGGCTAAGGACGTTGAGAAACTGAAGTCGCTTAAAGTTATGCTCTGCATGAACTGCGGCTGCTGCAGCTATATCTGCCCGGCACACCGTCCTCTTGCGGAAATAAACCAGCTGGCAAAGGGACTTATCCCCCGTCCTGCGCCTAAGAAGTGAGAAAGGAGAATAAACAGCTTTTATGAACGGATTAAGAGTTTCTCCGTCGCCTCACAGAAGCGCCGGACTTTCAACAACAAAAATTATGGCTTTGGTCATAATCGCTCTGCTCCCTGCGGCAGTTATGGGCTGCATTTATTTCGGTTTAAGAGCGGCTGCGGTACTGCTTGTAACAATAGTTTCGGCAGTTGCCTTTGAAGCGCTTTTCAACATCATCACAAAGAAGGAGCAGACGGTTTCCGACCTTTCGGCGGTAGTAACGGGACTTCTTCTCGGTATGAACCTGCCTGCTTCCGTACCCTTCTATATCCCCGTTATCGGCAGCTTTGTTGCAATAGTTATTGTAAAGCAGCTTTTCGGCGGTATAGGTCAGAACTTTGCAAACCCTGCCATTGCGGCAAGAATTGTGCTTATGGTGTCCTTCTCGGAGATGACAAGCTGGGTAGTGCCTTACTACTGGAATACACCGGACGCTCAGACAGGTGCAACGCCTCTTGCGGCAGCTTGGCTTGACAACGGAACAAGCATGGTCGCACCATTTACCCTTAAGCAGATGCTTCTTGGCGAAACAGGCGGCTGTATCGGCGAGACCTGTGCCGTTGCACTTATTATCGGCGGAATTTTCCTTATCGTTACAAGAATAATCTCTCCTGCAACGCCCCTTGCCTTTATCGGCACCTTCGGCGTTCTTACACTGCTCTACACGGGCAGCCTTACAATGACTGTTTACCAGCTTCTTGCAGGCGGTCTTATGATAGGCGCATTCTTTATGGCTACCGACTATGCAACAACGCCTCTTACCACTTCCGGCAAGATAGTTTTCGGCGCAGGCTGCGCTTTGATCACCTTCGTTATCCGTCAGTTCGGCAATTACCCCGAGGGCGTTTCCTTCTCAATACTGCTTATGAACCTGCTCACGCCTTACATAGACAGAATATGCAGAACTCACCCTCTCGGAGCAAAGAAGCCCGTTAAAAAGGCAAAGGAGGCTGTTCAGTAATGTTTAACGAAAAAATAAAGCCTTCTCTTGTTTTAACGCTTATATGCCTTATTGCCTGCGCACTGCTTGTTATGGCATACGAGGCTACATATGTTGACAACACAGGTGTTATCACAGACAAAATGACCGCAGGTCTTAACGAGATATACGGCACCGCAGACGGTTTTTCAATGAAACTGGGCGATGACGGGTCTGTTTATGCTCCCGAGGGAGTTACCTCCGTTCTTGAAGACGCAAACGGAAACACAGCGTTTGAAATAATTACTGACGGTTACTCCGGCGGCGGAATTCACGTTATGGTGGGAATGTCCTCCGATGGTTCTGTTTCAGGTGTTTCAATTCTTAGTATAGGTGATACTCCCGGTGTGGGTACAAGAGTCCGTGACGGAGACGAAGGACTTGATTTCCGCAGCAGATTCAAGGGACTTACCTATGACAAACTTCCCGTTGACAGCGGCGAGGAAAGCACAGCAAAGAAAAAATATGTCTGGGGAAGTGCCGAAGAGGTAGAACGCCTTAACGAAGCTAAAAATGCTATCCCTGCAGGAGATACCTTTAAGTTTGATACCCTTACCGGCGCTACCCTTTCCTCAAACGGTGTGAACAGAGCCGTTACTGCTGCTCTGAATGCTTATAACGAAATGAAAGGAGTGAGCGGAAATGAGTGAAGAAAAGAAAAAGGGCAATCTTTTTGAGCTTACAAAGGGTATCATAAAGGAAAACCCCGTTCTCGTTACACTGCTGGGTATGTGTCCTGCACTTGCCGTTACAACAATGGCTTCAAACGGCATAGGAATGGGTCTTGCCACAACCTTTGTACTTGTATGCTCAAACCTTGTTATATCATTGCTTAAAAACGTTATCCCGAAAGCGGTTCGTCTGCCTTGCTTCATCGTTGTTATCGCAAGCTTCGTTACCCTTATCGAATTCCTTATGAAGGGCTACCTCCCCGAGCTTTATGACAGCCTGGGACTGTTCCTTTCACTTATCACGGTAAACTGTATAATCCTCGGACGTGCAGAAGCGTTTGCCTCCAAAAATGGTCCCGTAAAGTCCATGCTTGACGGTCTCGGAATGGGTATCGGCTTCACACTTGCTCTGTTCCTTATGGGCAGCGTAAGAGAAATAATCGGCACAGGCGCTTGGTTCGGCATCGACCTGCACCTGCCCGTTACAATGACGGTGTTCATTATGCCTGCAGGCGGTTTCTTTACCCTTGGCGTTATCATTGCCGTTATAAACAAGCTGACAAGCAAGAAGCCTCCTCAGGAGATAGGCTGCGCAAGCTGTCCCAACGCAGCTTCCTGCCCGTCCTACAATAAAGAGGGAGGTAAAAGCGAATGAAAGAAATGCTTGTGATACTTCTCAGCGCAATGCTGGTAGACAACTTCGTTCTCTCAAAATTTATGGGTATATGCGCATTCCTCGGCGTTTCCAAGAAACTTGACAGTGCAGCAGGAATGGGCGCTGCCGTGACCTTTGTTATGGTCTGCGCAACTATCGTAACCTACCCCATTTACACATTTATCCTTGTTCCAATGGGACTTACATATCTTAAAACGGTAGCGTTTATCCTTATCATTGCGCTGTTCGTTCAGATAGTTGAAATGTTCCTGAAAAAGATGGTTCCGCCCCTTTACAAAGCACTGGGCGTGTTCCTGCCCCTTATTACAACAAACTGTGCAGTTCTCGGCGTTACTATCCTTAACATCGACAACAGCTACAACCTTGGACAGTCTATTGTAAACTCTCTCGGAGCAGGTCTCGGCTTCACCCTTGCCCTCCTTATCTTCAGCGGAGTGCGCCAGAGAGTGAACGCTTCCGATTCTCCCGAAATGTTCAAGGGCGTTCCTGCAACGCTTATTGCCGCTTCAATAGTTTCCGTAAGCTTTATGGGCTTTGCGGGACTGTTCAACTAAGGAGGGATAAAAATGGTAACTACTTATGTTCTTCCTGCCCTTGTGTTCGGCGCAATAGGACTTGTGGCAGGCGTTCTCCTTACCGTTTGCTCCAAGGTTTTCGAGGTAAAGACGGACGAACGAATCGAAGCCGTAAACGAGGTGCTTCCTCAGATAAACTGCGGTGCCTGCGGCTTCTCCGGCTGTTCCGACTATGCAAATGCTATCGTCAAGAACGGCGTTCCCACAAACCTCTGCAAGCCCGGCGGAAAAGACTGCGCAGCGAAAATTTCTGAGCTTATGGGACTTGCAGCTATGGATATGACGGCTCAGGTGGCAGTTGTAAAATGTAACGGCAGCTGCAATAACACCTCGGATAAGTTCAGATTTGACGGCATACAGAGCTGTAAAGCAGCAGAACGCTTTTATTCGGGTTCTACGACCTGCTCCCACGGCTGCCTTGGTTACGGCGACTGTGCTGTGGTATGTCCTCAGGATGCCATTACCATTGTTGACGGACTTGCAAGGGTGGATAAAGCAAAATGTATCGGCTGCGGACTTTGTGCAAAGGCCTGTCCCAACCGGCTTATCGTTGTACACGATATAACAAACCACGTTGACGTTTGCTGCTCCTCTACCGAATTAGGCAAGATAGTGCGTTCCGTCTGCAAGACCGGCTGTATCGGCTGCAAGAAGTGTGAAAAGACCTGCGAATTCGGTGCGATAACCGTTGAAAACAACCTTGCACGCATAGATTACAGCAAGTGCACAAGCTGCGGAAAGTGCGTAGACGCCTGCCCTGTACACGCAATACAGAGTTGCGGCGTTTCGGCACCTGCACCCAAGGCTGCGGAAGAAAAGAAGGAAGCGTAAAACCGCACAGTAGCAGACCCGACTGCGAAGCGTAACGGGATTCCAAAGGGACTAGTCCCTTTGGCGAGGATTTTTAAGGGCGAGTAGCCCTTAAATCGCTCTCCGCAGAGAGCGAAATTCCCAAAAGTAAGGCACAACGCATTGTAACAGCAAAACAAACAAAGTAAAAGTTACAAAGGCGCAATTCACATTAAGATCGGAACCAAGTAAAGTGTCCTATAGCACAAAATTCGTGGAACCGCCCAATGTGAATTGCGCCTATTTCTATCCCGTACAAACAAACTATCCCTCACAGAAAATATACTGAGCGGAGCGAAGTGTATTTTCCTGCGACACAGCAAAAGTAGAGTGTTGTTATGCACGAAAAAGCGGTTATTAACGGGCAATATGGCGCAACGGACAATTCCGTGTAATAAAATCGGGCGCACAATGTGCGCCCCTACAGAACAATGCGAAAAAATGCTGATTTTGTGCGGAAAACTACCGCAAAATATGCCTTGTCGCAGGAAAATGCTCGTCGCTGCGCTCCTTACATTTTCCTGCGAGGGTGACTTTGTTGTGATATGTAAGAATAGGCGCAATTCACATAGTCGGTTCCACGAGTTTTGTGCTATACAAAACTTTACTTGGTTCCGCTTCTGAATGTGAATTGCGCCTTTGTAACTTTTACTTTGTTTGTTTTGCTGTTACAATGCGTTGCACCTTAGTTTAGGGGTGTTTCGCTTCTGCGGAAGCGACAAGGGGCTCCTCGCCCCTTGACCCTCGCCAAAGGGACTAATCCCTTTGGAATCCCGTTATCGCTTCGCTGTCGGCCCCGTAAGTTTGTGATAACTTATTTATGACACCTCTACAAGCACCTTTGAGCTGTCCTCTTCCCTCAGTGCGATGACCGCTCCTCTTATGAGATACGCCACGGGGTCACCCGACGGACTTCTTTGCAGGCACAGCACCTTTGTACCCTCTATAAGCCCTATATCCTGAAGTCTGCGGCGCATACTTCCTTCGTTGTCAAGCCTTATTACTCTTGCGCTCATTCCCTCTTTCAGAGAATGAAGGTTATTTTGCTGTATGTTCATATCAATATATCTCCGTAAGTATAAATAGTAGGATAATTCCGCCGCAAGCGGTATTGTCCGATATATTATATTCATAAAAAAATTTTATGGTGACAACGGGCGGAAGTTGTGATATACTTATTATTGAAATGAATTTTTGTCGGGAGATGAAAAAATTGGGCAGCCTTACAGAAAATAATCATATAAATAAAAAATATTGTCTTTTTTCTTTTGCGGCAGGAATTGCAATTTTTCTTCTTGCGGCTTTGCCCTATGCTGCCGGAAACGGATGGATATTTTATTTCTATGGCGATTTTGACGCTCAGCAGACCCCGTTTCTGCTTTATCTGCATCAATATCTTGCGGATCTGACTATCCCTCAATATGATTTCAAGGCAGGTCTTGGTCTGGATTTCCTTGACGCTTACACGTTTTACAACCTTTTCAGCCCATTTACGCTTATTACTGTGCTTATTCCGCAGAAAGCGCTGCTTTATGCAGTTCCGTTCCTTATTGCCCTTAAATTGGGTGTGTGTTGTCTTAACGGGTATCTTTATGCCTCAAAATTCTGTAAAGACCCCTGCTATGCGGTAATTGCGGCAATGCTTTATACATTTTCCGGCTATCAGATGACAAATTTTGTTTTTCACTATATGGACGGACTTGCTTTCTTTCCGCTTCTGCTTTATGCCCTTGAAGCTGCTGTCACGGAAAAGCGCAGGGGATTGTTTGGAGTGTCTGTCGCTTTATGTGCGCTGACAAATTACTATCTGTTTGTTACCGAGGTTATTTTTATCATAATTTATTTTTTGGTAAGGCTTACCGATAAGAATTTCAGGATAGGCATAAGGGATTTTCTCTGCCTTGGGTTGGAATCTCTGCTCGGTGTTTCGGCTGCCGGCATAGTTCTTGTTCCTGCGATAGTTTGTATTCTCGGAAGTCCCCGTTTCGGTGATACCTATTCTTTGAACAACATTATACAGGCGCTTGTTTATGAGACCCCGTGGCGATATGCAAGAATAATACAATCTATGTTTACTGTTCCCGACACCCAAGGATACACCAATGTTTTCCCGGATTTCAGAGGGGAATATCCTGCCGGTTCAAGGTGGTCGTCACAGGCAATGTATCTGCCTATGTTCGGAATGTCCGGCGTAATAGCCTTTATGTGCGCAAATAAAAAAAGCTGGCAGACAAGACTTGCGGCAATATGCGGAGTTATTGCGCTTGTTCCTGCGCTTAACAGCATATTTTCTCTCGGACGGACTACATATTATGCAAGATGGATGTTTGCACCTGTTCTCATAATGTCGGTCATGACCGCCTGCGCTATCGAGAACGGAGCAAAGACGTTTAAAGTCGGAATAGCCGTAAACGGAGCGGTCGTTCTTGCTATAGCTGTTTTTACTCTTATATTTCCAATGGAAAAGCTGTCCATGTGGGAAACAGGAGCTTATTACAGCGATAGCCAGAAGTGGATAAACATAGGTATGACGGCGGTGGGACTTATTCTTACTGCACTGATAATTTTTGTGATAAAACGGGACGAAACTTATTCAAAAAAGACTGCAATAATTACTCTCGGAGCAGTGTTTGTTCTTATGGAAAGCACTATGCTTTACGGAATGGGAGAAAACAGAATGCCTGAACTTACAATAGATTCTCGTATGTCCTACCCCGAATTTGAGGAGACCGCTTACGGAAAAAGGATAACCGCTGTCAGTCAGTTTGATAATCTGAATATTCTCTGGGGACAGAATTCACTTTATTTCTTCAACAGCACGGTCAATCCCTATATAAACGAATACTGTCAGACTTTGGGTTTCGGATATGATGATATATACAATGACTATACATCGGAGTGTCTTTGCTCGGTAAAAGAGCTTGTTTCAGACGTAAATTCTCTTATTGATTTTTCGGACAAGCACACTTTTAAGGAACAGCAGGGCATATATTACATTTATGAAAATCCCGATTTTATCCCTATGGGTTTTTGCTACGACTACTGCATTTCAAGAGAAAAATTTGATTCCCTTGACGAAGAAACAAGGAAAGGCATTATGCTTAAAGCTATGGTCGTGGACGATACAAGTGCAGTTTCGGACTATCTTGAAGAGATACCCCAAGAGGAGATATATGCACTTAACGATGAGGAGTTTTCCGCAGAATGTGCAAAGCGCAGAGAGAAATATGCGGAGAAAATCACTTCCGACGGCAGCGGATTTACTGCGGAGATAACTCTTGACGAATCAGAGCTGGTATTTTTCAGCACGGCTTACAGCGATAACTTTACTGCATATGTAGACGGCGAAAAGACAGACTTTTATCATGCAAACATCGGCTTTATGGCAGTTCCAGTTCCGGCAGGGAACCATACGGTCAGATTTGAATATCATTCAAAGGCAAGAGACATCGGTGCGGCTGCTTCGATGATCGGAACAGCAGGTTTGGCAGCGTATATTGTCTGTGTAATTATTTACAGAAGAAAAAATAAAACGGAGGTTTAAACGTGGCAAGAATTTACCCCCTTTTTTCATCAAGCAAGGGAAACTGTACATATATCGGCACAAAGGAACAGGGTATTCTCATTGACGACGGCGTTTCCTATTCACGTTTGTGCAAGGCTTTGGAGCTGAACGGGCTTTCTCTGGAGTGTATCAAGGCGGTGTTCATTACACACGAACATTCCGACCACACAAAGGGTCTTGCAATGCTTACAAAAAAGCAGCCTGTAACGGTCTACGCTCAGGCTTATACCCTTGAGGTGCTTCTGGACAGCGGCTGTATCAAGGGAGATCATGAGGAACTAAAGGACAACACGGATATTTACGGTATGAACATCCGCTGTTTCCCCACAGACCACGATACAAGAGAATCCTGCGGCTACCGAATAACCTTTGAGGACGGCAAAAGCTGTGCCGTATGCACCGACCTTGGGCACGTTACCGATATTGTCGAAGAAAGCCTACTGGGAACGGACGCTGTTCTCCTTGAAGCAAACTATGACGTTGAAATGCTGCGGAACGGACCTTACGCATATTACCTCAAGACCCGAATCTTCTCAAACAGCGGTCACCTTTCCAACGACGACTGCGGAAAATTTGCCGCAAAGCTTATAGAAAGCGGCACAACAAGGCTTATCCTCGGTCATTTGTCACAGGAGAACAACACTCCCTCCGTTGCAGAGGAAACGGTGCTGAAATATCTCGACGGCTACGTCCGCAACGCCGATTATATGCTGTCCGTTGCACCTGTTGAAACAAGCGGCGGATTTGTGGCGTTCTGAAAGGAGCAAATATGCTTAATGTAAATCTTATTACGGTAGGAAAGCTGAAAGAAAGCTATCTTCGTGAAGCCTGCGCAGAGTACAAAAAGCGGCTGCAGGGCTTCTGCAAAATAAATATTATTGAGCTGAATGAAAGCCGTCTGCCCGACAATCCCTCCGAAAAGGAGATAAAAGCCGCTCTTTCGGCTGAGGGCAAGGCTATGCTTGATATACTTAACGGAAATAACTGCTATAACATTACTATGTGTATTGAGGGCAAGCAGCTTTCCTCCGTTAAATTTGCCGAAAAGATAGAAAAAATATCCGTTGAGGGAAAAAGCACTCTTAATATTGTAATAGGAAGCTCCTTCGGCATTGCTGACGAAATAAAGGCAATGTCGGATATGCGGCTTTCAATGTCGGAAATGACCTTTCCTCACCAGCTTGCAAGGGTAATGGTGCTTGAACAGCTTTATCGTGCCTTTCAGATAAACGGCGGCGGAAAGTATCATAAATAAAGGGCGGTTTTCGTCCGAAAAGCATATAATATTATTATTTATCAAGGAGGACTATATATGTCACTGCATGAGATCAAATTATACGATTTAAGCATCAACCCCTGGGAGAAGATAGGCAAGGAATGGTTCCTTGTTGCCGCAGGAAATGAAAGCGGCTACAATATGATGACCGCAAGCTGGGGCTTTGTTGGAGAAATGTGGAGCAAGGACGTTTTCGAGACCGTTGTCCGCCACAACCGCTACACCTACGAATTTATGGAGAAGAACGACCTGTTCACTATCAGCTTTTTCGACAGCGATAAAAAAGACGTTCTGAAATTCTGCGGAGCAAACTCGGGAAGAAACGTTGACAAGACAGAAAAAACAGGCGTTACGCCCTTCTTTACAGACGGTACGGTCTCATTTAACGAAGCAAGCCTTGTTTTCGTCTGCCGCAAGCTCTATGCAGGGGATTTTGACCTTGAAAAGCTGAATGACGATGAAAAGAACAAGTGGTACGGCACCGACCCCGTTCACAAGCAGTATATCGGTGAGATAATAAAGGTATACAGCAAATGAGCGGCAAGCGTAAAAGACAGCTAATGACCGCCGTAACAGCAGCGGCGGTCATATCCGCAGTTTTTTCTTCCTGTTCAAAGGAGCAGAATGTTGAAACCCTTTCCGATACCGCTTTGACACAAGTACAGACAGAGGCGGAAACCACAGCTTCTTCCGAAACCACGGAAACAAGCGAAACTGCCGCAGAAACCACTGTTACGGAAAATACCGAAGCAAGCGTTACCGAGTATATTACAGAGGAAGGACTGCTCAACGACAGTGCTTCTGCCGCAATTGAGAATTTTATTGCAAAGGAAACGGAAGCTGCCAATCTGTATACCGCATATTTCGGACTTTACGACTTCACCCTTGACGGTGTGCCGGAAATTTATTCTGTTCATCATAACAGCGGTCAGGGAACTATGGGATCCTTCATATACACCCTTGACGGCGATCTGTACGGTGAGTTTGACGGTTACTGCCGTGAAGGCTTCTGCCGCTTTTTCACCTTGGACGGCAATGTTTATGTACATAATTTTTACGAACATTCTATGCACCTGAGCGTTGACAAGGTGGACAGGATAACCGAAAACGGCATATCGGAATATCTGAACGAATGCGGCGCTGTGGGAGACGCTTTCCCCTTAAAGGAATACACCTATTACATAAACGGAGAAGCAGCCGAAGCAGCGGATTATTATGACGAGTGCCAAAATGAACTTTGGCGGAACTATAACGAGGCAAACGAAGTTTCAATATGCACCTATGACGCCGACAGCTTGGATATGTCCGACTTTGAAGGTCAGGCGAAATGGCTTGTTGATACCTACAACGGGTATTTTACGGCGAAAAAAGCGGCTGAAAGCTATCTGGGCGGCGAAACCAAGGTGTTCTGCTATGACGATTTTGACGGAAACGGAAGCTATGAGGCGTTTTTCTGCCAAAAGGACAGCCCCTTGTGCTTCATTTCGGATAACGATGTAACGGAGCTGTGCGAGCCAACATTCGGGGCGTTTGTTGATTTTACACGGATAGGCAGCCTGTTCCTTGCGCAGAATTACGGCAACACGGAAAACTGCGTTATTTACGGAGTAAAGGACGGCAAGCCTTATGAGCATGAGCTTTCCGGCGTTGGTATGTTTATGCGCCCTTCTCCGTCAGACGGATATGATAACATGGATCTTATAAACGATCAGTTCGTTCTGTACCGTTCCGGATGGGACACGACAGGACCGCAGGGTTCGGAAAGCGGTATCGGTTCCCACACCTTTAAGCCCTACTGGTTCACGGTATCGGGAGAGCTTACGGGCGAACCTGTTTCCCGTGAAGATTTTGAGGAGCGTTCCGATGTACAGGCGCTGTTTGACCAAATAAACTCGGGCGAATGTACCGTCACGGGGGCATATCTTAGGGACGGCTGTATCCTCAATATAAACTATGAATATCCCATTGAGACCGAAGATGAAAACGGGAATGTCAATTATGATGTTTACGGAAAGCGGTATGCTACCTATATTATCCAGAATGAGATAAGAGAGATAGAATGCGGCAGCGGAATATACCACGCAAGCATTTTTGACGAATGATGTATTTTATTGGGAAAGTCGTAATATTGGGGCATACGAAAGTACAGAGGTGTATATAAAATGAGCAAAAAAAACAAAAAGATACTTATCATCTCGGTCATAGCGGCGGCAATAGTATCTGTGATAGCAGGCTGTGCGGTATACCTGCTGGATTATTACCCTGCGGAGGACTATATTGAACAAGCCCTTGAAAGCAGCGACTATGCTTCGGTTGTAAATTACGGTGACGGAGTTATAGCCTTCGAGCCGTGGGAAGAGCCGGTGGCAGGACTGATATTTTACCCCGGAGGAAAGGTGGAGTATACGTCCTATGCGCCCCTTATGCAGTTTCTTGCCAACAAAGGGGTGCTGTGTCTGCTGGTGAAGATGCCCTGCAACCTTGCTGTTTTCGGCAAAAATGCCGCCTTTGGTCTTCAGGAGCGTTACCCCGACATTGAGCGGTGGTACATAGGCGGACATTCCCTCGGCGGAGCAATGGCGGCTTCCTATGTATCGGAGCATAGTGAAGAGTTTGAGGGGCTTATAATGCTTGGTGCGTATTCCACAGCCGACCTGAGCGGAACGGCGCTTAATGTAATGAGCATTTACGGCTCCGAGGACGGCATTATGAATATGAAGAAATATGAAAAGTGCAGGTCCAACCTTCCCGAAAACTACAGCGAGTATGTTATTGAGGACGGAAACCACGCCAACTTCGGCGGTTACGGCGACCAGAGGGGTGATGGGCTTTCGGGCATAGATACAAATACCCAATCATATCTTACATCAGTGTTCATTTCCGAGAAAATAACGGAGTTTGCGCAGGAAGAATAACAAAATGGCTGTTGCACGTTAATAAATTTATAACAAAGACGGGCGGCTGATAGCCGCCCCTACAAGATAAATGCGCTAAAATACGCAGTTTAATGTAGGGGCGGATATTATCCGCCCGCAATTTTATGATTTTTTTATCAATGCGCAACAGCCCCCTACAAGATAAATGCGCTAAAATACGCAGTTTTATGTAGGGGCGGATATTATCCGCCCGTGATTTTATAAATTATTATACTAATAACCAATTAAAAACTGTACAAAAAATCGAGCATAATCTTAGCTTTATGGATTATGCGAAGATTTTTTGTCTACAGTTTTATTGGTTATTTGTATTAATTAACGTGCAACAGCCCCTTTTTTCTTGGTGTTTAGTATTATAAATAATCAGCCTGCTGCTGCAAATTCCGAAACGCCCATTTCGTACCATTTATAATGCTCGGTATGTTTCTCCTGCTGTTCAAGCCAGTTTTCCGCTTCTTCCCTGAGGGTCACATTCTTGCTGTCAAGGCAGCTTCTTACGGCGTAAACAGCGTCGCTGGAAAGTCCGTCAAAGTCTATTTCTTCTATCATACCCTTTTCATAGGCGGAAATGTTATAGCCTGCAATAAGCGAATCGGTCTGTGAGAAGCTGAGAAGAACAAGCATTACCGTGAATATGACCGCTCCCGTTTTTGCCATATTGAACGCCTTGAACTGTCTTGCGGCGATAAGTATGAACAGCGCTGCAAGAACTACCATAAACCACGAGGTGTACACTCTTTTCGGGGTAAGTCCGAAACGGGAGATGTACATTCCCATTTTGCTCAGCGCCGTTGCTATAAGGATAAGTGTGAACACCGACAGCAGAGCGGTAAAAAATCTCAGTGGGGCAGGACGCTTTTTTTCGCCCTCTTTTCCGTCATAACGGCAGAAAACATTTATTGCCGCAATAACGAACAGGTTTATCACCGAAACTGCGCAAAGCTCGAAAAAGCCTTTCCTTGCGTACTCTGCGGCGCTGAATTCCTCGGGGAGAACGCCTCTGAACGCCGATGTGAAGTAGGTAAGCTGTGAAAAGAAGAATATAACGTAAACTATGCACAGCGGCACCACAGAGGCGTACATCATAACGCTTGGAGCAATTCTGAAAGCCGCCGCCGTTCTTTCGCATTTTCCTTTGTCGGGGCAGCCGCTCTTTGCGGAAACGCCGCCGTAAACAATTCCGAACACAAGGAAGGAAAGGGGCAGACCCCACATATATCTGAACAGACCGCTAAGGCTTATGCCGCCGACGATGCTGTCCATAATATCCCCGAAAACGCTGTCCGCTGAGGAAAGAATGGTTATTACAACAAGGGTAACGGGAACGGCGGTCAAAATGCCGAGGAAAATGTTTCTTACGTTCCTGCCGCTTTTGTTTCTTTTGAGCAGCTCTGCGGCGGCGGAGGGACACTTGCCGAAATTGCCGAAGGAACGTCCGAAAATGGCGCTTCCGAAGCTGAAAACGAAGAAGTCGTCTGCGCCCTTCCAGTCTGGGTTGTTTACGGCAAACGCCCACATTGCAAGCATTATTGCCGCAAACATAAAATCAAGGAACATTATAAGTCCGTTTGCCGTTATTCCCATATTTGCCGAAAACAAAAGGGTCAGTATGAAGTAAAGTTTGCTGTAACGGCTGCCCTTTGCCCCGTTCAGCTTTGCGAAAACTGCAGCTGCGGCGGCTGTGCAGAGCATAAATATTGCCGCACCCATACCGGGGGAATTCATAATAAAGGTTTTTATGAAGAAATAGCCCGTGAAAGAAAAAATAAGGGCGAAAATGCTTTCCTTAACGGAATATTTCATCTGCGGAACCACAACGGGCGGCTGAAAATATGCTTCGTTGTCCGTAATTTTGCCTGCGGTATCAGTCATCTTCATTATCTCCCTTCTCATAGTCGAGAATATCTCCCGGCTTGCAGTCAAGTATCTCGCAAAGCCTGTTCAGAGTGGAAAAGCGGATAGCCTTTGCTTTTCCCGTTTTAAGTATGGAGAGGTTTGCAGGGGTTATTTCAAGCTTTTCCGCAAGCTCTCCCGAGGAAATTTTCCTTTTCGCCATAACAACGTCAAGGTTTACTATTATTGCCATAACAATTTCTCCTATAATTTATACTAATTCTAAACCAACCTATAGACAAATACGATAGCTATAATTTCGTCACTCTGCGTCAAGCTCCCTTGCAAGGCACCAAGCATTGCTGCGGTCGCTTTTCTTGATTGACAAAATTCTATCTGCCGTCCTTGTCTATAGAACGGTTTAGAATTAGTATCATATTGTACCATCGTTTTCTTCCCGTATCTCAACGGCCTTGCGGAACACGTTTTTCAGCACTCTTATAATAAGTCCAAAAAACGCCGCTGCCGCCGAAATTACTATAAACGGATACTCCCATATGCTGTAAACCGCCATTGTTATTCCCACAAAATAGCAGCACCACGACAAAATGCGCAGTATCCTTACATTTTCATCAATGAATATCTCGGCTTTTCTTATGTTTTTCAGCAGCCTGTTAAGGAAGAACAGCGCCGTGAACGCAAACACTGCGCAGAGATAGAAAACTATCATAAACAGGGGTATGTTAAGTCCGAACTGGTCTGCAAAGCCTTTCACCGCAAAGGGAGCGTAAACGCAGGCTGCGGCAAAAAGCACGGCAAGTATTTTTACAATAACGCTTGAAAGCAGCAGCGACATGGGTTCTGTCCATTTGAGTTTCTTCATAATAGATTACCTCCGGTCTTTTGTTTTTGACTGTAACTGTATGATACCATAGCAATTATCATTTGTCAATAGTTTTTTATTGTTTTTCGATAATATTTTATTGTTTTGTAAGTTTGGCACATAATAAGCGGCAGGATTTTGTATAATAAGGCTGAATTTGAGCCGAAATTTTACATAATACTATTGAAAAAAGCGCCTGTTTTGTGATACAATTAAAAATACTCATAAAAACAGAAAGGCGGAGGTATTTTTGGATCTTTTGTATACCATGCGGTCGTATCTTAACAGCGTTCTGCCCATAACCTTCTGGGATCTGCTTGATATTGCCGTTCTTGCGGTCATTATATATAAAGGCATAACCATAGTAAAGGAGACCCGTGCAGGCGGACTTCTCAAAGGCGTAGCCGTACTGATAGCAGCTTATGCCATAATGGAATTCTTTGAAATGAAGGCTATGGCGTATATTATGAAAAACCTGTTCAGTATAGGTCTGTTGGCTATCGTTATCCTTTTTCAGCCTGAGCTTCGCCGTACCATCGAAAAAATGGGACGTTCCAAGATAACGAAGATACCCGTCATATCCTCTATAGGCAGCGATAACAATGATGCCGTTACCGCAAAATGGAACACCGCCATTGAAGCCGTGTGCGATGCCTGCGAGGATCTTTCCGCCACTACAACGGGCGCTCTTATCGTTATTGAAAGAGAATCAAAGCTGGGCGAACAGATAGATACGGGCACCATCCTCAACGCCGTACCCTCAAAGGAGCTTTTCGGCAACATTTTCTTCAAGAACACCCCTCTCCATGACGGGGCAGTGATAATGCGTGACGGCATCGTTCTTGCCGCAGCCTGCTTCCTGCCCAAGCCTCAGAAGGAGGAAAGCATAAACAAGCAGCTTGGCTCCCGTCACCGTGCGGCAATAGGAATGAGCGAAAACTCCGACGCTATCGTTATTGCGGTATCGGAGGAAACGGGCGTTATATCCGTTGCGGAAAACGGCTCCCTTGAAAGAGGCTTTTCAAGAGACAGCCTGAAAAAATATCTCCGCTCAAAACTTATTCCCGAAAAGACCCAGCGTCAGCCCAAAGCGCCGAAAGCTCCCAAACCGCCGAAGGAACCGGGAGAAAAGAAGTCTATATTCGGCGGCAAAAAAACAAGCGGCAGCGTGATTTCCGGAGGCAGCGACAATGAAAGAAATTCTTGATACGGTCACAGCGTTTTTTAAGCGCCTGTTTGAAAAAGATTTTACCATAAAGATACTCTCGCTCATTGCGGCGGTCATTATATGGTTCGTGGTATCCGTAAGCGCTTATCCTACCATTGACAGGGTGATATACAATGTTCCCGTAACGGTGGATATGCAGGGTACCTATGCCGAAGCGCACAACTTTCAGGTAGTGAGCCAGAACGTTACCGAGGTCAACGTTTATATAAAGGGCGAACGAGGAGAGATAGGCGACCTTACCGCAGATGAGCTTAAGGTCACAGCTTCGGCGGAAAATGTTATCAACGCCGACGGCTACAGCCTGCCGCTGAATGTTGAATGTACCAGCGGAAAGAGCTTTACTCTTACAAAAATAGCGCCCTCCGATCAGCCTTCTTCGGCAATTGAATATGTTACGGTGGATTTTGACGAGATAATCACCAAGGAAGTTTCTATCCGTCCTTTTATGAATAACGTTCACATTGCGCAGGGCTTTATCAGCGATGCAGACGATGTTGTCATTGCTCCCGATAAGATAGAGATAACAGGTCCCAAGGACGAAATTGACCCTATAAATGATGTTTATTTCTACATTGAAGCCGAGGGTGAGCTGTCGGAGACATATGAATATACGGCGGTCGACCCTGTTATATACAGCGCCGGTATGCCTATCTCCGGTACGGAGGGGATAACCTTCAGCCGAAACAGCTTCAACGTAAGCGTTCCCATTCTTAAGAAGCAGACCCTGCCCCTTTCCGTTACAATATCCAACGCACCCGAAAGCTTCAATTCCGACGCTTATATGGAAAAGCTGACCTTCTCCGTTTCGGAGCTTGAAGTCGCTGCGCCTGTGGATTCCATAAAGGATATACCTGCACTCAATATCGGCACAATTGATATGAGAGAGGTGGACATCGGCTCGGTATTCACTTTCAGCACGGCGGACTTCCTGCCCGAGGGATACCAGAACCTCAGCAGCATAGATACCGTTTCCGTTACCTGCCCGAGCGAGGGGCTTTACAAGATAACTATGACCATAAGGGGAAGCTCCGTTCAGGTCGTTAACGCTCCTCCCCAGTTTGATTACAACATTATAACCTCCGGCTTCACCCTGTTCTTCATCGGTTCGGAGGAAAGCATAGAAAAGCTGTCCTATATAGACGTTGTATCAAAGATAGACCTTATCAACTACGAGCTTGAGGCAAGGGATTACAAGTTCCCCGTGACCTTCTCCACTCCTGCTTACGACGATGTATGGTGCATAGGCTCCGACGGCGTTCTTTCGCCCAAAGCAACCGTTACGGTAACACTGAAAAGCTAAATCAACGCCGCACAAAGACCGCCTGACGGATTTGTGCGGTATTGCATTAAGGAAAGGACTAACTTCATGCCCCTTATTGTTTCACAGATAAAAACAGGCATAAATTCTTCAAAGGACGAGATAATTTCCGTCGCTCTCCGTAAACTGCGCATAAAGGGCGGAGTAAAGCTGGCGGCTGTCCACAAGACCTCTCTTGACGCAAGGAACAACGCCGATATAAAACTTGTTTCCTCCGTATGGGTGGAGCTTGACAATGCAGAAGATGAAAAAAGGATCGCAGAGCATTGCGACAGCTGCACCTATACAGACGCAAAAGCCGAGCTTATGCCGGAAAAAACAGGCAGTACGCCGCTGAAAGGCCGTGTTGTGGTGGCAGGCTTCGGACCTGCGGGAATGTTTGCGGCGCTTACCCTTGCGGAGTACGGCTTTAAGCCTCTTGTTGTTGAAAGAGGCGGCTCCGTTGAGGAACGTGTCAAGGCGGTGGAAGGCTTCTGGCTGGGCGGCGAGCTTGACGAGGAAACTAACGTGCAGTTCGGCGAGGGCGGAGCAGGTACCTTCTCGGACGGCAAGCTGACCACAAGGATAAAGGACCCTATGTGCCGCAGAGTTCTTGAACGTTTTGCGGAATTCGGCGCACCTGAGGAAATACTCACAAAAGCCAAGCCCCATATCGGCACGGACAAGCTGAGAGGTATCGTCAAGGGCGTAAGAGAACGGATAATTTCTCTGGGCGGAGAGGTGCGGTTCTGCTCAAAGCTGACGGATATTGAGCTTTCGGGGGGCAGAGTTCGCTCGGTAACGGTAAACGGTGAGAAAATACCCTGCGGAGCGCTTATACTTGCTCCCGGACACAGCGCAAGAGACACCTTTGAAATGCTTATCTCACGAAATATATTTATAGAGCCGAAGCCCTTTTCCGTCGGAACGAGAATAGAACACAAGCAAGTGGAAGTCGACCGCTCTTTGTACGGCAAGCAGTATGACAACAAGGCTCTGCCCAAGGGAGAGTATCAGCTTTCCTACCGCAGGAATGGCAGAGGGGTGTACACCTTCTGTATGTGTCCCGGAGGAATGGTGGTGCCGTCACAAAGTGAGAGAGATTCCATAGTTACCAACGGTATGAGCGAGTTTGCCCGTGACGGGGAGAATGCAAACGCCGCAGTTGCGGTGTCGGTATCTCCCGAGGATTACGGAAATGCGCCTCTTGACGGCGTAAATTTTGCAAGGAGCATAGAACGCCGTGCCTTTGAGCTTACGGGAAGAAGCTATAAAGCGCCTGCCTGCACGGTGGAAAGCTTTTTAAGGGGCGGCGGCTCACTTAAAGGAGCGGACGTTTCCCCAACATATGCAAGAGGGGTGGAGGAGTGCGATTTCCGCAGGCTGTTCCCCGATTTTGTTTCGGAAATGCTTGAAGCCGGACTTAAAAGCTTTGCAGGAAAAATGCGCTGCTTCGGTGACGGAAAGGCGGTAATGACTGCGCCCGAAACAAGGACTTCCTCTCCCGTAAGGATAACGAGGGGAGAGAATATGCAGTCACTTTCTGCAGAGGGATTGTATCCCTGCGGCGAGGGTGCAGGCTATGCAGGAGGCATAATGTCTGCCGCTGTGGACGGAATGAAGGCGGCTGTAAAGATAATTGAGGAGTATGAGCCGTGAGGCTAAGATCCAATGAAGAAGCGGAATATTTGAGGTCAAATTTTTTGACCGCAAATATAAGCACAATGTCAAGAAACGATCCTTATGCTTTTACTGAACACTTATATTAAATTAAAGAGCAGCGCCTCAATTATTTAGAACGTTGAGGTGTTGTTTTTATATATTATCGGCCATTTTTTGTGAAAACGCAAATAATTTTCCTCCCCCGTTGCAAAATAAAGAAAAACGTGCTATAATATAAATGTATTGTATTGTATCCCGAAAGGGAATAATAACAAGGAGGAAAATTTAATATGGAAAAAAAGCTCAATGTAAAGCAGCTTGTTATTGCAGGTCTGCTTACGGCGATACTGCTGCTGATGGCGTACACGCCGCTGGGGTACCTTAACATAGGACCTCTTGCGATAACGTTCAACATCATTCCCGTAGCTGTCGCCGCAATTACCCTCGGTCCCGTTGGCGGAGCGGTTGTAGGAGCCGTATTCGGACTTACAAGCTTTCTTCAGTGCATCGGCGTGGGCGGAACAAGTGCTATGGGTGCCATACTTTTCGGCATAAATCCTTTTCTTGCATTTGTGCAGAGATTTATTCCCCGTGTGCTTGACGGACTTCTTCTCGGATTTATCTACAAGGGCGTTTCAAAGCTCTGGAACAGCTATGGCGCTTGTTTTGTAACAGGCTTCTGTTCCGCTTTCCTTAACACGGCGCTGTTTATGACGTCTCTTGTTCTGCTTTTCGGAAACACCGAATATATGCAGGAGCTTATGGGCGGAAAAAACATTTTAGTGTTTATCTGCACCTTTGTGGGAATAAACGCTGTGTGCGAAATGATCTCGGCAACGGTCGTTACGGGAGCGGTAGGCTCTGCGCTGCTGAAAGCAAGGCTTGTGCCTGCGCCGGAAAAGAG
>JBJEQN010000072.1:0-11258 GCA_051881775.1 Oscillospiraceae bacterium | reverse complement strand
AAGGCATCAACGCTGCTATGAAGGCTGCTGCTTCCGAGTCCTTCGGCTACAACGAAGATCAGATCGTTTCTTCCGACGTTATCGGTATGAGATACGGTTCCCTCTTCGATGCTACACAGACAATGGTAGCTAAGATCGCTGACGACCTCTACGAAGTACAGGTTGTTTCCTGGTACGACAACGAGAACTCTTACACATCTCAGATGGTAAGAACAATCAAGTACTTTGCTGAACTCAAGTAAGTTCGATTTTACCTGATATAATAATTTTCCCCTCCGTAGGTTTTCTGCGGAGGGGATTTTTATTTAAGTCAATCATCGTCTTTAAGAAGTTTATAAGGCGGAATTTCCAAAACTGCGGCAATATCAAACAGCGTATCCAAGGATATGGTGCGGTTTACGTTTGGCGCTTCGACAGCTCCGATAAAAGCAAGATTTTTATCTATCTTTTCGGCTAACTGCTCCTGAGTCAGCCCTTTCAGCTTACGGTAATAGCTTATTTTCAAGCCTAACCTGCGGTATTGTTCAAGATACTGCTGTTTCATATTGCACCTTCTTTCTATATGTAATTCTATCAAAATCTCTTGACACTTTGAATTTGATGTGATACAATTTTTATTGTATCACAGACAATAAAAATTATTTTGATAACAACATTATAGAAAAATTGATGCCACATATCGCAGGGCAAAAGAAAAAGCCGAGACAAATCTCAGCTTTCTGATATAAAATTATTTACAATCATTATATTTTACAATTTCTTCGGGTGAACAATCCAGTACATAGCAAATACGCGCAAGAACATCTAAATCCAGCTTTTCCACATTGTTATTATACCATTTGTCAATAACTTCAAATCGTGTATTCGCTGCTTTAGCCAAGGAATTTCTGGTTATATTCCTCGATTCCATCAGTTCTTTCAAGCAAATATCAATTTTACCGTAATCTTTTACAGAAATTACAGTTTTGGAATTGTTCACATAATCACCTCACGTTTTTATTCTATTATTAAAGTTACAGCTTGACAATATACATATATAATGTTACTATGTATATAGTAACTATTTGAGGTGATGAATATGCGCTCCTGCTGTTTTACTGGACACAGAAAAATACAAATTACAGAAAACCTTACCCGAATATTAAGTAACAATCTTTGCTGCCTTATAGAAGAATACGGGGTAACCGACTTTTATTCGGGCGGAGCTGTAGGCTGGGACACCTTATGCGCACAAACGGTCATAAATTTGCGCCGTAAATATCCGCAGATACGCCTGCACCTTATACTTCCCTGCTGTGAAGAACAGCAAACTGCAGCATGGAGCGGCAGGCAAAAAGCAGAATACCGAGAAATTCTTGCAGCCGCCGACAGCGTTGAATTTATATCGGAAAATTATTATAACGGCTGTATGAAAAAGCGCAACGCAAGGCTTGTTGAACTTGCCGACTTCTGCGTTTGCTATTATAACGAAAAAAACAGCGCCAGCGGTACGGGTCAGACCGTGCGCATGGCGCTGAAAAAGCATATTATTCTAATAAATTTATATTCTATTGAAAACTAATCATCGCAGGCGATTATTTCCCCTTCTTCGATCTCAACACAACCGCTGTGATCTATGCTGTCAAGATAGGCTCTCAGCTCACAGTTGACCTCCTTAACGTTGACCACTACCCTGTTTTTCATTATTTCCGTGCCAATAGCGCTTATGCCGTACTTTTTCATGTTGCCGCCAAGCTCCTTCCGCACGGTTTCAAGCTGTGCAGCGGAATATTCGCACTTTTTTATTATAATAGGCGCAAATTTCTTCCTGTATTTCTCAACGACCTTTAAAACTGCATCTTCGTTTACCGCCATTACCACAACTGCGCCTTTGTTAACGTAAACTCCGCCGTAATCATTATCGGACAAGCGCTTGTCAAGGGTCAGGGCTATTGCCGCTTCGCTGTAATCGGCAGCACCGTCCCATATGCCCTTTTCGGAGAAATTATAGCTTTTGCCGTATATCTCCGCCGTTCCCACAGCCATTGCGCCGTCCTCTCCGAAATACCGCCAGCCGCCGCTGAAGCTGCACCAGCCTGTCAGCTTTTCTCCGTCAAGATAGTAAAAATATTTGCCGCCCGATTTTGCAAAGCCTGTGTACCTGCCAAGACAAACACCGTCTGAGCCGAATTTGTACCTTATGCCGTTTATAACGGTATTTTTTGTCAGTGCTTTGCCGCTTTTGGTGAAGTAATATTCCCTGCCGTCAATGGTTTTCCAGCCTGTTCCGTAGCTGCCGTCGTCCTCAATGCAGAAAATTGCACCGTCCTTTTCGGTAATTTCTGCGGCACCTGCGCATAAGGGCAGCGCCGACACAGCCATGACCAACGCCAGAGCCGAAGCAATAACAGTTCTTTTATTCATAATGATTACCTCCGTTCATATCCTTTTATCTATAAAACAATTCATCTGCCTAAAATTTTTCATTAAGCCGTTTTTTCTGCGATAGTCACAAATCACGGCGTTTTTTGTTGTGCAGAATATCACCCGATAACACGGTCAAAGCCTAAGCGCTATCCCCCATATGTGCAGAATTCTGATTTTATGCTCCGCAAAAAGTTGTGCATTTTGTGCAAAACTGCCTTTGAAGCAGTAAAAATTTTATGGTATAATATACATATTGAAAAGCTGAGGAAATGCAGTTTTCAATAGATTCCCGACGTTCATTTTCACGGAACCGTCAGAAGGAGGTGCAGAAAATGAAACGTATAATACTAATATCCGATAATAAAGTGTACAAAAAATCTGCGCAAAATCTTGCGTATATGGATTTTGCGTAGATTTTTTGTTTACACTTTAATCGGAGATTTGTATTTTAAGCGCTTGCCTTGAACAGACAAACCGTTTTGAATGTGAAGCGGAATTTACGGCTTATAAGGCTGCTCTTGACCGCAAAAACGCAAAGTATAAAGTCATCTCCGCCGAAAATCAGAGTGACGGTTCGGTTATTGTAAAAATAAAAAAGCAGTACAACAACTACGACCTGGGCGATTATCTCGATTAAAATCTTATCTCGGCGCCGACGGAGGTTTGTAATGGAAAAAACCGCAGAAAAAGACAATATGCTTATCCTGCCCGACTGCAGCGCCCTGAACGAAAAGGGCGGCTGCTCCCTGCTTAATATAAAGCGGTGCAAAGGCTATTCCTGCCGTTTCGTACACTCAACAGAGCACGAAAAACGGGCGGCTCTCAGCTGGCGCAGGCGGCTTTCCTCCCTCAGCACGGAGGAACAGCAGAAAATATCCAAAAAATATTATAACGGTTCAATGCCGTGGAAGGAGTAAGAGAGAATATGTTTTCATCGGGTGAATACGTTGTATACGGCGCTTCCGGCATTTGCAGGATAGATGGCGTTGAAAAGCGCAGCTTTGACGGGATACACGAAAACGAGTATTTCAAGCTGACCCCCTGCAGCTCCGTATCCTCGACCTACTACATTCCGGCAGATACCATTGACCGGAAAGTGCGCAGGCTTCTTACCGCAGAGGAGGTATGCGCCGTTATTGACCGCATACCCTGCATTGAAACGGTCTGGGACCCCGACAATACACGCCGCAGGGAGCTTTTCGGCGAGATGTACAAAAGCGGCGACTGCGGCAGGATACTCTGCCTTATCAAATCCGTTTACGAACAGCAGCAAAAGCGCTCCGCCGCCGGCAAAAAGCTGCCCTCGGCTGAGGAACACATACTGAGGTCAGCCGAAAATATCCTTAACAGCGAATTTGCCGCCGCATTGGGCATTAAACCCGAAGAGGTGGCAGGCTTTATATCCGACAGGCTCAATTCACAGCAGATACAATAAAAAAAGGTTGTTATACCGGAATCCCATCCGGCATAACAACCTTTTTCTTTACAAGTCTGATTTAGTGTTTGAAATTCCGGAGAAGCTCATCAAGAGTTCTTGCCTGACCGCTGAGTTCTTCACTGGAAGCAGCACTTTCTTCGGCGGTAGCGGCGTTCTTTCTTGCAATATTTGCAACGGCTTCAAGCTTCTGACCTACGATAATAATATCTCTGCTCTGCTCTGCGCAGGATTCGGAAATGTTTTCAACAAGCCTGTTGACCTCCACGGATTTTTCCGTAACGGCTTCGAGAGAATCTGCGGTCTCGTTGGCTATCTTTGAGCCCTTTGCAACGGCGTCGGCTGTGTTGCGGATAAGCGATGTTGTTCCCTTTGCAGCCTCGGCAGACTTTGAAGCAAGGTTTCTTACCTCGTCTGCAACTACCGCAAAGCCCTTGCCTGCGGCTCCTGCTCTTGCGGCTTCAACTGCTGCGTTAAGTGCAAGGATGTTTGTCTGGAAAGCAATATCGTCAATGGTCTTTACTATCTTTTCGATCTGAACGGACATTTCAGTGATCTCCTGCATTGAAGAGAGAAGCTCCTTCATGCTGGCGTTGCTGTTGGTGATGCACTCGCCTGTCTGGTTGGAATAATCCTTGGCAAGCTGTGCGTTTTCGCTGCTTTCGTTTATCTGTTTTACGAAATTGTCAGCTATCTCGCTCATTTCATCAACTGCCTGCGACTGCTCGCTTGCGCCGGAAGCAAGTGAGGAAGCTGTTTCGGCAACGCTGTCCGCACCGAGTGTTATCTCGGAGGATGCGGTATTTATTCCATTGATAACGGAACCCATTGAAGCGGATATTCCCTCTATGGAATCACGGATAGGAGCAAAATCGCCTACATATTCAGCGTTGAATTCCACACGGAAGTCGCCGTTCGCCATATTTGAAAGGTTGTATGAAATATCGTCAACATAACGCTTCAAGGCTGCGTTTGTGTCGGCAAGATTGCGGCAGACATTGCCTATTTCATCGTCTGCGTTATATGACGGAACATAGTTCAGGTCGCCGTTTGCCATGCTGCGGGCTGCGGCGTGTATCTCCTTGAAGGGTCTGAGAAGTCTTCTGATAAGCACGGTGCAAAGAAGAATGGTAAGGAGAATGCTGGGAACAACGATGAAAATGCTTATAGATTTAAGCTGCTCCGAGCCGCTTGCATATTCCTTGTATTCAATGGCGCTGCCCAGTATCCAGCCTGTGGAATTTATGACAGTAGCGGAAACTGCGCTCTTTTTTCCGTTGTAATCCTTCGTTATAACTACCGTTCCCACGGGAGGTTCCATATTGCTGTAAGCCGGCACATCGGCAGCACTCACAAATGCTGCGCCGTCAGCTGTAGTAACAGGACAATACTCGGCATTTTCATGAACGATAAAGTTGCTGTTTGTGTCAAGAAGGAATGCGTAGGACTTGTCAAACAGCTTTATCTGCGAGCATTTTTCGATAAGGTAGTCAATGTTAACGTCTGCGCCAACAACGCCGTAAAGCTCATTTCCGTTATATATTGCAGAGGCAATAGTCACTACCAGTGAACCGGAAACGGCGTCTATGTAAGGATCGGTGCAGACAGGCTCTCCGCCGGCAGCCACAGCGTCGAGGTACCAGCCTCTTGAAGTGACATCAAATCCCTCGGGAAGCTCCACCGGCACATTGAAAATAAATTCTTTGTCGGGATAAGCCATATAGATCTGGAAAATATCTTTGCCGCTTTCGCTGATGACCCAGTTCAGTATGCCGCTTACCTCTGTATCGCGGTCTGCGTCGGAGGCTGCAATTGCAATTCCTGCGGCGCGAACCTTGTACGCATTGTTGGTTATCCATTCGTCAAGCTCGTTGGAAGAAGCCTCCAGAGCGCTTGCAACATACTTCGCATTTGTCTCCCTGAGGATATTGTTTGCAAGTATCGCATTTATGGCAAGAGAAACAAGGATAAGAAGTGTCATAAAAACGGTAACGTAAAGGATTATTTTCTTATCAAAACCCAATTTCTTTTTCAATTTTATCACCTGTCCATTAAATTTTTCTTTGCGTCAATTCTTTCTGAAGGTCTGGAACAGAACAAGCACCGCCGCAAAAACAAGATTGTATATTACCGCTGTCGTTACCGACAGTTCGCTGAAGGATTTAAGAAGCACCATGGCTATGCAGATAAGTATTCCAAGCAGAACGGACACCGCTTCTATGGCGATACCCGTTGAGATCGTTCCCCTAAGGTTGCGGCAGCTTGAAATAAGAGAAGCAAACGCCGCAAATTTTCCCGAGCAGGCAAGGAGCGCCTTCTGCTTCGGCTTGTATTCGGCTGTTTCCTCATATTCGCCATGCAGACGGAAGGGGAGCAGCTTGAAATATTCGGGAGAAACATCAAAAAGCTCCGAAAGTCGGTTTATGGAAACAAGAGAATCCACCGTTCTTATAACCGTGTATATCTCACGCTTCTGAAGCTCCGCAAGAGCCTGCTTTACCTCAATTGAAGGCGTAAGCTCCACAATGAACATTGCCGAAAGCTCGCCGGAAATGGAAAGGTACATTGCAGACTTGCCGTTTTTGGTGTATTCCTGCTCCTTTGCCGCCGAGGGAACGCCCTCAATGCTGTGGTTTATCATAAGCTCTCTGCTGCCGAGAAGGATACGCTTGTTGTTTATCCAGCCGCAAAGTCCCATGGAATCCTCAAAAATGTAGCTTTCAACAGGGTTAAGCAGCTCCGTCTTGCCTGCGATTATGTCGTAGAACATATTTTTAAGTATGCTCCCTGCCTGTGTTGCAAGGCTTGCGGCTTCAACAATGACCTCGTCTATCCTTGTGTCGGAGAAAACCTTTATAGCGGAAAGATTTACGCTTCCCTGAGGGAAAAGCTGACCTGCGTCCACAAGAACGCTGTTGGTGTCGGCAAATTCCTCTATGCAGTCATATCCGAGGACTGCACCCTGAAGCTCGGCATTTTTCCGTGACGCTTTTTCCATAGGCAGATTTACCACAAGCATCATTGAAAAGGCGGAGCATACGGAAACGCAGCCCACAAACGCCGACATTCCCACATAAATGCCCGAAGCGCCATACTCCGAGCGAGCCGTTATGCCTGCAAGTACGGCAACGATAAGCGCCGCACCAAGGATTATGGGAGTAAATACCATACAGAATTTATCTGTGCTGTCGGAGGAATAGGATGTTTTAAGGAATTCTGTAAGGAACTCCGTTTTTCTCATTGAAGCAAGTCTCGGGAAGTCCCTCAGAGCGCCTCTTGTAAAATTCTGCGCCTTGTCCTCGTCCTCAACGTTAAACAGGGCGTATTTTTCTCCGCTGCCCGAAACGAATCGGAAGCTCCGCTGCGTTCTTGACACTATCAGCAGCTTTCCTGCCGTGTTGAACACAAGGGAGCATATAGCCGCCGTAACGTAAATATGTACAAGGCTGCCTTTTATAAGATTGGTGTTTGCAAACATTATAACGCAGCTTGCAATGCTTGTTACAATGGCAACTGCGCTGAGACTGTCGCAGTCCGCTTTAAGGGAAAGCAGCTTTGAAAGTCCGCAGGAAATGACCGTGTAGGAGGAAAACGCCGCCAACAGACCGATTATTGCGTTGACAAAAAGGAATGTGGTGGTCTGTGTGCGCTTGTTCAGCAGATCCATTATGGGGAACAAGCCCGTGTCGTTGGCAATTGAGATATAAGCGCTCACCCCAAGGCAGATAAGCAGGACTATCATACGCATAACAAGGGAATTTTTAAGCTGTGCAATGTCCGCAGCAATAGACGGAGCGTCGTCAAAGCTCTCGAAATCCTCTATAACGCCGGAGGACTGCTCATCGCTTATTTCCTCCTCAGGCTCGTCCTCTTCTTCGCCCACAAGGACAAAATCCTTTATTTTCTTGCTTCGCCGCTCTTTCAGCTCGTTCAGCTTGTTAAGCTCGGCATTTTCGCCGTCAAGTGGTATCTGTGATGTATCGGCGATAATCTTGCCATCAAGATTAAGGTCAATATCGGAAATGGATTTGCGCTCAACGGGGGAAATATGCTGCGTTCTTGAAATTCTTTCCTTTTTGAGCCGCATCATTCCGTCCAGAAGCTCCGTATTGCCCGAATCTTTGTCGGTAGGCAGCTTTTTGGTGAAAAATTCGGTTATGCTTCGGTGCTGTGTGAACTCCTTTGCAGGGCTTTTCGGCTTTGTTTCGGAGTATTCCGCAAGAATATCGTCAAGGCTCTTGCCGCTTTTCACCGTTTCTTCCGCCGCAGGCTCGTTTCCGTCCTCTTCCTCCGTTTCGTCCGAGATGCCTTCGTATTTATCAAAGGGGTCGTCGGACTTTTTGGGCTTGGGAGCGGTTTCCGGCTTTTGAGGGGGAGCTTCCGCCGTTGTTTCGATCTTTTCTTCGGCAGCGGCAGCCTTTTTTCGCTTTTTTATACGTTCCGCAAGGCTTTCCTTTTCCTCCCTGTCCTCGGGATAATCGGTGCCCTGCTCTATTTTTTCCGAAAATGAGCGGTCGGGACCCAGCCCCTTCAGCTTGTCCGGGTCGGGTTCTTCTTCGGGTACAGCCCCTATCTTCCCCGAGAGACCGCCGTATTTCTTTTCAAACCCGTCCCCGACATCCTCGTCCGACACGGCACGGGTATCCGAAACAGCGGCTTCCTCAGCCTTTTCTTCTTTTTTCACGCCATAGTCAAGCAGAAGCTCATCGGCGCTTTTTTTCGGTGCGTCCGTATTTCCGACGGGTTTTGAATATTCGTTAAGTATATCATCGACCGAGTAACGTTTGTCCGCCAAGATCGTTCTCTCCTTTATCAAGCATAAGAAATAGGGGGTTCAAATAATTACTTCTTTACGGCTCTCTGCCTTACAGCCTCGTACATAAATATACCTGCCGCAACCGAAGCATTCAGGGAAGTTATCTTTCCGTTCATCGGCAGCCGCACGAGAAAATCGCACTTTTCTTCAACGAGCCTGCCCATTCCGAAGCCCTCCGAGCCTATGACAAGAGCCGTTGCCCCCGTCATATCTGTTCTGGTGTAATCCTCACCCTTTGCGTCGGTGCCGTATATCCATACGCCGTTTTCCTTAAGCGTGTCAATGGCGGCAGGAATGTTGGAGACCCTTGCAACGGGGAGCCAGCTTGCAGCGCCTGCGGAGGTCTTGTACACCGTCTGATTAAGTGAAGCGCTGCGGCGTTTCGGTATGATAATGCCGTCCGCACCTGCGGCTTCGGCTGTTCTTATAATAGCGCCAAGGTTGTGGGGGTCCTCTATCTCATCGCAGATTATAATAAACGGAGCGGTGCCTTTTTCCTTTGAAACAGCAAGAATGTCCTCCACCGTAACATATTCGGCACAGCCGCCCGAAGCGATAACGCCCTGATGTGAAGCGCCCCCCGACATACCGTCCAGCTTTGCGTCACTTACCTGCTTTACCACGATACCCTTGTCCTTCGCCATTCGGCAGATAAGACCAATGCTGCCTCCTGCCTCGCTGTTGACGTAAACGGTATCTATCTGCCTGCCGGATTTCAGCGCCTCGATAACGGGGTTCCTGCCTATGATAAGACCGCTGTCCTCGCTGCTTTCCTCTTCATCGGAAAAGCCCTTCGGCTCTGTTCTGTCGTTATTTCTGCCGCTGTAACGGCTTCTGCGGACGCTGTTTCCTTTTTCGGAGTAACGTCCTCCGCCCTGTCCGGGTCTGTTGTTATATGACATAAAAGGCTCCTTATATCCAAAAAAATATTATTACACATATTACATTATATCACATTACTCTTCAAATTACAATAATTTTTGCGGATAACTTTAAACAAAAATAAATGTTGAATTTTATCGGAAAAAGAGGTATAATAATATTTGTTTTTGGCAGTTTACAGAAAAGCCGGGCAAAGTGAAGCGGCTTTCTTAAGAAAGGATGTTTATATCTTGAACGAAGAAGCAAAAGTAAATCCCTTGGGCTGCGAGCCTGTTTCAAAGCTTATGCTCAAATTTTCCATACCAAGCATAATAGCAATGCTTGTAGGCGCTCTTTACAATATCGTTGACCAGCTTTTTATCGGTCAGGCGGTAGGCACTCTCGGCAATGCGGCGACAAATATCGCATTCCCCCTCACCACCTCCTGCATAGCCCTCGCCCTGCTTTTCGGAATAGGCGGAGCCTCCTGCTTCAACCTGTCCATGGGCAGAGGAGAGCGTGAAACTGCGGCTTATTACATAGGCAACTCCGCAGTAATGCTCATAATATGCGGCGTGTTCCTGCTTACCGTGACCGAGCTGTTCCTTACGCCGCTGCTTGAATTTTTCGGCTCGCCGGACGATGTGCTGCCCTATGCGCAGGAATATGTGCGCATAACCGCCGTAGGCTTCCCCTTTCTTGTGCTTACCACAGGGGGCTGCCACCTTATCCGTGCAGACGGAAGCCCCGGAATGTCCATGGCGTGCAACATCACAGGCGCAGTGATAAACACTATTCTTGACGCAGTATTCGTGCTTGTGCTTGATATGGGTATGACAGGCGCAGCCCTTGCAACGATAATAGGTCAGTTTATTTCGGGAATAATGATAATAGTATATCTTACAAGGTTCAAGACCGTTCCCCTTACAAAAAATCACCTTGTCCTGCAATGGAAGTACACCCAAAAAGCCGCTTCTATCGGTATGGCGTCCTTTATCAATCAGCTTGCCATAATGGTAGTGCAGATAGTGCTGAACAACTCGCTGAAGCACTACGGCGCACTTTCGGAATACGGCGAATCCATACCTATCGCCTGCGCAGGGATAGTAATGAAGGTCAATCAGATAATGTTCTCCGTTGTTATAGGTCTCGGACAGGGCACGCAGCCTATAGAAAGCTTCAATTACGGCGCAAAGCAGTATCCGAGAGTACGTCAGGCATACCGCCTTGCCGTAACCGCAGGAGCGTTGATCTCAATATGCTGTTTCTTTGTGTTCCAGATATTCCCGAGACAGATAATATCCCTTTTCGGAGAAGGCTCGGAGGAATATTTCCGTTTCGGAGAAAAGTTTTTCCGAATATTCCTTTTCTTCACATGGCTAAACTGCCTGCAGCCTATAACCACCACCTTTTTCACATCTATCGGCAAACCGCTGAAGGGTGCGTTCCTGTCACTCACAAGGCAGATATTGTTTTTCATACCGTTTCTGCTTATCCTGCCGCTTTTCATGGGTATAGACGGCATAATTTATACGGGACCCTGCGCAGACCTGCTTGCAGGAGGGGTAACGATGATAATGGCGGCACTGGAATTCAAAGCTATGAAGAAGCTGGAAGCGGAACAATAACGGGATTCCAAAGGGAATCCCACCGCGAAGCGTCTAAAGTTTACGTCCACGCTTTTCAAAGGGTGGCAGGGGTCAAGGGGACAGCGTCCCTTGTCGCTCTCCGCAGAGAGCG
>JBJEQN010000071.1:0-11367 GCA_051881775.1 Oscillospiraceae bacterium | reverse complement strand
TGTTCCTTGCTTATTTTATATGTTTTTCCCATTTTTCATCACCCATTTTATTATATTACGGGTTGCTCTGTTTGTCAACTGTTTAAATGGGGATTAGTATAAGCCCTTATAGGGCTATTCTCAAACCACCACTTGAAGTGGTGGTCATGACTAATTGTGCTATAGTATCAGCAAATAAGAGGGTTTAACCACCCTCTTGTCTTTTTGTTCTAATTTCGCAAAACTTTTATTTAGCGAAATTAGTAGAAATTTACCCTATTTATTATTATAACATATTTAAAGGGCATTTGTCAAGACTTTAGGACAAATTCGAAAGATGATCACGAGCTATTTTTAATTCCTCTACCCATTCATCGGAATTAGCAGCGTATTTTATCATTTTTTCGCAAAAATCAACTCTTTTTTTAAGAGCAGCGCGCTTCATCTCAAGAGTTATATTATCCAATTTTTTTACATCAGTATTAGTATAAGCCATTTTTTCATTTTCCTTTCTTTAAGAGGTTTTACCCTCTTTCACTATACTTATTATAACATATCTGTATACATATATCAATTGGTAATATAAACAAATATGTATACAGATATTTGTGCAATTTATATGTATACAGATACATTAAAGAATGATATAATAAAAGAGAGGTGATAAAAATGTTAAGCGAAGCACAGAAAAAAGCAAATAACAAATACTTTGAGAAATTCGACGACATAAAAGTAAGAGTTCAGGCAGGCAAAAAAGCCGAATACAAAGCGCAAGCGGAAGCGCATGGAATGAGCCTAAACGCTTACATTATAAAGCTACTGGAAGCCGACAAGCCGCAGGAATAAGCCGCAGGAGCAGGACAACTATTTTTTAGATGTCCTGCTTTTAGTTTTCTTCAATTTTAAAACTCCCCTATCAATACATTTAAGGCAGACGAAGTTTAAAGGATCTCCATCATCAGAATAGTTACCGCAACATTTACATTTGAAAAACATTTTTAACGCTCCCCTTTCATGATTTTATTATGCTTCCGCAGCTCCTCGGCTGCCTTCTTGTATGACGTGAAATCAATGTTAACAATGTGAGCTTGTATATCAGTAGGAACAGAAAGCTTAAAAATAGCAATAGCGTGATTGCTATAATCAATAAAAGCGTTCAAGCGTTCCATAGCAAGAGAAAGCTCCAAACAATCAACAGCATCAATATTAGGGCGCAGGCGCAAAGTCTGCCGGAGGTTAATAACATCAGCTTCCAGCCTGTCACGTTCATTTAAAAGATACTGATAAAAGATCTCTTTTTGTGTTACCATTACTTTTTCTCCCTCTCTGCAAGAAAATTCAAGATGTTATCAGATGAATCACCGTATTTTTTAGAAAGCTCCTTGTATTTAGGGTTTAAGGATTTACCCTTCCGAGAATCATTTATATTCTGAACAAAGGTATCAACACCGACAATATTTATGTAAGTAACAAGAGCTCCGGAAAGCTGATTATTTATGTAGCCGTCCAACTTGCTGAGATTGTAAGTTGTGCCGGGTTTATCAAAAATACTAACGGTCTCCCAGGATTCTATGAAGCGCAGCCACTCCGGAGAAGTCTGAAGCATTGATTTATTGCTTACATTATCAGAGGGAACAACATACCGCAAATAATTGTTGAGTACATCAAAGTAGTTTTTGCGTATATCGCCGCCAAGAGAAATAAAACCACGGGCGGTATCATCTTTAAATTTCATTTCACATCTGACCCAGTGATCCAGATCATCACGTCCACGTTCCATTTTTTTATCATAAATACGGACGTAAACGTTGCTTTGAAGCCTGGAACCGTGACATACAGAGCAACCCTTGTTACTAAATATAACTTCAACATCTTTGCACCTGCTTACATACTCCCCTCTTTGAGCGGCAAGCATTAAATAATTCAAATCAAGAATTTTTTCAAAATCATCATAAGCAACATCAAGGCGCGATATATTCATTTCTCTTTTATCACTATCGGCATTCCAGTTTTCATTAATCAAGTCGAAAATCTGCTGATAATCGCCATTACCAAGGGTTTCAAAGTTTCGGCAGCCTTGACCGGAGAGTTCAACGCAGATTCCCATATCTTCACGCCCGTTATACATTATATTGATACCGTCATAACAAAGGCGGTCTGCATAGCAATAACGCCCCCGGAGTTGCTCAAAAGGCACATTTTCAAAGCCGAGCAAAGAAACAACGCCGGGAAGGCTATGAATCTTTGTTGTAAAAGTCAGCCAGTCATACAGCACTCTGTTCATTATTCAAGTAACCCCCTATTACAACGCCATTTTCGCCTATCTGGCATTTATCTGTTGTTTCATCATTGTTTTTACGCAGACGAGGTATAATGCAGCGTTCCAAATATTTATGAAGGCAGTACACACACATTGTACTTTGAATAACTCCGAACTTAATATATGCAAGCTCTCGCTCTTTACCGCAGGAAGGACAAACGCCTGTTTTGATATTAGCCATTATAACCACCCTTTTTTATTTGAATTTAGGTTGTACCCCCCTAATTAGCCAGGAGGGGTAGGCGGAAACACTCCGCCTTTTAAAAAATTTAAAATTATCAATCAAGTTTTTGTTTTAATTCTTCCAAATCATGCAAAAAACGAATAATCCAAGAATAATTGATTATATCAGAAACAAAAAGAAGAATAAAACCAAGAAGAATAAGAAAATCAGACATTTATAACCACCACCTTATATAGAATAAAAATTTTGCGTGGGTCCCTCCTCCGCTACGCTGCGGTTTCCCACGAAAATTTTTATTCTATAACCTTAACCCAACGTAAAACAACTTGAATCATATAATAAATTAGAATACAAACAAGCCAAACCTCATAAACGGCAACAATACTTTGAATAGGAATAAACCAATTGACCCAACCAAGATATTTTTGAATAGTCGGATTTGTAGCAATCCATTGAACAGGAGAACCGGGAAGAGATTGGATAATAGAATTTCCGAGTTGTTGAAATTTATCGGCAACAGCATTAAAAAAATCCATAATTAAGCCCCCTTAACGATTTTAAAAGTTAAGAAACACATACCGAACATAGCAATAGTAAACATTCCCCAGCGCACAATATAAAAATATTGCTCGTAATCAGAAAAATCAACAACAATCATTTTTTTGAATCCGGGGAAAAAATGATATTGAGGAATCTCAAAAGGAACTTCAAAACGTGGAGCAACAGGATTCGTTGAAAGAAGCTTCAAGCCGTTATAAAAATCCCAAGGTATGCAAAAAGGGAAAACAGTTGCTATTGATTTATCCATAGTCAACTTCCCAAAATCAGCATCAGCAATTACAACAGATTGAGTATTATCTATAATATCATCAGATGTTGTATCAGAAGGAACGTTTGCATCATCAAGAAGAGATAAAAGACGAGCAAGAAGATCTCGGAGCGCTGTATCATCATAAACAGGAAAATCATATTCAGGATAATATGTAACACCGTCTACAGTTATAGTTCCGTCATCATTTATTGTGTAAGTTACGCCATCTATAGTAACGGTTCCGTCATCGCTGATAGGATACTCCACGCCGTCAATAATTACAGTGCCTATAGGTAAAGAAACAGAACCATCTGTAATATAATCATCAGCTTTTGAACCGTCGGGATAACGAACATCACCAGAAAAATAATACATGTCAGCAGGAAAAGCTAAATTGCCGCTATCAGGTTTAATAAGATCACGATTAGAGTTAGAAATATATGCTTGACAATTAACAGCAACACCAGAAACACCAGATGTAAAGGATTGTATTTCGATATATTCGCAATATTCTGTATAAGTACAATAACCAGTAAATGAAGTGTCTTTCAACTGAACAACAGCTCCATAGCCTTTTAAATCAATTGTAGATTCAGTAGCAACATCATCTTTAGAATCAGAAACCCAATCAGAAAAACCGGTATATTCAAGACTACCAATAACAAGATCTAAAAGAGATTTCATTTTATCGTCAATAGGAATTGTTGCCATAGTATAGCCAAAAGTTCCTAAAGGGTCGTTGCTCCATCGGAAAAACTCATTAATAATTTGAGTATCTGTATAATTAGAAGCCTGTTCAGAAGAAATAACACCTGCAGTTACAAGAACATAACTAACCAATGCAACAAGGGGCGCAGCTACACCAATACCAAAAGAAGCGGCAACAGGCATAACAATATTTGATATTGTAAAAACAGCAACGCAGATTATAGCAGCTATACGTTTAATTATTTTCTTCAAGTTGTTTCACCCTTTCATTTAATAATTCGGTAAGTTTAATAATGTATTTTTTTCGTTCAACTTCCTTAAACGGGTTTAAAGTATCGTTGAACATACAATAACTGTTATACATCAAGCCGTAAATAGGCTTGTAAGTAAAGAAACCTTGCTCAAAAGGCGTATTTCCTGTACCACGCCAGGAGCGAGACCAGGAGAAAAGAGAGCCACCAACAAACAAAGAAAAAAGCCAACCGAGAAAACCTTGATTCTTGCGGTTATAATGCTTAACTTCAAATTCGCAATACTCAAGCACCTTTCTTTGAATAAGGCGCTTACTCTGAGGAATAAGAACAAGATCAAAACCAATGTGCCTATGTTTACGAAAAAAGGTGTCCCAGGAGTTCCACTTCTTTATGCCGTCCTTATCCTCTGCAAGTGCTGTGGGGCTGAATATTGCAACGCATTCATCAAGGAAGACAACGGTCTGATGTTCTTTTCCGAACACATGATATTTAGCGGCGAAAGCATAAAGATAATCGGGTGTTACTTCTTCGATAGGAATGTAATAAAAATTATCAGCTTTCCTATTACGCTTTATGTGTTTTGGTTTACGGTTGAAGTGATTAACATACCACTTCTGAAAAGGATTCAAGAAACATAAATCTGTATCAATATCCATTGTAGAGATAACATTTTTACCGGCTCTGAGCCACTCCGAAATTTCATGAGCAGTATGCAAGGATTTACCGCTTCCGGGAGTTCCGGAATATAATTCAATCATTTTAACACCACCATATTTTTTATAAAAAAAGTGCAGGCGCATTAATTAATACACCTGCACAAGCGTTACAGTCCAAACGCTGCAACGGTGATATTGGTTAAGAAGCGAGCTTCTTGAAGAACGACTTAAGAACGCCGACAAGCCACTTTACGCCGAAGATGACAAGACCAACGCCTACAACGCCGGCAATAGCTACACCAGCCTTAGAGACAAGGCTTGTAAGCTCAGTTGTCATAGAGCTTGTAACGGTGTCGTAAACACCGGAAGCAGAAGCACCAGATTCAGCGAATGCAGACATAGCAAGCATTGAAACAGCCATGCAAGCAGAAAGAGCAACGGCTGCGACCTTCTTTGTCGCACTGGAAACACGATTTTTAATAGCAGTTAAAAATTTCATTTCATTTTACCTCCTGTAAATTAGTTTGAAGTAAGTTTCTTAAATATATCAAGGATCCCCAGCGCTAAAAGGATCATGACACCGTAGATAACACCGATAGAAAAACCAACGGCAAGAAGATAGAAAGCACAATTTAAAAATGTTTCCATGCGCTCACCTCTTCACAAGTTTAACAAATCCCTGGGCTATCACTATACCGAACAAAGCAACGTAAAGAAGAGAAATAACAGAAAGATTCATCAAAGTAACATTCTGCTGTTCCTGCTGTTGCTTTATATCTTCCAAGGCGGAAACAATTTCGGAAGTATCAACAGTATTACCACCAGAAATAGTGCCGTCAACAAACCCGATTTCAGGAATGTACAAAGAAACTTGATATGTAGCTGCGGTTACGCTTTCAGTTTCAGACGGCACAACGGTTTCGGTGGTTTCGGTTGTGGTGGTCTCGGAATTTTCGATATTGTCAATCATTACTTTACAACCTTTTCAGCCTTGGAAGAATCACGCTGTACAAGGTCAAAAAACTTGTCGGTAAATTCAAAGCTGATAAGACGTTTCACAGACTTCTGTCCGTACTGTTCAACGTCCCATTCAGCATTAACCTCCCTGCCAAGAAGCTGACTAAGGTCGTTCATAATTGCAAGATTATTCTGATAAACGGGAGAATCAGCAGCTATAAAGCAATCTTTAAAAACTTTGCCGAAAACATCGGTATTATCAGAGAGAAGATTAAAATGATAGCCTTTAACATGCTTGTTATCTCTGTTTGTATAATCCTGCGGCTTAATTCCAATAATTACACATTTCATTTGCTTTTACTCCTTTCGATTGAATTATGTACCCCATATGGGGTATATTAATATAATACTCCATATGGGGTATTTTGTCAACCCCATACGGGGTATTTTGTTATAATAAACAAAAGGAGAGTTAAAAATGTTTACAAGATTACGAGATTTAAGAGAAGATGCAGACATTTCACAAGTTGAATGTGCAAAAATCGCTTATATTTCAAAAAATTCTTACATCAGGTACGAAACAGGTGAAAGAACACCACCGTTTGATGTAATAGTAACTTTGGCAAAATATTACGATGTATCAATTGACTATATAGCAGGATTGACAAATTGTAAAAACATAAATAAATGCAAATAAGGGGAAAGTAAAATGATAGAATTATCACCAAAATTTTTAATTATTGCAGGAATAGTAATTTTAATAATTGTGATTGCAAGAGCTATAAAAAATGAAAATGAACTTAATAAATATAAAACAAAAGAACGTGAAGAAAGACAGCAGTATTACAGACACAAGGACTACAAAGCAAAAGACAGCAGTTTTTATTTAATGAACGATAAACAGAAATTAGAATATACATACGACAATTTACCGCCAAGAGAAAAGAAAAAAGTATTAGAATACGCTGAATCACTACAAAGAATAATAGAGAATGAAAAATACGAACCCAAAAAATAAAAAAACCGCCGTGAAAATTAACTTGAACGGCGGAAATTTTTTAGGCAGAAGAGTTTAAGAGGAAAAAAAGTCGTTCCCCCGCCCCGAGCCGTTACTTTATTGTGTGCTGTTACTGTGTCGCCGGGGGGCGCTTGCCGCTGGGCAGTCCGCCAAACAAAAACGGAAAAAAAAGTATATCGCCGCACGTCCGTTACATTCTCGGACAAACAGTTGACTTTTTAATGTTGACAAGGGGGTGCAGCACCCAAACAAAAACGGAAAAACAAATAAATTTGTGCAAAATGACTTTTATTTGGTGACGATAAGCTACGATCGGAGAGCGTGAAAAGGCAAAATAAACAAAAACGGCAAGAGCAGGGAGCCGAGAAGCTCCGCAGCTGTTGCCGTTTGATTTTAACTTTTATTTAGCGCAATTAGGTTGACAATGACAGGTGCATGTCACTGCTTCGAAGTCAGCGATGAATGTCACCGCTCCGAAGTCAGTCATCGAAGCCAGAGCGGCGGCGATGTGCAGGAATGCACAAAGACTTGTCGCCGCCGCCCTGACTTCTGTGGGTCGGTCTGCGGTGTCCCGGCTACGGGGTCAAGCGCTGAAATCGCGCAGTCACTCCGCAAGCTCCGTGACGGGGCGCACTCCTCTAACCCGTGCGAAGGTATGCTCAAACGCCGCATTGGCTATTGTTGACAAAGGAAAAGAACAAGTGTGTCATACTGCCAGTATCTGCTCCTTCCTTGTTTTTTCGTGTGAATATGAATAACCCCCATACGCTGTATTGGTGGTTACTACTCACCGTTGGCGCATGGGGTGTTACCCTCACTCACAAGGCTATTATAGCATACTCAGAGTTATTTGTCAAGACCTATTTTTTCATTTTTTCCGTCAAATCTGCCGCCATAGCATAAAGCATAGTGACAGCTTCGTTTGAGTGGTTCAAAAGCCGCTGTACCCTCTTAATGTCGCCGCCGAACTCCTTATAACGCTCTACAGAATACGTCTTACGGGCAGAATGCGGACTACAGCCACGCTCCAAGCGGAACGCCTTTGCAATGCGCTTAAGGTCTTTATAAACCGCCTGACGCGTGCGGTGCTTGCGCCAATCAAGACGGTGTTCGAAAACCCACACGCGCCCGCTCTGAGCGAGCAAGCGAGTTTGCATTTCACGGCTGAGCGTGACCCGCCTTGACTTGCCCGTTTTTTCCTCTTTGTATGTGAATCTGCCCTTTTCCACATCCGAAACGTGCAATTTCAGCACATCCCCAATGCGCATTCCGTAATTGAGCGAAACCTCAATAGCAAGCGCATTCGCGGGCATCATACCGGCAAGAAGATGGTTGAAAACCGTCCTCGGAAGCGCTCCAGACCTCATTTTATCCCCCCATTTGTCAATCCTTAAAGTGTTAACTCAAACCGCCAAACGGCTCTCTGACTAAAATACAGAGCCGCTCTTGTCGAGCAACTCGGCGAGTGCTTCATCATAATTGCACCAAGCAACGCCGCAATAGTCGTTCGTCCATACGCCCTCGGGAATCTGCCTTACATCGACCTCTCCGACTTCCTCGGCAACGTTCAGACCTTGACTGTGATAATAGCTGTGCTTGCATACGGCTATTGCAGTACTGCCGACAGCCTTCGAAACGTACTTCGTTATGTAAGCGGCGCATTTCGTCTTGTCACGAATAACAGACAGGCTGATGAAGCCGAACCTCTGCGCATAATAAGGCATATCCAAATAGCCGTGTTCATTCACACAGACACTATCGGGAGCGACCCCCGAGAATAAGCCGTGCATATGCCAAGCGCCATTCTTGTGTTGTTCGGGAATAAGCAGATATTTCAGCTTACAGCCATATTTACGGTTGTAATTGCCTATCCACGCCCCAAGCGCCTTTACATACCCGTCAATGTCGTATCTATTCTGTTTATCGGGTGCTACCGTAAGGGTGATAAAGTGCGACCAATCGTTGCAAAGTGCGTATTCCCTTATTTTACTCTTCGCCCTGCAAAGGTTGTTATCTTCCTTGACGGTAGCAAGCGCAGAAACGCCGTTTTTATCCTTCTCAGGTGCGGACGGGACAACGCCCCCAATAGAAAAACGATGAAAAACGACCTTGTAAATGCCACCAAAGTTCTTGATTGTTGCCTTCATGATAGAAAAATGATACATAGTCAAGTAAAGGCGGCGCTCCTGCAACCAACGAGGACACCACCCCCCCGCCCCGCCTCAAGGCGGGGAGCGTGAGCAAGGGTAACACAGTATCAAACTTCCATAATCAACAACAACCAAGCGAGAGGACGGACACGAAACAAAGCGCTTCGGAACAGCTGTCCCGAAAATGGGACAGCTTGACCTTCGACCCTTGTGAATGTCGGGCTTCGATGTCACAGCACGAGGGTCACGGCTTCGAAGTCACGGCTTCGGGGGAGCCTTCCGAGCGCAGTTCGCAAGTGTGGGCAAGAATGCGTGTGCAAGCGCTCGGAAGACACCCCCTAGATGTCACAGCTACGGGGGCGACCGCCGAGCGCAGTTCGCATATGTGGGTAAGAATGCGTGTGCAAGCGCTCGGTGGACACCCCCTTGATGTCACAGCTACGATGTCACAGCTACGATGTCACATCAAAGGGGGTCACGGCTCCGTAGTCACGGCTACGGGGTCAAGCGCTGAAATCGCGCAGCCCCTGCGGGGGGCGGGGCTTCGCCCGTGGTGTCATTGTCAACCTAAAGGGCGTTCCGTTCGCCCGTTCGCCACCCCTCGCATTTTTAAAGGGGCGAGAGGTGGCGAGGGGCGGCGAACGACCGAACTCCACTCGCTAAATAAACGTTTTACGAAATTGGATTCACCCCACATACGCCCCTCTCCAATCTCGTAAAACGGTTATTTAGCGAAATTGCTAATCGGAGTGAACGGTATGCGTTTTTTATACCTCTCTTCCAGACCTGAGATTTGTTCGCTAAGGTGTAAAGGCTTCCAGAGGTAATAAAAAAATACTTCTGGCCTTTGGGTCGGTTTCCGCTGCCCATTTGTCGCATAGCTCAACATTAAGGCAGCTATGTGTAGGTGGTCAGCCTATTTCGTAATATGAGCATAAAAAGCAGCACCCTTTTCACGGAGTGCTGCAGAGTCGGTTTCCGCTTTCATATTGATACTAAACACCAATTAAACTATAGACAAAATCGACAAAATATGGTATAATAAAATTGGTGATGAAAATGCCTAAAACATATAAAATCAGCGCAGAAAATGCGATTGAAATAGAAGAAATAAGAAAAACAATAACAGACAAAAAAGTGGACAGACGGCTACACGCAGTACAGCTTCGAGGAGAAGGATTGACGAATCACGAAATAGCTGAAAAATTGGATACGTCCAATAAAATGGTAAGTCAATGGGTAAGCGCATATATTAACGACGGTGGAATAGAAGCATTGCTTCCCAAGGAGCGAATCGGAATGCATAGAAATCTTAGTTTCGAAGAAGAAAAAGAATTTCTTTCAGCATACACCAAACAAGCCGAAGCAGGTCAAATCGTAGATCTTAATGAATTGAAAGCTGCATACATCGAAAAAGTTGGACATTCCATTGGAGGAAGTCAGATTTATCGAATGTTAGAGCGTCACGGTTGGCGCAAAGTAATGCCAAGAAGCAAACACCCACAAAAAGCAAGCGATGAGGCAATAGAAGCCTCAAAAAAATTAAAGTAACAGTAGAGAGTGACTTTATCGATTTAAATCGCGATAAATATAATAGTGTCCGTCTTATGTTTCAGGACGAAGCAGGTTTTGGCAGAATAAACAAGCCTAAATATTGCTGGTGTAAAAAGGGTACAAGACCATCTGTACCTTGTCATCATATTCGTGAATACAGATATGTTTATGGCGCAGTTGAACCGCTTACAGGTGAAAGCTGTTTTCTGGTTATGCCATATTGCAATACCGAATGTATGAATGTGTTTTTGGAAGAGTTATCGAATACATTTCCAAGAGATAAAATCATATTGGCGTGTGACGGAGCAGCTTGGCATAAATCAGGTTCATTAAGAATACCTGAAAATATTGAACTTATTTTTATACCGCCATATACCCCGGAAATGAATCCAATTGAGCAGATATGGAAAGAAATCAGAAAACGTGGTTTTAAAAATGAAGTGTTTCAAACACTTCAAAAGGTCGTTGACAGACTCTGTGATACTATCTGCTCATTGTCTAAAGAAACTATTAAAAGCATTACAGGAAGAGATTGGATTTTATCCTGCTTTTAAATGGTGTTTAGTATTATAGTAAAATATCTTTGGTCTTCATCAGCAAATTATATGATAGCCTGAAAGAATAGTAAGCTGTAAGAATACCAAGCAAAGTAATGATTATAGCAATCCACATAAATATCCAGACACTTGACACAAGTGATACAATAGAGTAAAGAGGTGGTAAAAATGCTGAGTACAGAAGTACGAGAATTAATGGTAAAAGCATATGAAAAAAGC
>JBJEQN010000070.1:0-11391 GCA_051881775.1 Oscillospiraceae bacterium | reverse complement strand
CAAAGGGACGAGTCCCTTTGGCGAGGGTCAAGGGGCGAGGAGCCCCTTGTCGCTCTCCGCAGAGAGCGAAATCCCCAAAAGTAAGGCATAACGCAAAGCTGCGTTAAAAGCGACAAAGTAATGAATCAAAAGGCGCAATTCACATTCAAAAGAGGAACCGAGTAAAGTGTTGCATAACACAAAACCTGTAAAACCGACTATGTGAATTGCGCCTATTCTTACATATCAAAATAAACTACCCTCGGATAAAAATATACCGAGCGCAGCGAGGTGTATTTTTATCCGACACAGCAAACTTTGATGGTAGTTTTACGCACATTAATTGTAATTTTACCTCAATTTATGTAGGGGCGGATATTATCCGCCAGTGTGTCAACGATTTTGGTGCGGTTTAATAGGCTTTGTTGGGGCAACTATTGACATAGTTTGCCGTGTCGCAGGAAAATGCTCGTCGCTGCGCTCCTTACATTTTCCTGCGAGGGTGACTTTGTTTTTATAGGATAGAAAAGGCGCAATTCACATAGTCGGTTCCGCAGGTTTTGTGTTGTACAAATCCTTTCTCGGTTCCAATTTTGAATGTGAATTGCGCCTTTGGATTTTTTACTTTGTCTGCTTTGCTGTTACTTTGTTATGCGCCTTACTTTTGGGGATTTCGCTCTCTGCGGAGAGCGACAAGGTGGCTCTGCCCCCTTGACCCCTGCCACCCTTTGAAAAGCGTGGACGTAAACTTTAGACGCTTCGCGGTGCGCTGCTTAAATTTCACTTTCCACTCTCCACACTCCACATTTTAAATAAATATACTATATATAATGTGAAAAAATGCTTGCAAAAATGCCGCAAATGTGCTATAATGATTAAGATTCGGATATTGTTTCTTTTCGGCGTATTTGCCGCTTTGTATGCGGTATTTTACCTTGTTCCTTTATCCGCCATTTATTTATATGTTAGGAGTCGGTATGTTATGAAATCCTTTGTCGAGGTATTTGACAAGGTTCTTGAGTATTTTCAGCAGAAGGTAGACAGGGGCGAGCTTGCCGAGGTCGCTTTTAAGCTGTGGATAAAGACCCTTGAACCCGTCAGCCTTGACGGCAATGTTGCCGTGTTTAAAGTCCAATCGGAATTTCAGAAGGGTATTATCCTCAAAAATTACGAAAAACTGCTTATTGACGCTTTCTCGGAAATTCTTGGCTTTGATGTTGAGATAAACATTATCCCCGTTGAAAATGAAAGCGAAGAGGACAAGTCCCCTATACAAAAGCGGCAGGAGCTTGAACAGTCCTTCTCTAACGCCGAGTATGACTACACCTTCGACACATTTATCGTCGGTCACTCCAACGAGTTCGCCTACGCCGCAAGCACCGCCGTTGCCAAAAATCCCGGCAGCGCTTATAACCCCCTGTTCATTCACGGTCCTTCCGGTCTGGGCAAGACCCACCTTCTCACCGCTATCAGCAACGAGATAAAATCACGCAACCCCGACACGAACATTATCTACGTTACGGGCGAAGCGTTCACCAATGAGCTTATCAACGCTATCCAGCAGAAAAAGGACACTTCCCAGTTCCACCAGAAATACCGCTCCGCAGATGTTCTCCTTGTGGACGATGTTCAGTTCATCGCAGGCAAGGATTCAACACAGGAAGAATTCTTCCATACCTTTAACGAGCTGCACAAGATCGGCAAGCAGATAGTTCTCACCTCCGACCGTCCCCCCAAGGACATCAAAACTCTGGAGGACAGAATCCGCACACGCTTTGAATGGGGTCTTATTGCAGATATATCAACGCCTGATTTTGAAACGAGAGTTGCTATCGTCCGCAGAAAGGCAGAGCTTCTCGACCTTACCATTCCCGACGACGTTTCGGAGTATATCGCAAATCACCTTAAATCAAATATCCGTCAGCTTGAAGGCTGCGTTAAAAAACTGAAAGCCTCCAAGCACCTTGTGGGAACTCCCCCTTCCATTGCACAGGCTCAGAACGCCATAAGAGAGATACTTTCCGATGATAAGCCTGCACCCGTTACCTTTGAGCGTATTCTTACCGAGGTATCAAATGTGTACGGCGTTACTCCCGAGGATATTCTTTCAAACAAGCGCTCTTCAAAAATTTCTCTTGCAAGAAAGGTCAGCGCATACATTATAAAAGAGACAACCTCTATGTCCTACAAGTCCATAGGTCTTGATATGGGCGGCAGAGATCACTCCACAATTATGTACTACCACGACGATATTACCGCCGCAATGAACAAAGATCCCCACCTTAAAGAAACTATCGAGGACATTGTAAAGAACATCCGCAACGATTGATCGTTTTTTACAAATCTATTTTTATCCATTTACCAAAAGTTTAAAATTTGAGTTTTCCACATAGTGTGGAAAACTGTGTGGAAAAAGTTAAATAAGGTTTTATAAGGGTTTAAAAGGATAATTACAGAAAGTATAAAAGCATTTTTCCACAAAAAGTGAAAACGAATTTTGGTTTTTCACCTTTTTTTCAGCATTCCACTAACATTTTTTCCCCCGTTTCAACACAGGGAAAAACTTTCAATATTCTCCCCGATCTTTCAGCATAAGGCTGTGGAACGGGAAAACGGGAAAAATTCGGCAGCGGCGGCTGTTTTCAACATTTTTAACGCCCCCTACTGCTGATACTGATTAATAATTATATATATTATATTATTTTATGAAAATATCGCTCCGCAGGTCTTTGAAAAAACGGCTTCTGTGGAAAACCCATCTTATCCGGAAAGGAAGACATAACAATGAAGTTTATATGCCAGCAGTCGGAGCTTAACGAGGCTCTGAACAACGTATCGAGAGCTGTTCCACAAAAATCTCCCATAACCGCTCTCACGGGAATAAAGGTTTCCCTGAACAGAACAGTCCTTGAGCTTACCGGCTACGACCTTGAGCTTGGTATTCAGACAAAGATAGACGTTCAGTCTGAGGATATAGGCGATTTTATTATCGAAGCAAGGCTTTTCTGCGAGATCGTGAGAAAAATGCCTTCGGAAGAGATCTCTGTTGAAACGGACGACAACCTTACCGTTACCATAAAAGGCGACAAGGCTGAGTACAAGATACTTGCCGTTCCTGCGGACGAGTACCCCTCTATCCCAAACTATGACAGCGGCGACAGCTTCACTTTAAGTCAGGCTCTTCTCAAAAATATGATAAATCAGACCATTTTTGCCGTTGCCGTAACGGAAAACAAGCCTATCTTAACAGGTGAGCTTTTTGATATTTCCGACTACTGCTTCAACCTTGTTGCAATTGACGGCTACAGGCTTGCGGTAAGAACGGAAAAGATAGATACCGACGACCGTTACCATTTTGTTGTAAAGGCAAAAGCCTTGTCGGAGGTTTCCAAGCTGCTTAAAGACGAAGATGAATCAACAGTAACGGTACACGTTTCCAAAAAGCACATAACCTTTGAAATTTCCGGCTATATGGTAATTTCAAGGCTTCTTGAAGGCGAGTTCCACAACTACAAGGGCTCTATCCCTGCAAACCATTCAACCGAGATCATCCTTAACACAAAGGATCTTATCAGCAGCCTTGAACGCTGTATGCTTCTTATCAACGACAAGAACAAGGCTCCCGTAAAGTGCATTTTCAACAACGGACAGGTCAAGATCTCCTGCAGCACCGCAATGGGCAAGCTGTCCGACGAGTTTGACATAGACCTGACAGGTCCTATGGTAGAAATAGGCTTCAACTGCCGCTATCTCCTTGACGCTCTTAAAGCTGCAGAGTCCGACAAGGTAAGGCTGCTTCTCAACGGCGGACTTTCCCCTATGAAGATACTGCCTATGGAAGGCGACTCTTACACCTTCCTTGTTCTTCCCGTGCGCCTTAAAACAGAATAAGAGGTAAAATATGGATACAAAAGTTAAAATTACCACAGAATATATAAAGCTGGATCAGCTTCTGAAATTTTCGGGAGCGGTGGCTATCGGCTCGGAGGCAAAGGACTTTATCGCTTCGGGCAAGGTTAAATTCAACGGCGAGGTCTGCACTATGAGGGGCAAAAAAGTTCGCCCCGGTGACGTTGTAAACTTTAACGGCACGGATATTACCGTTGAATAACCCTTATTTTAGTATAAACTATTTTATTTTATACAAGGAGTAAATATTTTGGTCATAAACGAGGTCTATGCCGACGGTTACAAAAACCTTTCGGGCGTAAATATTACCCTTGATGAAAGAATGAACATCTTTTGCGGAGACAACGCACAGGGAAAAACAAACCTTATTGAAGCGGTGTGGCTCTGTTCGGGCTGCCGTTCCTTCAGAGGTTCAAGAGAAAAGGAATTCATCGGGTTTGAAAAGGATTTTGCCGATGTAAGAATGAAGTTCACCGATTCCTTCCGCTCTCAGGAGATACGATTTGCCGCAAAAAAAGGGAGAATAAAGGAAAAGCTGGTTACTCTCAACGGAGTTAAGCTGCCCCTTATGTCAAAGCTGTTCGGCAGCTTCAAGTGTGTGGTCTTTACCCCCGATGATCTTGATCTTTCAAAGGGTTCTCCCGACAACAGGCGTAATTTCACAGACCTTGCTATCTCACAGATAAAAGGCTCCTACGTCAGCGCCCTTAATACCTACAACAATGTTTTATCTCAGCGCAACGCCCTGCTGAAAAACTACGGCAGAAGCGGCGGAGACATAAGCTCCCTTGAAATTTGGGACAAACAGCTTGCAAAAGCAGGGGCGTATATATCGGTTTTAAGAAATACCTACTGTAATAAACTTAATTTATATACAAAAAGTTTATATAATACTATTGCATCAGGTAAAGAACAACTTGAATTATACTATCAGTCAACTGTTTTTCGTGAGCTTAACGATAAAAATGACTATGAAGGAGAGCTTACGGAAATTTACGAAAATACGCTGAAAAAAAGCCTTGACGATGATATAAGGGCAGGCTTCACAACGGTGGGAGTTCACCGTGACGATGTTATTGCCGAAATTGACGGTCAGCCTGCAAGGTATCTTGGTTCACAGGGGCAGTCACGCTCCATAGCTATTGTTATGAAGCTGGCTCAGGCGGAGATACTGAAATCGGAAAAGGGAGAATACCCCGTTATGCTCCTTGACGATGTTATGTCTGAGCTTGACCTTGGCAGGCAGAGGTTCATACTGAACTCAATAGAAAATATGCAGGTGCTTATAACCTGCTGCGATGAAAGATTTATTTCCGAAATGACCGGCGGCAAGGTGTTCCTTGTGAAAAAAGGCTGCGTTTCGGAGAAGAAAGCAGGAGGTTAACAATATGTATCTTCATTTAGGAGAAGACACGGTTGTTTGCGGAAGAAACATTATCGGCATTTTCGATATAGAAAACACTTCCGTCAGCAAGCACACAAAGGAATTCCTTAACGACCCGGACAGAAATGAGCGCATTGTCAACGTTTCCTACGAAATGCCCAAGTCATTTATAGTATGCTCGGACAAAAACGGAAAGGAAACCGTTTATATATCCCAGATCTCCCCCGCTACACTGAGAAAAAGGGCGGAGACAAAGGGAAGCAGCATTTAATTACAGAAAAACCACCTTTGGTTTATGGAGGTAAATAAAAAATGGCAGAAAATCAGAACGTTCCCAAGGATCAGAAGTATGACGAAAACCAGATACAGGTCCTTGAGGGACTGGAAGCGGTAAGAGTAAGACCCGGTATGTACATCGGTTCAACGGGCCCCAAGGGACTGCACCACCTTGTATATGAGATAGTGGACAACGCCATAGACGAGGCTCTTGCAGGCTACTGCACAAAGATCGATGTAAAGATACTGGAGGGCAATGTTATCGAGGTTTCCGACAACGGACGAGGAATCCCCGTTGGCATACACCCCAAGGAGGGCATTTCCGCTGCGACCGTTGTTTATACCGTTCTTCACGCAGGCGGCAAGTTCGGCGGCGGCGGATATAAAGTCGCAGGCGGACTTCACGGCGTCGGCGCTTCTGTTGTAAACGCCCTTTCCGAATGGCTGGAACTTACCGTTAAGGACGGAAAGAATATTTACTTCCAGCGCTTTGAAAGAGGAAAGTATGAGGAAGAAATAAAGATAATCGGCGATACCTCCGAAACGGGTACTACCGTAAGATTCAAGGCTGACGATCAGATATTTGAGGAAACTACTGTCTACGATTATGAAGTTCTCCTGAAAAGACTTCGTGAACAGGCTTTCCTTAATGCAGGCGTAAAGATAGTCTTTGCCGACCTGAGAGACCCCGACAACGTTGTGGAAGAAACTCTCCATTACGAAGGCGGCATAAGAGAATTCGTTGAGCATATACACAAGACAAGAGGTCTTGAACCTCTTTCTGAGAACGTTATATATGTAAGCGGAACACAGGGCGATTCCACTGCGGAGGTCGCTTTGCAGTACAACGATTCCTATAACGAAGTTATCCTTTCCTTTGCAAATAATATCCACACCATTGACGGCGGTTCCCACGAAACAGGCTTCAAGAACGCTCTTACAAAGGTAATAAACGACTACGGAAAGAAGTTTAACCTGATGAAGGACGGTGATAAGCTCATCGGCGAGGACGTAAGAGAGGGTCTGACCGCTATCGTTTCCGTAAAGCTGACAAACTGCGAGTTTGAAGGTCAGACAAAGGGCAGACTTGGCAATCCCGAGGTAAGACCCTTTGTTGAAAATATGGTCTATGAGAAGCTGATGTGCTACCTTGAGGAAAACCCCGAGGTTGCGCACAACATCTTTGAAAAATCCGTTGCCGCTCAGAGGGCAAGAGAAGCCGCAAAGAAGGCAAGAGAAACCGCAAGAAGAAAGTCTGCAATGGAATCCGCTTCCCTCCCCGGCAAGCTGGCTGACTGCTCCGACAAGGACACCACCTATACCGAGCTTTATATCGTCGAGGGAGATTCCGCAGGCGGTTCCGCAAAGCAGGGTCGTGACAGACATTATCAGGCTATCCTTCCTCTTTGGGGTAAGATGCTCAACGTTGAAAAGGCAAGAATAGATAAGGTATACGGAAATGAAAAGCTGATGCCTGTAGTAACGGCTCTCGGAACCTCTATCGGCGAGGATTTCGATATAACAAAGCTGCGTTACGGAAAGGTCATCATTATGGCGGATGCCGACGTGGACGGCTGCCATATCAGAACCCTGCTTCTGACCTTCTTCTTCCGTTTTATGAGACCTCTTATTCAGAACGGCAACGTTTATATTGCACAGCCTCCCCTTTTCAAGGTCTGGAGAGGAAAGCAGGTGCGCTATGCCTTCTCCGACGAGGAAAGAGATGTTTATATCAAGGAGCTTGCAGGCGAAAACGGCGCAAAGGTAGACGTTCAGCGTTACAAAGGTCTTGGTGAGATGGACCCTCAGCAGCTTTGGGAGACCACTATGAACCCCGAAACAAGAACTATTCTTAAAATAGAAATGGAAGACGCTATAAAGGCGGACGAGATATTCACCATTCTTATGGGCGATAAGGTCGCTCCGAGACGTGATTTTATCGAAAAGAACGCAAAGAACGTTGAAAATCTTGACGTATAATTTAAATTCTGGAGTTTTAATATGGGAATTCTTAAAGAAATGTTCGGAGAAGAAAGCGGCGACAGCTTTGAAACAAGACCTCCCGTGCTTCTTGCCACAGGAAGGTATAAAAGCAGCGCCGAAACGGTAATGGAAGGCTACAAGACCTATCAGAAAAAGTATGTTATAAAAAATACTGTGCTGAAAATGTTGCTTGTGCTTCTTGCGCTGGCTTCTTCGGTAATGATGCTTATTTCCTCCGATGATGGGGGTATGATGCCCGTTTTTCTTATAATGATATGCTTATGCGCAGGTATTTACTTTATCAACGAGCCTATAAGCAGCCGCAAAAAGCTGAAAAGCGGTCTTTCCGCTATCGAGGGCACGGAATACGAGATAGAAATAACCGACCGCACAATTAAAATTTCAACTGTGGAAGTTCCTGAGGAAGAAACAGCTGCAGAAGCGGAAGAAAACACCGTTCCTGCTGATGAAGAAGCCGTTTCCGAGGGTGAAAACGGTGAAGAAGCAAATGCAGAAGATCAGGGACCCCCTGCAACTATCATTCACCTTGACGGAGCAGTCGAAATAATCGACAAAGAGGATATGTTCATCATCTGCGTAAGCAAGAAATATATTTTTATCGTTCCCAAGTCCGCTTTTAAAGAGGACGAGCTGCAGGCAGCAAGAGAAAAGCTGGCTGCCGTTATGGGAATAAGATTTAAAATGGTTGATTAAAGGAGTTGTTTTATTTGTACAACGACGAAAACGCAAAGGTCATACATCAGGAAATAGGCAAGGAAATGCAGTCGTCATTTATGGCGTATGCAATGTCCGTTATCGTTTCAAGAGCGCTGCCCGATGTAAGAGACGGACTTAAGCCTGTTCACAGACGTATCATATATACAATGAACGAAGCCGGAAACACCTCCGACAAGGCGTACAGAAAGTGTGCGTATACTGTCGGTGAAGTTCTCGGTAAGTACCACCCCCACGGAGACGCTTCCGTTTATGACGCACTTGTACGTCTTGCGCAGGATTTCTCTCTCCGTTACCCCCTTATTGACGGACACGGAAACTTCGGTTCAATGGACGGCGACCCTCCGGCTGCTTACCGTTATACAGAAGCGAGAATGGCGAAAATATCCGGCGAAATGCTTGCGGATATAAACAAGAACACTATCCCCTACCAGTCAAACTATGACGATACCCATAAGGAGCCTGAGGTACTTCCCTCACGTTTCCCCAATATCCTTGTTAACGGCGCAACGGGTATTGCCGTAGGTATGGCGACAAATATACCGCCCCACAATCTTCGTGAAACAATAAACGCTATACAGCATCTTGTTCATCACCCCGATGCAGAGCTTGAAGAGATAATGGAGTTCATAAAAGGCCCCGACTTCCCTACAGGCGGTATCATCATGGGCAAGGCAGGCATAAGAGCCGCTTATGCAACGGGCAGAGGAAAGCTGATACTCCGCTCCGTAACAAATATCGAGGAAATAGGCGGAAGAAACTGCATTATCGTTACCGAGATTCCCTATATGGTAAACAAGGCAAGGCTTATCGAGAACATTGCCGCTCTTGCCAAGGATAAGAGAATTGACGGCATACACAATATCCGTGACGAATCGGACAAGGAACACAAGGTAAGAATCGTTATCGAACTGAAAAAGGATGCCGTTCCCCAGCTTGTGCTCAATAAGCTGTTTGCCCTGACCCAGCTTCAGGACACGGTGGGCGTTATAATGCTTGCACTTGTCAACGGCGAGCCTAAGGTGCTTACTCTCCGTCAGATACTTACGGAATATATCAACTTCCAGGTTGACGTTATAAGACGCCGCACGGAGTTTGACCTTAAAAAAGCACAGGAAAGAGCGCATATACTGGAAGGCTTGGTAATTGCATCCGATAATATTGACGAGGTAGTTGAGATATGCCGTACCTCCAAGGACCCTGCGGAAGCAAAGTCAAGGCTTATGGAACGCTTCGGAATAACCGAGATACAGGCGGATTCCATTGCACAGATGAGAATTATCCAGCTGACAGGTCTTGAAAGACAGAAGATAGAGGACGAACTGGCAGGACTTGAAGCAAAGATAAAGGAATACACAGAAATACTTGCAGACCACCAGAAGGTGCTGAACATCATCTCCGACGAGCTTGAAGTTATCAAGAACAAGTACGGCGACGACAGAAGAACGTCTATCGAAGCCGTTACGGGAGAAGTTGACATTGAGGACCTTATCCCCGTTGAGGACTGCGTTGTAACTTATACCGATATAGGCTACATCAAGCGCCAGCCCGTAAGCGACTACAAGGCTCAGAAGAGAGGCGGCAAGGGCGTTTCGGGAATGAAGCAGAGAGAAGAGGACTTTGTGCAGGAAATGTTCATTTCTTCTTCCCACGACAATGTTCTGTTCATTTCCAACAAGGGTATAATGTACAAGCTGAAGTGCTTTGAGATACCCGAAGGCTCCAAGCAGTCGAGAGGTACCAATGCAATAAACCTTCTTCCCCTTTCCGAGGGCGAAAAGATAGCCGCAATGATAAAGACCTCCGATTTTGACAGCGGAAAGAATATCATTATGGTAACGAGAAAGGGCAAGATAAAGAGAACTTCCCTTGACGCATACAAGAACGTCCGCAAGAACGGACTTATTGCAATAGGTCTTGACGAGGGTGACGAAATTGCCGGCGTAAGAATGACAGACGGCAGCGCACAGGTCATTGTTGCAACAAAGAACGGCTATGCAATCAGAATTGACGAAAATCAGATAAGAAAAATGTCCCGTTCCGCACACGGCGTAAAGGCAATAAAGCTCCGTGAGGGCGACGAGGTAGTTTCCATGGCAAGAGTAAGAGAGGGAGCGACTGTTCTCACCGTTACCGATAAGGGCAGCGGAAGAAGAACAGACCTTGACGCATACCGTGTACAGAACAGAGGCGGTTACGGAATGCTCAACTATAAGGTTTCGGAGGAAAAGGGCAATGTCTGCGGAATCAAGGTAGTTGACGATACGGACGATATAATCCTTATATCCAACGACGGCGTAATTATCAGAATAAGAGCCAACGACATAAGAGTAATGGGCAGATATGCAACGGGCGTAAAGGTAATGAGAGTCGGCGAAGGAGTAAAGGTCGTATCATTTACAAGAGCCGAGCATGACGAAAGCGCAGAAACGGCAAAAGTAGAGGAACCCTCAGCAGAAGAGCTTGAAGCGGAAATGAAAGCCGCCGAATCGGAAGAAAAGAGCGAGGTCATAATCGAAGAAGAAGTGCCGGACGACGATAACGAAGAGGACAGCGAAGAGGAATAAGCAAACCCCCGTCCGCCAGCGAAGCGATAACGGGATTCCAAAGGGATTAGTCCCTTTGGCGAGGGTCAAGGGGCGAGGAGCCCATTGTCGCTCTCCGCAGAGAGCGAAATCCCCTAAAATTAGGGCATACAGCCAAGTAACAGTAAAAACGATAAAGTAAAAGTTACAAAGACGCAATTCACATCAAGAGTGGAATCGAGTAAAGTGTCGTATGACACAAAACTTGTGGAAACAATCAATGTGAATTGCGCCTCTTTCTATCCCGTAAAAACAAAGTAACCCTCGCATAAAAATGTAAGGAGCGCAGCGACGAGCATTTTTATGCGACACGACAAATTTAATGCGGAATTCAGAATTATGTCCGTTTTACCTTGATATGCTGTATAAGCAAATCGGGCGCACACTGTGCGCCCCTACAGAGAGTGTGCGAAATAACGCTGATTCTGTGCGTAATACTAAACACCAATAAAATACAGGAAAAAATCTGCGCCGAAATCCACTATATGCAAGATTGTCGGCTTGATTTTTTCTAAATTTTAAATGGTGTTTAGTATAAAA
>JBJEQN010000069.1:0-52321 GCA_051881775.1 Oscillospiraceae bacterium | reverse complement strand
TTACCGACGGCGACAGAGTTGAAAGCGAGATAAAGTACGGCTGGAACGTTAATTACTACGGCATAGGCGACCTTTGCGACATTATTTCGGGCGTTACCGATGAAGAGATAGGCGCCAAAATGGCGGAATACTCCGAAAAATACGCAATGAACACGGACAACATTTCCGCCGTAAGAGAACAGGCAAAATACGAAGCCGCTCTTGAAAAATTCCTTGCACGGGAGAACATTTCCGCATTTACAGACACTTTCCAGGATCTTCACGGACTTGAACAGCTGCCCGGACTTGCCGTTCAGAACCTTATGGCAAAGGGCGTGGGCTTCGGACCCGAGGGGGATTACAAGACCGCCGCACTTGCCGCTGTACTCTGCAAAATGGCAGAGGGCAGAACGGGTGCAACGGGCTTCCTTGAGGACTATACATACGACCTGCCCGAGGGAAACGAAACGGAGCTTGCTTCCCATATGCTGGAGGTCTCCCCCGTGTTTGCGGCGGAGCAGCCTAAGATAGAGGTACACCCTCTCGGCATCGGCGGAAAGTCCGACCCTGCACGGCTTGTTTTCGAGGGAATAACGGGTGAGGGCATTGCGGTTTCCATGATAGATATGGGCGACCGTTTCCGTCTTGTCTGCGCAGAAATTACCCTTGTAAAGCAGCCCGAAGCTATGCCGAAGCTGCCCGTTGCAAGAGTGATGTGGAAGCTGAAGCCGGATTTTGCCACAGGCTCGGCAGCGTGGATATACGCAGGCGGAGCGCACCATGCGGTAGTTTCAACGGCACTTACCGCCGAGGACATACGCCTGTTCGCAAAAATGACGGACACGGAGCTTGTTGTTATTGACGGAAAAACGGAGCTTTGCGCCTTTGAACAGCAGCTTGAAATGCTTGATACAATGGCGAAGATCAGGAGGTAACATATGCTTGCGCTTGATAAAACATATCTTGGAATAGAGCTTGGCTCAACGAGGATAAAGGCGGTGCTTATTGATGAGAACTACTCTCCCCTTGCATCGGGCAGCCACGAATGGGAAAACCGCCTTGAAAACGGGTACTGGACCTACTCTCTTGATGATATTCACAATGGGATAAGAAGCTGCTTTGCGAGCCTTGCCGCAGACGTTAAGAACAGGTACGGCGTTCCCCTTACAACCGTTGGCGCAATGGGAATTTCCGCAATGATGCACGGCTATATGGCGTTTGACAAGGACGACAGGCTGCTTGTACCCTTCCGCACCTGGAGAAATACCACCACAAAGCAGGCGGCGGACGATCTGACGGCTGCTCTCGGCTTCAACATTCCGCAAAGGTGGAGCATTTCGCATCTTTATCAGGCGGTGCTGAACAAGGAGCCTCACGTTCCCGAAATAATGCACATCACCACCCTTGCAGGCTACATAAATTACCTGCTCACAGGGGACAGAGCCGTTGGCATAGGCGAGGCTTCGGGCATTTTCCCCGTTGAAAATGGCAGTTACAACGAAAAATATCTTCATATTACGGAAGACAAGCTGTCGGCTCACGGCTTTGATAAAAAACTTGCCGACGTTCTCCCTCCCATAAGGCTTGCAGGTGAAAAGGGCGCAGTTCTCACGGCAAAAGGCGCAGGATTTCTTGACCCAACGGGAACATTTCAGCCGGGAGTTCCCCTTTGTCCACCCGAGGGTGACGCAGGAACGGGAATGGCTGCTGCAAATGCTGTACGCATCGGCACGGGCAACGTTTCCGCAGGAACTTCCATTTTCTCAATGCTTGTACTTGACAAAAATCCTTCTGCGGCTTACCCCGAAATCGATATGGTAACGACCCCCAACGGTGCGCCCGTGGCAATGGTACACTGCAACAACTGCTGCTCGGAATTGGACGTTTGGGTAAAAATGTTCGGCGAATTTGCGGAGCTTACGGGCAATAAGCTTGACAAGTCGGCGTTATACGAAACGCTGTACAAAAATGCAATGACGGGCAGCGCAGACTGCGGCGGAGTTACGGCGTTTAACTTCCTTTCGGGAGAACCCGTGGCAGGCGTTGACGAAGGCAGACCTATGTACTTCCGTATGCCGGGCGGTAAAATGGACCTTGCAAACTTTTTCCGTGCGCAGATCTATTCGGCATTTGCTGCGCTTAAAATGGGAATGGACATTCTTTTTGACAAGGAAAAGGTCAAAGCGGAGCAGTTCACGGGTCACGGCGGACTTTTCAAGGTCAAGGGTGCTGCCCAGCAGATACTTGCGGACGCACTTGACACTCCCGTTTCAGTTATGGATACCGCAGGCGAAGGCGGAGCGTGGGGAATGGCACTTCTTGCGGCGTATATGATAAAGGGCAGCGGAAAAACTCTTTCGGACTGGCTTGACAGCGAGGTCTTTTCGGGAATGGAGAAGCTGACCGTTGCTCCCGAAGAAAAGGGCAGAAGTGGCTTCAACGAATATATGAAACGATACAAGAGCGCTCTTGGCGCAGAAAAATTACTGCGAGAGGTGAGATAAATGCTTGAAAATCTGAAGCAGGAAGTTCTTAAAGCAAATCTTATGCTGCCGAAATATAACCTTGTTACATTTACTTGGGGCAACGTTTCGGCAATTGACAGGGAATCGGGAATGGTAGTTATCAAGCCCTCGGGCGTTGAATATGAGGGTATGACAGCCGATGATATGGTGGTTGTGGAGCTTGCAACGGGCAAGGTGGCAGAGGGCAGATACAAGCCTTCAAGCGATACACCCACACATCTTGAACTGTACCGCACCTTTGAAAACATCGGCGGAATAGTTCACACCCACAGCCGTTGGGCGACCTCCTTTGCGCAGGCAGGAAAGGGCATTATCCCTATGGGAACAACACAGGGCGACTATTTTTACGGCGAGATACCCTGCACAAGGGCAATGACCCCCGAAGAAATAGGCGGCGAATACGAAAAGGAAACGGGAACTGTCATAATCGAAGCGTTTAAGGGCGTTGACCCTATGACAATACCTGCGGTGCTTGTAAAAAACCACGGACCTTTTGCGTGGGGCAAGGATGCGGCGGAGGCTGTTCACAATGCGGTGGTGCTTGAAGAAATTGCGTTTATGAATTATCACGCTATGGAGATAAACCCCGACGCAGGACGTATGCCGCAGACGCTTCTTGACAAGCATTACCTCCGCAAGCACGGCGCAAACGCTTATTACGGACAAAGATAAGGAGAAACAGAATTTCGCCGTATCGATACTCTGTTTCAATTATACTATGGATGTTGAAAAACACACTTGCCATATTACTTTGGTTAGGATGAACTGATTTTAATGACAGAATCTGTGCAAAAGGCAGAAAAATAACAAAAAGTATTGTTTTTTTACCTTTTAGAATTATTATTTTAAATAGGTATGCTGTACAATTGACGAAAAAACGATATTTATTTGAGTAGGTGACTGACTATGAAAATAAGCAATGAATGTTTCATCAGATGGTGGTTGAATAGGGTTTCCGACAACAAGAAAAGTGATCTTTGCCAAAGGAATGAATGTACTGATCGTGATACGTTTCAGCTTTCGTGGCGTGCAAAAAGAGATATGCTTAATTCTCACATAGAGTCGGTAGAAAACAGCGGTGAGCCATTGACTGGCGTAAGCTATGAGGATTACTGCAATTATTACTATGATAAGCACGGTTACCGCCTTTGCGACTATGATATGAAAATCGAGTACAGGCAGGCATTAAAGGGCAGCAACGCTTCGATTGCAGAAAGGGAGTGGCGCACAAACCCCGAATACCGTATGCCTCCGAGACTTTACAATTCACCCGAAGTGATTTCGGACAGAGAGGCTGCTTTGGAGAAATTCCGCAGCGGAGAACAGCTTGAGGGTTGGGAAAGAACCGTTATGAGTGCATTTCCTAATATGCGTGAGGGTTCTAAAATTATTGAAGAAGCGAATGTCACAAGAACGGAAAATCTTTTAAAAAAGAAAATTTCCGATGCTGTTTCCGAAGCCGGACTCACTCTTTCCGATACTGACGAGCTGAAATTTGAGGTATGGGGCGATGAACTGAAATTAAGCGGAAATATTAGCGAAGCTGATTTAAGATTAATTGAAGATAAGCTTTACGGCTCCGCACGGGGTTTTCAGACCTTATATCATAAACGGGTAGACGGTTTTGCAGAAAAAGGCGGCTTTGCACTTGCTTTTTTGCAGTCGGCGGAACGATATTTAAAAGAAGCAGGCGGAACGGTTTCCGTTTTTGACCTGTCGATCGACAGCGGCGGAAACATTGTCGGACTTCCCGACGAATTTGACAGCTTTATCAAAAAGAATGCTATCGGCGAATTCGGTTCGGTGATCGATACCGAATGGGGCAACCACGATGATATAAAAAATGCACGGTATATGAAAAAATCCTTTGAAACAGCGGTTAAAGCAATCGAAAGCGGCGATTACAAGCGGCTTAAAGCTATGACCTGTCATCTTACATATAAGAACGGCACTCTTAGCTGTAATTAATTTTTAAGGAGAATTTTATGATTTACACAAACCCCGTAGTCAAGGGCTTTTACCCCGACCCCAGCGTATGCAAAGCAAACGGCAAATACTATATGGTCTGCAGTTCTTTCCAGTACTTCCCCGGCGTTCCCCTTTTTGAAAGCTGCGATTTAATCAACTGGAAGCAGATAGGACACGTTCTGACCCGTAAAAGTCAGGTAATGCTTGACAAAATAAACAGCTCGGGCGGCGTTTTTGCTCCCACTATCCGTTACAACAACGGACGTTTTTACATGGTAACAACAAACGACACCACCCACGAAAATTTCTACGTTTACACCGATGATATTTACGGCGAATGGTCGGAGCCTATCACAGTCGACCAGGGCGGAATCGACCCTTCTCTTTACTTTGAGGACGGCAGAACGTATTTTATGAGCAACGGCAGCGACGACAACGGCGTGGGCGGAGTTGTTCAGTGCGAAATAAACGTTGAAACGGGCGAAAAGCTGTCTGCAAGCAAGTGTATATGGCAAGGCTCGGGCGGACGTTACCTTGAAAGTCCTCATCTGTACAAAATAGGCGGTTACTACTACCTTATGGCAGCCGAGGGCGGCACGGAATACGGTCATATGATAACCTACGCACGTTCAAAGTCGGTCTGGGGATCTTTTGAAAATTATCCCCACAATCCCGTACTGACAAACCGCAACAAAGCGCCCTTTATCATTCAGGGCATAGGTCACGGCGACCTTATCGAGGATTATAACGGCAACTGGCACATTCTTTGTCTTGGCTTCCGTCAGATACATATGTGGATGCCTTATCATAATTTGGGACGTGAGGTTTTCCTTATCCCTGCACAGTTTGACGGTGACGGCTGGTTCACCGCAGGCAGGAACGGCACCTGTGACGAAAGCTATGAGCTTGAAGGTGATTTTGCGCAGGCTCCGATGAAAAGCTATACCTTTGAAAACACCGACTGGAACGTTGACTGGTGTTATCTTCGTCACCCAAGCCTTGAAAACTATGAGCTTTCGGAAAGCAAGGCTGTTCTGCACGGAACGGACATTACCCTTGATGATACGGATTCTCCCACATTCATCGGCATACGCCAGAGGGATTTCAGGTTTGACCTTTCGGTAAACCTTTCCATTGATAAGGACGAGGCAGGCGTTACCCTTTATATGTGCGAGGAGGAGCATTATGAAGCTGCTCTGCGCAGGACGGACAGCGGCTTTGAAGCTGTGCTGAAGCTGAATATCGGCGGCATAAAGCACATTCAGACCGCCGTGCCTGTTGCTTCGGGCAGCGCAAAGCTGAGGATAACCGCCGACAATCTTTTCTACAACTTCTATGTTGGAGACACCCACCTTGGCTGCGGTCAGACAAAATATCTCACAAGCGAGGTCTCCGGCGGCTTTACGGGTGTTGTTATAGGACTTTATGCTGTGGGCAAAAACACCGCTGCTTTTGACGGCTTTACTCTTGATTATTCCGATGAAAAATAAGGTGCGGAGGAAAATATGAAGCGTATCAGTTTTTGGAAAAAAGCCGCCGCCATAATAGTAAGTGCAGCAATGCTTGCAGGCTTTGGCACTATCCCTGCAGGAGCGGCAGCTTCCTTTGAAACAGCAGAAAAAGCGGTCGGGTCAATAAACGCAGGCTGGAATCTCGGCAATACTTTTGACAGCTGCGGCGAATGGATAGGTCTTTACACCGACGGCAAGCCTTCAAGCTACGAAACCGCATGGGGCAATCCCGTTACAAAAAAAGAGCTTATTGCCGCAGTAAAAAAAGCAGGCTTTAACGCTGTGCGTGTACCCGTTACCTGGGCGGAGCATATCGACAGCAAGGGCAATATTGACAAGGAATGGCTTGACCGTGTTCAGGAAACGGTGGATTACGTTATTTCGCAGGATATATACTGCGTTCTCAACGTCCACCACGACGCAGGCGCAGACGGCTGGCTTGAAGCCTCCTCGGAATGTTTCAAAAACAATTCGAAGAAGTTTTCGGGGCTGTGGAAAAATATTGCGCTGCGTTTCAAAAATTACGGTGAAAAGCTGATATTTGAGGGATTCAACGAAATGCTTGACAGCCAAAACAGCTGGGGAGAACCAAGAGCCAAGGACGCATATGATGCGGTCAACAGCTTTAATCAGCTTTTTGTTGATACTGTCAGAAAAACAGGCGGAAATAATGCAAGCCGCAATCTTATGGTGCAGGTCTATTCGGCAGACTGCTCCGCAGGGGTGCTTAACGGATTCAAGCTGCCGAAGGATACCGCCGCAGACCACCTCATCATTCAGGTGCACAACTACGACCCGGCAGGCTTTACCTCTTCAAACGCCACATGGACGACTATGACCGACAAATGGGGAACGGCTTCCGAAAAAGCCTATTTCGACAAGCTGTTTCAGCGGCTGGGAGATTTTTCAAAGAAACAGGGCGCGCCCATAGTAGTAGGCGAATTCGGAGCAGAGTTCAAGGACAATGACAGCTCAAGGACGCTTTACGCAGAATACTTTGTAAAAAGCGCCGCAAAATACAGGATAAAATGCTTCTGGTGGGATACGGGAGAAATGGCGCTTTTTGACCGCAGCAAATGTACTGTAACCCATTCGGAGATCGTTAAGGCTCTTACGGAAAATTCGGGAAAGAAAGCGGAAACAGCTTCCGAGAAGCTCCCTGCACCCTCCGTTTCCGCAAAAAGCGGTTCAGACAGCATAACCTTAAAATGGAACGCCGTAGACGGAGCGTATTATTACAGAATTTATCAGTACAACGCAGAAACAGGAAAGTATGTAAAGGTCAAAGCTGTAAAAAGTACGTCATACACGCTGAAAAACCTTGAAAAGGGCAATTATAAATTTATCGTCTGCGCTGTCGGCAGGACGGATAAGGGTTACACCGCCGGAGAATATTCCAAAGCCGTGAAAGTAAAAGTATAAATAACGCCGCCGTACGTTTCTGCGCTGTGCAAAACGGACGGCGGCGCTTTTTTTACGGATTTTCAAGTATCCTGATAAAGTGGTTTGCTTCTCTGAGAACATGGTCGGCAAGGAGAGGGAGTATAACGGAACGTATCTTGCATTCCTCTATCCCTTTCGCACCTGCAGCCTTGAAGTCCCTGAATTTCTTTGTTTCCGCCATAGATTCTTCGGTAAGCATCCTGTTCTGCGCATTGCGGCAGCTTTGAAGCAGCGCTGCGTAATCCTCCGTAAACATTTCGGCGGACTTTATCAGCTCCGATTCCGCAGGGTCAAGAAGTCCCCGTATAAACATTGCGTGCTCCATCATTATCCTGTTCCAGAAGCACTCCGTTTCCTTCATGGAACGGGCGTCTATTGTGCCCTCCTCTTCAAGAAGGCGGATATATTTTCTGTACAGCTTCGCTTCACGCAGTATATGTTCAATAAGAAGGGGGTAATTCATTGTAAATATACGGCAGCTCAGCACCTTGCTCAGTATTTCCTCTTTCAGCGAGATAAGGCCGTCAAGAAGGCTGAGGGCTTTGCTGTTCAGGCTCTTTATACGGCAGCGGTCGGGATACCTGACGTTCATTCTGCCGTCCTTCATACGAAGCTCCCTTTCGGTGATGCCGCTGTTGATGCGGATACCCGTAAATTTTTCCGTCTGCCTTTCGGCGGTAAGGGTAAATTCCGTAACAAACTCCCCCGAATCAAGGGCAGGCTCGCTTATTATGCCGTTCCCCAGAGATACCGCCGCACTTAGCAGCTTTTCAAACTCGTTTTTGTAAAATTCCGCTCTTGCGGCAAGCTCCGGCGTAACCGGAGTGAATCCCACTTTAAGGAACAGGGAATGCTCTTTCATTATCCGTCCGAAAAACAGATGCAGTTCAAGAGATTCCGTAATATAATTTTCGGTGTGCATATTTTCCTCCGTAAAATCTATGTACCCCCAAGTACAATGGTACCGGGGGCACAGTTCATACCGTCAAAGAACAACGTCGCAGCACTCAAAATCGTTGTCGATATAGTGAGCGATAAATCTTGCCTTGAAGCTGCGCTTGTTGCATATCGAATCATCCGAGCCGGAAACGTCCAGAGCCTCGGGAGCTACGAATTTAATGCAGCGTACCGTTACATCACGGCAGGAAGGACCGTCATGGGCAGGAACAACTACGGTTTTCAGTCCGCGGTCGTATTCGTTGTCATAGCGGTCGACCTCCCTGAGGATAACAGCCAGCGCCACACGCTTGTGAGGACACACGTTTTTCAGCGTTACATCAAGCTTTATGATACATCCCAAGGATTCAAGTCCAAGCTCTCCTGCGTCAAATTCCACAGAATCCTCGCAGCCGTCAACCGTTACGTTCACGGGTGTTGGACAAGCTTCGGGGATAACGTCGCTGCCGCAGTCAACTTCAATTTCGGGCGAAGGGAATTCAACATGGTTGCCCTGTTTATCGGTATAAACAACGGACTCGTTCACCTCTATAGTTCCCGAGCATACGCCGTTATGCTTTACTTCAAATTCAAGAGCGGCGCCCTCGCTGGAATGAACGCCCAGTTTGTCTATTTCCCATTTCAGAGTAGTGTTTCCCGTTATCTCAGCCTTGCCCTTTGTGGGAGTGAAAAGGGAGGTTATCTTAAAGCAGGGGTTTACCGTTTCGGTGATAACAATATCGGTAGCGCCGGGCTTTGAGATGTTTTGTGCAAGCTCCTCGAAAAGCGCTTCCAGTTCTTCATCGTCGGGAGTAATGGTAACATACGCCGAGTCGGGGTCGGAAGCCCATTCGTTAAGCGCATTTTCGTCTACTCCGCCGTTGCCCGAAAGACCTATGCAGTAGATAACGGCGCCCATAGCCTTTGCAGAAGCCGCAGCTGTATCGGGGTTTCCGCCTACAGTAGTCACGCCGTCTGTGAACATGACCATTATCTTTTCATTCGTCGACAAGGGGTCGAAAAGCGCCGCAGCCTTTTCAAAAGCGTCTGCGTGGTTGGTTCTGCCCCCCGAAGAAAGCGCATTCACCGCTGCTTTCAGTTCGTCAACGGAAGTAATGAGCTGCGTATCCTGCGAAGCCGTGCCGTCAAAGCTTACAATACCTATGCGGCTTCCTCCGCCGATATTGCCGTCCTTTGCTCCGTCGGTGGATTCGTCTATAATGTCGATAAACTTTCTTGCACCGCTTTTCAGATTGGCAAGAGGACTTCCTGCCATACTTCCCGAACGGTCGAGAATAAGGACAATATCCACAGGATTAGCGGTTATATCGGGTTCAGCCGTAAGGGACAGTTTTATTTTGAAGGAATCTCCGCAGCTGATACTGTCTGTGCTGAGTTCCTTATTTGAAGTTATAATACCCATTTATGCAGTTCCTTTCCGAACGTTCCTTTAAACGGAACGCCTGATACAATATATGCAGTAAACTGCGGCAGGGTCACAAAAATACCGCAAGCGTTCTCCCGACAGCAGGGTTGGGAGAACGCTTACGGCGGATGATGTATGTTTGCAAAAGTTTCCGGGGGTATCACTCTTTAACAGAACCGTTTACAAGTCCTGCATAAATGTATTTCTGGAGCGTGATAAAGATTATCAGCGTCGGGATAATACAAATTACGATTCCGGCGAAAATGATCTCCCATTTTGCACCGAAGGGTCCGATAAAGTTGTACAAAGCTGTCGAAATAACAGGCTTGGTCTTGCCCATGTAAAGCTGGGGAGTGTAGAAGTCGTTGTAGATGCTTACGATCTTTATTATAAGCACAGTAGCGATAGCAGGCTTAAGCAGAGGGAAGATTATCTTGAAGAATACCGTGAAGTAGTTTGCTCCGTCAATAATTGCGCTTTCATCAAGGGAATAGGAAATGTTGTTAAGGAACTGGATGAAGATGTAGATAGAAATAATATCTGTTCCTATGTAAAGAATGATAGGCGCAGCCATTGAACCTACAAGTCCGAAGGAGTTTACGATACGGTATACCGTAACCTGCATTGAAATGTTCGGGAAGAGTGTGGCAAGCAGGAATGCCGCTTTAACTACCGTTCCGAAGGTGGACTTGAATCTCTGGAGAACGTATGCGGTCATAGAGCCTGTGATTATTGTTCCCACGCAGGAGAACAGGAGTATGATTATGGTGTTTTTGAAGCCTTCAAGTACCTGACCTTCGATAAATGCGGTCTTGTAGTTGCTCCATTCGATCTTTGTGGGGAGAGCAAATACATTTGATGAAAGGAACTCGGTGTTGCTCTTCAAGGAACCGAGAAATACGACCACAAGGGGTATCAGAACTATAAGACACGCCACAACAAGAACTGCATATTTCAGAAAAGTAAAGATGCCGCTTACTATTTTGGTGTTGCCTGCAGTATCGGGATATTCTTTTACATTTGTCATTTACTTTTCCTCCTTAAACGCCAGCTTTTGGATGACCGTGACGATTATAATAATTATCGTCAGGACTACCGCCATTGCCGAGGCAAGTCCCACCTTTTGGAACTTGAACGCCGTTTCGGTGGTCTGGATAACGAATGTGCTTGAACCGAACTTACCACCGGTAACGATATAAGGAATTTCGTAAACGCTGATAGCGCCTTTTACTGCAAGGATCATCTGAAGAAGGATAATGGGACGGATGCTGGGTGCGATTATGTATCTGAATACCTGCCAGCGGTTTGCGCCGTCAAGGTCGGCAGCTTCGTAAATGTCGGGAGATACCGACTGGATAGCGCCGATGAACATTACAAGGTCAAAGCCTATGTATCTCCAGATGGAAACAAACACAAGGCACACATTTACAAGACCTTCGGTGGAGAGGAACTTTATGGGGTCTCCGCCGAAAAGGGTAATTATCGAGTTAAGAGTACCGTCGGTATTGGTAACGCCGTCGCCTCTCTGGAAAAAGCGGCGGAAGATTACTGCAACTGCAACGGTGTTTATCATATAAGGGAAGAAAAGCACTCCCTTAAAGAAGTTGCTCGCTCTGATCTTGGAGCAGAGGATAGTTGCAAGAAAAAGTGCAAGAGCAAGCTGTATAAACGAACCAACCAGATAGTAAAGGCTGTTTTTGAACGTAGAAAAGTATTCGGGAGTGGTAAAAATGGTCTTATAGTTCTGAAGACCGACAAATTTTACCGTTGCGCCGAACTGGTCACGTTCTTCCAAGCTGTATTTGAACATATTGAATGCCGGGATGTATGTAAAAACAAATAAAAGCACCGTCGGAATAAGAAGAAACAGGATAACCGTGAGCATCTTGTTTACATACTGGCTGCTTAGCTTTTTTCCTGTGTATGCGCCGGAATTTTTCAGGCGTGTTTCGGTTTTTGCCATAGAAACTGCCCCCATTTACTTGATTATCGGTCTGCAAAACAGCAAAAGCAAGCTGCTACAGCCCATTAACGTTTTTGCTTCTTTGCAGACAAACGATCTGCACTTATAATTTCCGCACTCCCGGAAGCCCCCGAAAGGCTCCCGGGAACGAAAATTATATAAATTTAAGGAGAAAATGCATCTGAAATGCCGTTAAAACATTGGAATGTTTGCTGCCGTAACTTAGCCGAGGATAGAATCTCTGGAATCAGCCCAAGCCTTGTTTACATCAGCGCAGATAGCGTTGTAGGAATCTTCGCCTTCGCCCTTGAATGCAGCTTCAGCCATTCTGAACTTGAAGTTTGTGGAAGCGTCGCCCCAAGGATCAACTTCAGAAGCCTTAGCGATCTCGTCATACTTGCCGATGAGTTCTTCGGGAGTAGGATTTTCAACGAAGAGCTGTACGCCCAGTTCATCGAAGGAGGAAAGTGTCTCAGGCATGGGAGCGCCCTTAAGACCGGAGATCTCGCCTTCGTTCTGAGCAAAGCCGGAATCTGTGCAGAACCATACTGCATAAGCCTTTGCAGCGTCCATGTTAGCGGAATTCTTGTTTACGCTCATCATGTAGTCGTTGCTGGATACGGAGTAGATCTTGCCGTCAATGCTGTTGGGGAAAGGCATATATCCAACATCAGCAGGGTCGCAGCCTGCGTTTACAGCAGCTTCCTGGAACTGGGAGATAGCCCAGGAACCGAGAACCATTGTAGCGATCTTGCCCTGTGCGAATGCGGGCTTACAGCCTTCCCAGTCTGTTGTGGAAGGATCTTCTTCATGGAGAGAAGGATCGGCGTAGATCTTGAAGAGTGTGCCGTAAACAGCGTCATAGGGGCTGCCTGCGGAGAAGAGGTCGTTCTTTTCGGTGAGGAGCTTGGTGTTGTAGTCGGGATCGCCGGAAGCGCCTACTACGAGGGACTGCCACTGAGTGATGCACCAGCTTGCAGCGTAGTTTGTATAGTAAGGGATAGCGTCTGTATTTTCACCGATCTGCTTAAGGCAGCTGAGGAACTCGTCTGTTGTCTTGGGGAGCTCTGTGATGCCTGCGTCAGCCCATACCTTCTTGTTATAAAGGATACCGGAAGCTGTACCGCCTGTAGGAAGTGCATAGACCTGACCGTCAACGCTGTAGTTTTCAAGCCAGTAGTACTTCTGAGAAAGCTCGTCGTAAGAACCGAAGGATTCAAAGAAGCTGGGGAAATCAGCCTGCTTAAGAGCCTGAGGTGTCATAACTACATCGCCGTAGTTATCGGACTGCATAAGAGTTGCAATATCATCGGCATAGTTTGTGAAGGACTGGTACTCAACTGTAACATCGGGATAAAGAGCGTTGAAGCCTTCTGTCAGCTTTGCCATTGTGCCGTCCTGGTCACGGTCTGTACGGTGGTGAAGCACCTTGATAGTGCCGGAAAGTCCGCCTGCTGCGTCTGCGGAGCCTGCGTCTGCATTGCTTGCATCTGCATTGCCTGCGTCAGCTGCCTTTGTTGTGTCAGCAGCCTTTGTTGTTGTGTCACCGCTGTCGGCAGTTGAACCGCCGCAGGCAGTAAATAAAGTACCTGCCATGATAACTGCTGTACAAGCAGCAGCTATTTTTTTAATTCTGTTCTCCATAAATATTAACCTCCCAATTAAATGGATAAATTAAAATGTGTTTGCTGTGATTGTAATTATATCATTAAATAGCAACTTGTCAACAACAAAAACGGCAAGAGGCAAATTGAACAATAAACCGCTGTTAATTTAATGTATTTTTACTATCATTTTTTCAAAAGTTACTGATTATTGTGCAAAATGTACACTAAAAAATCAGTTTGGAAATCGTTTTCCGCATTATTTTGAAAATTACGAAATCGTATAAGCTATATTTATTCATAATTTATAGAATAAATTTTTATAATCATTAAGTTAAATTAAGTTGATAATACAGTTAATAAAAACGATTACCACTGATTTTGTTAACCGTGTTATCCAAAAATTAATCTTTTTAACATATTGCAGTTTTATTACTTTTATGATACAATATAATGTAGGAAACGACATAATACTAATAACCAATTAAAAACTGTACAAAAAATCGAGCATAATCTTGCATATATGGATTATGCGAAGATTTTTTGTCTACAGTTTTATTGGTTATTTGTATAAGCTATCGGGAAAATTAATTCATGCGAAGCAGCTTTTTTGCTTTGCTCCGCATCGGACCATTATTTTCTCTAAAAGACTTCAGGGAGGGTATTATGAGCAAAAATGTGACCATGCGAGATATTGCCGAAAAACTCGGGATAAGTGTCGTAGCTGTTTCAAAAGGACTTTCCGGCAAAAGCGGAGTCAGCGCAGAGCTGAGAAGCAAAATAAGACGCACCGCCGAAGAAATGGGCTATCAGGCAGGCTCGGGCGCCAGCAAAAAGGACGCTTTCAGCGGAAACATAGGAATAATCGTTGCTGAAAGATACATTTCGGACAATTCCTTTTACTTCAAATTTATACATATCATTTCAAAGGTACTTCAGCAGCACAATAATTACGCCGTTTTTCACACGCTGACCGCCAAAAACGAAGAGAACGTTATCCTGCCCGACCTGTTTTTTCACCGCAGAGTGGACGGCATAATCATTCTCGGTCAGGTCTCCGACGAATACACCAGCGCTGTTATTGACGCTAAGATACCCGTTGTGTTCCTTGATTTCTACAACGAATTTACAGCCGACTGCTGCGTTATTTCCGACAGCTTTTACGGCACCTATGAAATGACCAACTATCTTATCCGCAACGGACACAAAAATATAGCCTTTGTTGGCAATATTTACACCACCAGCAGTATCCAGGATCGTTACCTCGGATACGCAAAATCCCTTATCGAGCATAAAATGCCTCTTAAAGACTACTATATAATCAGCGACCGTGACACCGACACGGGAAGATTCATTCCCCTGGAGCTGCCCATAATCATGCCCACTGCCTTTGTCTGCAACTGCGATGAAACGGCGTGTAAGCTTATATCCGTGCTGAAGGAAAGCGGATATAAGGTGCCTGAGGACATTTCGGTAACAGGCTTCGATAATTCGGTTTACAGCAGCATAAGTGTACCCGAAATAACAACGATCGAAGTCAATACAGCGCAGATGGCGTCTGTTGCGGTGGAATCGCTGCTCACAAAGATAAGGACCCCCTCTGCGCATATCGGCATGGTGCAGGTCAAGGGCAGGATACTGTTCAAGGAATCGGTAAAATCACTGAATTATCAATAAAAACGGGGCTGCTGCACATTAATTAAAAATTACGGGCGGATAATATCCGCCCCTACATAAAACCATGCTTTTTAACAGGTCGATATTGTAGGGGCGGCTATCAGCCGCCCGTTTTTATTATAAAATAATTAACGTGTAATAGTCCCAATTAAGAAACAGATCAATCGGTAACAAAAGCATGGTACAATGCCTTTACTGCGTCCTCGAAGTCCTCCTCGTTCACGCCTACGATAACGTTAAGCTCGGAAGAACCCTGATCGATCATCTTTACATTCACCTTCGCTTCTGCAAGCGCAGAGAAGATCTTGCCTGCAGTACCTCTCGCCTTTCTCATTCCTCTGCCCACGATAGCAATAAGCGCAAGGTTGTTTTCTATTTCCATATGGTCGGGGTGAACACGGTAGGTTATCTCGTCAAGTACAGCCTTTTCCTTATCTCTGAGGCTGTCTGTGCTTACGAGAACGCTCATGGTGTCGATGCCTGAGGGCATATGTTCAAGGCTGATGCCGTTCTTTTCAAGGGCTCTCAGAACGTTGCGGCAGAAGCCCAGTTCGCTGTTCATCATATCCTTTTCGATATTGATTACGGAGAAGCCCTTTTTGCCTGCGATACCCGTGATAACGTACTTGCTTATATCTGCGGATTCGGAAACGATCATTGTTCCTCTGTCCTCGGGGTGGTTGGTGTTCTTGATGTTGATGGGGATGCCTGCGGCTCTTACAGGGAAGATAGCGTCCTCGTGAAGAACGGTAGCGCCCATATATGCAAGCTCTCTCAGTTCCTTATAAGTAATGGTAGTAATGGGGTGGGGGTCTTCAACTATTCTGGGGTCGCAGATAAGGAAGCCCGAGACGTCCGTCCAGTTTTCATAGATCTCTGCGTCAACGGCGCTTGCAACGATAGAACCCGTAACATCGGAGCCGCCTCTGGAGAAGGTCTTGATCGTATCGTTGGGCATTGAACCGTAGAATCCGGGGATAACGGCGTTTTCAAGGGATTTAAGCTTAGGTGCAAGTAGCGAAAGCGTAGTGTCAAGGTCAAACACGCCGTCCTCACCGAACTTTATAAAGCCTGCAGGGTCAACGAATTCGTAGCCGAGATAAGCCGCAAGAACACGGCTGTTAAGGTACTCTCCGCGGCTTGCTGCAAAGTCACGTCCTGCTCTGTGTGCAAAAGCGTTCTTGATGTTTGCATATTCCGCTTCAAGGGAAATGTCAACGCCAAGCTCGCTGATGATAGAATCGTAGCGTTCCTCGATAGCGTCGAAAGCCTTGCTGAAATCCTCGCCCTTTGCAGCCTTTTCGTAGCAGGAGTAAAGCATATCCGTTATCTTGATGTCGTCGGAGAAGCGCTTTCCGGGAGCGGAAGCGACAACAAAGCGTCTGTCGGGGTCGGATTTTATTATAGCGGCAACCTTTCTGAACTGCTTTGCGTCCGCAAGGGAGCTGCCGCCGAATTTAACTACTTTAATATTGCTCATAGCATAGATCTCCTTATTGATAATGATACATATACTATTATATAAAAAAACTTCCCGATAATCAATTGATATATGGAACAAAAATATCGTCTAATATTTTGTCCTTTTGTGGAATACTGCTGTATTTCTGAGAAGGACAAATGCCAATGCGGACAAAACCAAAGAAGCCGTACTTTCGAGCAGTATTATGTCACAATATATTAATACATTGTCTAAAAAGCAATTTTTATGGTTAAAAGTAACTAAAAACGAACTCCAATTTTTACATTTCAATATGCGGAATGTTTATTTCGGGCGTTGCAGAGTATGATCTTTTGTGTTATAATAATATTGAATATAGGATAAGCAAACATTATTTGGAAAAGATATTTTCTGTTTGAAAAGGAGGAATGAGCAATGAAGCGCAAAACCGTTGCAGTATGCGTAACAGGCTATGACTGGGAATATGAAAGCCGTGTTGTAAACGGAATTTATATGCGCTGTACCGAACTTGACGTTAATCTTCTTGTATTTGCGAATCTTATGAGACGCCCGGAGATCAATTCCACAAGAACTCTTCCGGAAAGCGCCGCAAGAGGCGAAGAGGAAATATATAACCTCATCAATTACGATCTCGTCGACGGAATAATCATCCTCGGCGATTCTATGATAGAAGAAAGTGTTATTGCCAATGTTTCCCAAAGAGCTGAACAGCACAGTATTCCCATTGTTAATGTAAACGATTCCGAACATAAGCTGTTCAGAAACGTTCTTCTGAGCGATAAAAAGGCTATGGAGTTCGTGGTACGTCATCTTGTTAAGGATCACGGCTATACAAGGATAAATTTTATCGGCGGTTTTCCCGGAAATTTGCAGACAGAGGAGCGGCTTGCTGCATATAAAAAAGTTCTTTCCGAGTACAATATCCCCATTGAGGAAGAACGCATCGCATACGGCGAATTCTGGAAGAAATCAATTGAATGTACGGAAAAATTCCTTGAAGCGCCCGAGCTGCCTCAGGCTATCGTCTGCGCCAGCGACACTATGGCATTTTTCTGTATGGACGCAATAAAAGAAAAAGGGCTGAGAGTTCCCGAGGACATAGCGGTAACAGGCTTTGACGGCCTGAAGGACTGCGAATTTTACGATCCTCCTCTTACCTCCGTAAGAAGAGGCTTTCAGGAATCCGGCGTTGCTGCAGTTGATATTCTTAACGATATATGGAACGGAAAGGAAACACCGGAATTTGTCAGCGTGGATTCGGTGCTTATCCGAAACGGCTCCTGCGGCTGTACATCGGAAAAGAAAAATATCAACTTCTATAATTCCGTTTACAGCGTACAGGACAGGTTTAAAGAGTTCAACTCCTACGTTCTCGAAATGAACACTAAATTTTCCTGTGCGGAGACCTCGGCGGAGCTTTATGCCGAGACCAAGAAAATAGCAGAATTTTTCAAGCTGAAAAAGCTCTACATCTGCATATGCTCCAACATTGAACAGGGTGCGATATGCTTTGACGACTTTAATCCGAAGGCGGAGTATACGGGTCTTTCGGAAAAAATGGTATCCATGCTTGAATTCGGTCACAGCGTACCTGTGGGAACGGAATTTTCCACAAAGGAGCTTATCCCCGAAGGCTTCCTTGACGGCGAAAAGGCTGTTATGTACGCATTTTCTCCCATATATTTCAAGGACAGCTTTCTCGGTTACCTTGCATACGAACCCTCCTGCATAAAGGGCAACGGCAATCTGTTTGAGACCTGGCTTATGAACATTTCCAACAACGCAGGTTCCTTTTATATGAACAGGGAGCTTGAATATGTTGTGGACGAGCTTCAGAATCTTTACATAAGAGACCCTCTGACGGGGCTTTACAACAGGCGCGGAATGAAACAGCTTGGTTATAACATTATTGACAAGGTAAAGAAAAACGGCGGAGAGGTAACCATTTTCTGCGCCGATATAGACAATCTTAAACCTATCAACGATAAATTCGGACACGAGGGCGGCGATAACGCTATCCTGCAAACGGCAAAGGCAATTGAAGCGGCAATGCCCAAGGGAAGCATATGCGTAAGAACGGGCGGCGATGAATTCTGCGTTATCTGCGGCGGAAAGGACAGCATATCCCCCGAAAGCTGCATAGCTGCTGTGGACGAATATCTTGACAAGTACAACAAGAGCAGCGGTCTGGAATACAAGGTAGGCTGCAGCTGCGGTTACAAGAGCCTTAACTCCGAAGCGCTTATGTCAATTGACGCAATGATAAACGCCGCAGACGAAAATATGTACAAGGTCAAGGCGGAAAAGAAAACAGGAAGAAAATAAAAACGTTAATAAATTTACAAAAAAACGGGCGGCTGATAGCCGCCCCTACAAGATAAATGCGCTAAAACACACAGCTTTATGTAGGGGCGGATATTATCCGCCCGAATTTTCAGAAATTTTTACAAACTGCATGGCAAACTGCCATGGCAAGCCGCCATTTTTTCTCCGTATTATTTCGATACATTATTTTTGCTGTAATATATCTCCTCGATCTTGTCCTTGTTTTTCATAAACGCATCCACAATATCGGGATCGAAATCCTCGCCCCGACCCTTCATTATAATGCTGTAACATTCCTCCAGCGGCATTGCATCTCTGTAGCAGCGTTTTGCCGATACAGCGTCAAACACATCGGCTACAGCCATAATACGGGCGCAAAGCGGTATATCCGTTCCGCTCATACCTGTGGGATAACCTCTGCCGTTCCATTTTTCGTGGTGGTACATTGCAACCTGAAACGCCATGCTTTCATATTCATTGTTATAAAGGTGTCCGAAGGTATCTTTGATTATCTTGCCGCCGATAGACGGGTGTTCCTTCATTTTTTCATACTCTTCATCGGTAAGCTTTCCGGGCTTTTGAAGGATAGCGTCGGGAATACCGACCTTGCCTACGTCGTGCATCGGAGCGGCTTGTTCCAGATTGCTAAGATAGTCCTTCGTTATCAGCTTTTTATACCTTTCATCCTTCCTCAGATTTTTTGCGATAAGAAGAGCATAGGCGGAAGAACGTCTGATATGACCGCCTGTATTGTCATCCTTGTTTTCTACCAGCGTTGCAAAGCCCATTACCATTTCACGGTGATAATGCTCCAGTTCAAGTATCGACGGGTTTTCCATATTCAGATAAATGCTGAGAGTAGCCATTACAACAGCTATGCAGGTCACCAGATATTCGGGGAATATGATCTGCAGCGACATGACCGCAACCACAAACACCAGAGATGTATAGATATTTATCTGCTTTCTTTTCTGAATGTAGCTGTGATTTGCAATGATGACTGCCACCGTGAGCACACAGTAGACTGCGCTTGTCAGGAAGGAAATATAGACCGATCTTCCCATTGAAAAATTCGTGTGCGCACCTGCCAGGAACTCGGTCTCTGGCAGGAAAATTATTGTAAGCAGCATGGAGACCCCGGCAGGCAGCATATATGCGGCTTTCACCCATTTCTTTTTGGGTATGCCTACCGTTACGGATATCCAGTAAAGGAACAGGAGCGCAACATAAAGCTGATACGATAAAAACATTCCCAGATGCAAAAGCAGATTCACTGTCCTTGGTACCTGCTCCGTATAATTGACAGTACAGGCGGTGATACCGTCAAAAAGCACAGCTATTTCCGATACTATATAAAGCATACTGTATATCCAGTTGCAGTTGGATCTTTGTGTGACCCTGTTAAGTCTGTTTCCCTCAAATATGTACAGTATTCCCACATACATAAGTATCATCAATGACATGATCTGCGTTTTTGACCATTGTAAAACCAGCATAATTTCACCTTTCCCCTGTTGCCTTTGCAGCGTTTCTTAAAAATATTTTCTTATTTCAGAGTACCCCTTTATCAAGCTCTGTATTCCTCCGCAAAATACCGTAAAAAGCCTTCGATACGCTCCATAGCCTCCTGCTCACGCTCAGGCTCTCTGGTACACATCTGGATAAGGAGCGATACCGGCGCTGCAAATGCCATAGAAAGCATTTCGGGGTCGGTTTTTTTCATTATACCGTTGTTCATCATCGTCTGAAATATCTGATGATATATCCCTTGTACGCTGTCGATGTTATATTTTGTGGTAAGGGATGCGATGCGGCGGTTGCGGAACTGCTCCATAGTAAGCATTCTTCTGACTTTTTTTATCACAGGGTCATGGAGAGTAAACTCTATTCTTTTAAGGGACAGCGTTATCAGCTCATCCATTGTTTCCGGCATTTTTCCGGGGTTATTTACCGAGCCGAAATTAGCTTCATAGTGGTTTTCCACCTTATCGATAAGCGCATCAAGAATATCCTCCTTGCCCTTGAAATGCTTATAAAGCGAAGGACCTTTTATTCCTGCATTTTCCGCAATAAGGTCAACTCCCACACCGTTATAGCCGTTTTCGGAAAATAATGTAAGCGCCGAATCCAGTATTCTGTCTTTGGTCGGGACCTTTTTCATAATGCCTTCCCCTTTGCTAACGTTCGTTTTTACATAAATTATAGTTTATAATTATTATTTTGTCAATAGTCCGGGAAATCGTTTGATATTTTGCGTATACAGTATATTTGTACTATAAATTTATGCCAAAGAAGCTATAAAATCTTTCAAATTGCTGTATTTTCGCAAAAGCCTTGAATACCTATTGACAAAGTAGGGAAAGTGTGGTATCATAGCATTAGCCTACTTAGCAGATATGTAATATATATTTATACGATAAAGGAGATAACCGCTATGTCTGAAATTTATACTTCCGCCGACAAGCTTATCGGAAGAACACCGCTGCTTGAACTTTCCCATATTGAAAAAAAACTGGAGCTTAAAGCAAAAGTCATTGCAAAGCTGGAATATTTCAATCCTGCAGGCTCGGTAAAGGACAGGATCGCCAAGGCTATGATAGACGACGCAGAAGAAAAGGGCATACTTAAACCCGGTTCGGTCATTATTGAGCCTACAAGCGGCAACACGGGCATAGGTCTTGCTTCCGTTGCTGCGGCAAGAGGCTACCGCATTATAATAGTAATGCCCGAAACCATGTCCGCCGAGCGCAGACACATTATGAAAGCCTACGGCGCAGAGCTTGTGCTTACCGAAGGCGCAAAGGGAATGAAGGGCGCTATCGCAAAGGCGAAGCAGCTTGCGGAGGAAATCCCCGATAGCTTCATCCCCTCCCAGTTCAGCAATCCTGCCAACCCCGAAGCGCACCGCCGCACAACCGGTCCCGAAATTTACGAGGACACCGACGGCAAGGTGGATATTTTCGTTGCAGGCGTGGGTACGGGCGGAACGCTTACGGGCGTCGGCGAGTATCTTAAATCTAAAAATCCGTCAACAAAGATAGTTGCGGTAGAACCTGCCACCTCGGCTGTTCTCTCCACGGGTGTTGCGGGACCGCACAAGATACAGGGCATAGGCGCAGGCTTTATCCCCGATGTACTCAACACCAAGATCTACGACGAGATAATAACCGTTGGCAACGATGAAGCCTTCCGCACAAGCCGCCTTATCGGAAAAAGCGAGGGCATACTTGTGGGAATTTCCTCGGGGGCTGCTGCGTGGGCGGCAATAGAGCTTGCAAAACGCCCCGAAAACGCAGGAAAGAACATTGTCGTTCTTCTTCCCGATACGGGTGACAGATACCTTTCCACAACTCTTTTTGCGGAATAAGCGCAAATAATTTCGGTGAAATCAGTTTTTTGATCATCGTAAAAAACATCGCCGCAGGCGATACCTTAATTATTCATTATTCATTTTTCATTATTCACTATTCATTAAGCGCAGCGTTATCCCTCTTGATTTAAGCGCCCGAGCCGTGCTATAATAGGCGGTAAGAGGTGTTTGATATGATGATCTCAACAAGAGGACGTTATGCTCTTAGGGTAATGATAGACCTTGCCGAGCATAACGACGGAAGCTGTATACCAATGAAGGACGTTGCAAAACGGCAGGGGGTCTCTCTTAAATATCTGGAGAGAATACTGCCTGTGCTTACGAAAAACAAGCTTATTTCAGGCGTTCACGGAAAAGGCGGCGGTTATACGCTGTGCAGGAGACCTGAGGAATATACCGTTGGGGAGATACTGCGGCTAACGGAGGGAGAGCTTGCACCCGTTGCCTGCCTTGAAAAGAATGCAAAGCCCTGCGGACGGGCGGAAGAATGCAGAACGCTGAAAATGTGGAGCGATTTCTTTAAAATGACAAACGAATATTTTGACGGGATAACCATAGCCGATCTAATGAGGACGGAACACGGTTAAATTTTTGGTTCAAAGGAAAATAAAATGAAAAAACTGCTTTTAATTATTATTGCCTCAGCACTTGCACTTACAGCCTGCGGAAAAACTCAGGACAGCGGAAAGGAAGCCGCTTACGTTTTTACCGATTCTCTCGGACGGGAAGTAAGGGTCGCTTCTTATGAAAAAACAGCCGTTGCTTCGGGAAGTCTTGCGGAGATATGGCAGCTTGCCGGAGGAGAGCTTTACGGCGTAACAAGCGACGCTTTCACAGGTCACGACTTGGGTTTATCGGAGGAAGTAAAGGTCTACGGCGATGTGAAGAACCCCTCCGCAGAAGGTATGATAGCGGACGGAGTTGACTTTGTTATACTTTCCGAGACTATTTCCGGTCAGGTAAAGCTGGAGGAAACACTTGAAAGTGCAGGAATAACGGCAGCTTATTTCGATGTTGAAAACTTTGAAGATTATCTTTCAATGCTGAAGATATGCACGGAAATAACAGGCTGCAGCGACCTGTACGAGCAGAACGGAGAAGCCGTGCGCAGCGAGGTCGAGACGGCAATAAAAAAAGCAGAGGGCAAGGAGCAGCCGAGCATTCTTCTTCTGCGCTCCTATTCAACGGGAATAAAGGCAAAGGGCAGCGACAATATGACGGGGCAGATGCTTGCCGACCTTGGCTGCGTAAATATTGCCGACAGCGACAGCTCTCTCCTTGAAGAACTGAGCCTTGAATCCATTGTGCTGGCAGACCCCGATTTTGTCTTTATCACCACTATGGGCGAGGACGAAGAAGCGGCTGTTGCGCAGTATGAAAGCACCCTTGCTTCAAATCCTGCATGGCAGGAGCTTACGGCTGTGAAAAACGGCAGAGTACATATCCTGCCAAAAGACCTTTATCATTACAAGCCTAACGCACGATGGAGCGAGGCTTACGAAAATCTTGAGGAAATACTCTATGAAAGCGAATAAGACGGCTGCTGTGACGGCGGCGTGCTTTGCGGCGCTTGCCCTTTCGGCGGCTGTGGGAATATGCGCAGGAACGGTGTGGCTCTCACCTTGGGAGCTTGCTTCGGAATTTTTTTCGGAAGGCTTGTCACAAACCGAGCGTATCGTGCTGTACATAAGGCTTCCGAGAGTTGTTGCGGCGGTCCTTTCGGGAGCCGCCCTTTCCGTTTCGGGAGCGGTTATACAGGCTGTGCTTGCAAACCCTCTTGCCGCTCCGAATATTATCGGCGTAAATTCGGGAGCAGGACTTTTCACCGTGCTTTGTGCGGCGGTCTTTCCTGCGGCAAGACTTATGCCTGCGGCGGCTTTTTTGGGCGCTCTTGCGGCGGTAATGACGGTTTACGGTATAGCCAAAAAGACGGGGGCTTCCCGTATGACCATAGTTCTTGCAGGAATAGGCGTGTCAAGTTTGCTTAACGCCGTTACAGATACAGTTACTACCCTATTCCCCGACGCTCTGACGGGAGTTTCCGCATTTAAGGCAGGGGGCTTTTCGGGAGTTTCGGCAAAAACCCTTTTCCCTGCGTGGATATTTATCATAGCAGGAATAACGGCGGCTGTGATGCTCAGTCATGACCTTGATGTTCTTGCTCTCGGCGACAGCACAGCAGGAAGCCTTGGCATGAATACGGGAGTTATGCGCTTTGTGTTCCTTGCGATTTCGGCGCTTCTGGCAGGAGCGGCAGTGAGTTTTTCGGGACTTATAGGCTTTGTTGGGCTTATCGTTCCTCATATTGCAAGAAAAATAACGGGAACTTCGGAAAATTCGGCGGTAATACCCGTCTGCGCCCTGCTTGGAGGGGCGTTTCTCAGCCTTTGCGACACTCTTGCAAGAACGCTGTTTTCTCCCTACGAGCTGCCGGCAGGAATAGTGGTGTCCTATATAGGAGTGCCGTTCTTCATATGGCTGCTTATACGGAAAAAGGGGGAAAAGCACAGTGCTTGAACTGAAAAACACAAGGGGCGGCTACGGAAAGCGCACCGTTGTTTCGGACGTAAGCATAAAATTCCCCGAGGGTGAAATAACCTCCGTAATAGGCGCAAACGGCTGCGGAAAAAGCACACTGCTGATGCTCTGCGCAGGGCTTCTTGTACCCACATCGGGACAGGTGACGCTTGACGGTGAGGATATGGCAAAGCTGTCACGGAACGAAGCGGCAAAGCGCATATCATACCTTGGACAGATAAAAAATTCCGGCAGCATAACGGTGCGTTCCCTTGTTTCTCACGGACGTTTCCCCTACCTTGGCTACCCCAGACGCTACACAGCCGCAGACCGTGAAAAAATAAACGAAGCAATGGAGCTTGCAGGGGTTGCAGACATTGCTGAAAGGAACGTCAGCGAGCTTTCGGGCGGTCAGCAGCAGAGAGCGCATATTGCTATGACATTGGCGCAGGACACAAAGGCCATTCTGCTTGACGAGCCTCTTGCCTACCTTGATATAAACCGTCAGCTTGAACTTATGGAGCTTATCGTAAGGCTCAAAAGCCTTGGAAAAACGGTCATAACGGTAATGCACGACCTTAATCTTGCACTTATTTATTCGGATAAGATAGCCGTAATGGAAAAGGGTGCGGTAACGGCTTTTGATACGCCGGAAAATATTATCCGTTCAAATGCCATAGAAGCTGCGCTCGGGGTAAAAGCGGAATATTGCTCCGAAGCGAAGCAGTATTTTTTTAGTATAAAACGTTAAACCGCAAATTTGCAGACCCGACAGCGAAGCGATAACGGGATTCCAAAGGGACGAGTCCCTTTGGCGAGGGTCTTATACTAATTCTAAATCGTTCTATAGACAAAGTCGGCAGATAGGACACAGCCAATCAAGGAAAACGACCGCCGCAATGCTTGGTGCCTTGCAAGGGAGTTTGACGCCGAGTGGCTGGGTTATAGCTGCCGGATTTGTCTATAGGTTGATTTGGAATTAGTATTAAGTCAATTTTATTGACTTTGGCGAGAGAGCCCCTTGTCGCTCTCCGCAGAGAGCGAAACTCCCCTAAAATCAGGCATATAACAAAGCTGCGTTAAAAGCAGTAAAGTAAAAATCCAAAGGCGCAATTCACATCAAAAAGAGGAAACAAGGAATGTGTTGCATAACACAAAACCTGCGGAACCGACTATGTGAATTGCGCCTATTTCTATCTTATAAAAACAAAGTACCCTCTGATAAAATGTGCGGAGCGAAGCGACGTGCATTTTATCCGACACAGCAAACTATAACGCCGTAACCCCCACAATCTTACCTCGCAGGAAAATGTAAGGAGCGAAGCGACGAACATTTTCCTGCGACACGACAAATTAAATTCGGAATTCGGAATGCAAAATTCGGAATTATGTCCGTTTTACCTTAATATGCCGTGTAAGCAAATCGGGCGAACAATGTGCGCCCCTACAAAAATGAATAATGTAGGTGTTCGCTGCGCTTACGGATTTTAAAATATTATTTTTCGGAAAATCTGACATAAAATGCATAAAATCACCGGAAACCTTTGTACAAACATAACTATCTTAAATAAAATACCAAATTCCTATTGACAAAGTAGGTAAATAATGTTATACTAAACCTAACCTACCAAGTAGGTTAGTAAGAATTGAGGGAAATATCATGAAAAAAATGTTTGAAACACTCCTCAGAGCAAACTTCCGCTTCGGACGATGTTAAAAATTTTACGGACAACAAAACAAACATCGGACAAAGCAAACAGTCTAAAAATAATTTTCAAGCTGTGAAAGGAAGTAATCAATATGAAAAACAATTTTGTGAAAATATCTGTGGCAGCCGCACTTCTTCTTACCGGAATAACAGGTCTTACAGGCTGCTCTTCGGAAAAGGGCGAAGCAAGCGGCTCCGCCGACAGCATTTCCATAACCAACGTTTCCTACGACCCCACAAGAGAGCTTTACGAAGCCTACAACAAGATATTTGCCGAGCACTGGAAGGAAAAGACCGGTCAGGATGTTGAGATAACACAGTCCCACGGCGGCTCCGGCAAGCAGGCTCTTGAAGTTGCAAACGGTCTTGAAGCGGACGTTGTTACACTTGCTCTTGAATACGATGTAAACGCCGTAAGAGATGCAGGACTTATCGAGGGCGGCTGGGTAAGCGAATTTGCCAACGACAGCTCCCCTTACACTTCCACAATCGTTTTCCTTGTAAGAAAAGGCAACCCCAAGAACATTCAGGACTGGGACGATCTTGTTAAAGACGGCATAGGCGTTATTACTCCCAACCCCAAGACATCCGGCGGCGCAAGGTGGAACTACCTTGCAGCGTGGGCATATGCCGACAAGCTGTACGGCGGCGATGAGGCTCAGATAAAGGACTTCGTCAAGAAGCTCTATCAGAACGTTCTGGTGCTTGATTCGGGTGCAAGAGGCGCTACCACGACCTTCGTTGAAAACGGACAGGGTGATGTTCTTCTTGCGTGGGAGAACGAAGCACACCTCTCCATTAAAGACTATCCCGATGATTACGAGATAATCACACCAAGCGTAAGTATTCTTGCACAGCCCTCCGTTGCTATCGTTGACAAGGTCGTTGACAAAAGAGGAACAAGAGATGTGGCGACCGAATATTTACAGTACCTCTACTCCGACGAAGCGCAGCGTATCGCAGGAGACTACTACTACAGACCCTATAACGCAGATATACTTAAAGAATACGCCGGAGTTTTCAACCTTGATATAAATCTTGTTACAATACAGGATTTCGGCGGCTGGGATGCGGCTCAGACAAAGCACTTTGCCGACGGCGGAGTGTTCGATGAAATTTACGAAAAATCGGAATGATGAAAATGAAGAAAGCAAATAAGAGAGTTATCCCCGGATTCGGGCTGTCAATGGGCGTAACGCTCTCGGTACTCAGCGTGATAGTGCTTATCCCTCTGGCTTCGCTGGCGGTATTTGCCGCAAATATGAGCCTTTCGGACATTATTGACACCATAACAAGACCGAGAGTTCTCGCCAGCTTCGAAGTGAGCTTCATTACGGCTTTTATAGCTTCGCTCATTAACGCAGTTATGGGAGTTGTCCTTGCGTGGGTGCTGGTGAGATACGATTTCCCCTTCAAGCGCCTGCTGGACGGAATGATCGAGCTACCCTTTGCTCTGCCCACAGCGGTTGCAGGCATTGCGCTTACCTCTCTGACGGCGGATACGGGTCTTATAGGCGGCTTCTTTAACAGGTTCGGCATAAAAATAGCTTATACAAGGATAGGAATAACCATTGCAATGGTATTTATCGGCATTCCCTTTGTGGTAAGAGCGGTTCAGCCGGTGCTTGAAAAACTTGACCCTGCATATGAAGAAGCGGCTGTGGTGCTTGGAGCGGACAGGGGCAAGATATTCCGCAGAGTTATCTTCCCGGAGATAATGCCTGCGGTGTTCACAGGATTCGGTCTTGCATTCGGAAGATGTCTCGGCGAATACGGCAGTGTGGTATTCATCGCAGGAAACAAGCCCTACGAAACGGAAATAACTCCGCTGATAATCATGTCGGAGCTTCAGGAATACGACTACTCCAGCGCTTCGGCGATAGCTCTTGTAATGCTTCTTGCTTCATTCCTGATACTTTTTCTTGTTAATCTGATTCAGATAAGAAATTCAAAAATACTCAAAGGGGGAAACTGATGTGCATAAGGAATCAAAAGGCTCCAAGGCCGTGAAGATACTGCTCATAAGCATAAGCGTCATATTTGTGTTCCTTATGCTTGTACTCCCTCTTATAACGGTAATTGCAGAAGCGCTGAAACAAGGCTTTGAGGTGTACATAAAGGCTGTTTCGGACGAATACATGGTCAAGGCGATAATACTTACCGTTGAAGCTACGGTCTGCGCAGTTGCGGTGAACACGGTGTTCGGTCTGTTTGCGGCGTGGGCGGTGACAAAGTTCCGCTTCAAAGGAAAAAAGCTGCTCTGCACACTTATCGACCTACCCGTTACGGTATCGCCCGTTATTGCAGGTCTGATATTCGTGCTGACCTTCGGACGGCAAAGTCCCCTTTATCCCCTGCTTGAAGAACTTGACATAAAAATAGTTTTTGCGGTGCCGGGAATAATCCTTGCAACGGTTTTCGTGACCTTCCCCTTTATTTCAAGAGAGCTTATACCCGTGCTTGAATCACAGGGTACGGACGAGGAAGAAGCTGCGGCGCTTATGGGTGCGAAAGGCTTTACCATATTCACAAAAATAACCTTTCCACATATCAAATGGGCGTTCCTCTACGGCGTGGTGCTTTGTGCGGCAAGAGCCATGGGAGAATTCGGAGCGGTGTCCGTTCTTTCGGGACATCTGAGAGGAAAGACAAACACCCTTCCCCTCCACGTTGAGATACTTTTCAACGAATTCAAGTATGTTCCTGCCTTTGCGGTGTCCTCCATACTGGTAATGATGGCGGTGCTGATACTTATTGCAAGGAGCGTTGTGGAATACATAGGAAAGAGAGAGTCGGAAAATGTACGTTGAACTGAAAAACATAAATAAAAATTTCGGCAGCTACAAAGCCTCCGACAACGTAAGTTTCGGCATTGAAGAGGGCAAGCTAATAGGACTTCTCGGACCCAGCGGCAGCGGCAAGACCACCATTCTCCGAATGATAGCAGGTCTTGAAACTCCCGACAGCGGCGAGATAATCATTAACGGCAATGTGGTGAACAACGTTCCCGCAAGCGAAAGAGGGATAGGCTTCGTGTTTCAGAATTACGCCCTTTTCCGCTATATGACGGTTTACGACAACATTGCTTTCGGACTTAAGGTGCAGAAAAAAGACAAGGATTTCATAAAAGAAAGAGTTTCCGAGCTTGTGAAGCTAATAGGACTTGAGGGACTTGAAAAGCGTTATCCAAGTCAGCTTTCCGGCGGTCAGCGGCAGAGAGTGGCTTTCGCAAGAGCACTTGCCCCAAATCCCAAACTGCTGCTTCTTGACGAACCTTTTGCCGCCATTGACGCAAAGGTAAGACAGGAGCTTCGCAGCTGGCTAAAGGATATGATAAGCAAGCTGGGAGTAACAAGCATTTTCGTTACCCACGATCAGGACGAAGCCATAGAAGTTGCAGACGAGATAATCATTACCAACAAGGGGCGCATCGAGCAGATAGGCACTCCTGCGGAGGTCTACAGCAAGCCCGAGACCGCTTTTACAGCTTCATTTTTCGGTCAGCCCTCCATTTTCAAGGAGTACGGCAGCTTCCACACCTTTGACAAGATCGAGGGTGCGGACAACGCCATAGTGCGCCCCGAATTCATCAAGGTATCGAAGAAAAACGAGGTGCAGAAATACAGAAGCTCCTCTTCCGAGGGAGTTGTGGAACGGGTATCATTCAGAGGAAGCAGCATAGAGCTTTCCGTCAGGGTCAACGGCGTACTTCTTAACGCAAGACGAGGCTTTGACGAAAATACCGTTTCCGTCGGAGAAAAGGTGGATGTGTTCATATACCGTATGTTCGTTACGGCAGGCGAAAAGACCTATCTTCTTGAAAACAAGACTATTCAGGAAGAATCGGTATTTATTTAAAAAAGAAACTGGTGGTAATTATGAATTTCAATACTGCTCTGCTGCATAAGAGCTTCAGCGGAGACCCTGCAACGGGCGCAACGGTAATGCCTGTCTGTCAGACAAGCGCTTTTGCCCACGAATCGGCGGAAAAGCTGGAAGCGGTATTCAACAGCAAGGCTTACGGCTACGCTTATTCAAGGATAAGCAATCCCACAGTCGATTCCTTTGAAAAAAGGATAGCCGCTCTCGAAAACGGTATCGGCGCAGTTGCCTGTTCATCGGGCATGGCAGCTGTTACAATGTCTTTGCTAAACATTTTACAATCGGGTGACGAGTTGATCGCAGGTTCGGGATTGTTCGGAGGAACTCTTGACCTGTTCAAAGACCTCAAAGCATTCGGGATAAGGGCAAAATTCACGGATGACGTTACTGCGGAAAGCATAGGACCTCTTATAACGGATAAAACCAAGGCTATATTTACCGAGCTTATCGGAAATCCCAAGCTGAACGTTGTTGATGTGAAAGCCGTTGCAGACCTTGCACACCGTCACGGCATACCGCTTATTGCCGACAGCACCACCGCAACGCCCTATCTTATCCACCCATTTGAATACGGTGCAGACATCGTTGTGCACTCCTCTTCAAAGTACATAAACGGCGGCGGAAATGCCATAAGCGGCGTTATAATCGACAGCGGCAGCTTCAAGTGGGATACATCAAGGTACCCCGGCTTCAAAGGCTATGAAAAATTCGGCAAGCTGGCTTATCTTGCAAGGCTGCGGAACGGCATATGGCGGAACACAGGCTGCTGTCTTGCTCCTGCAAACGCTTTTCTCAACTCGGTAGGGCTTGAAACTCTGGGACTGCGAATGGAGCGCATCTGTTCCAACGCTTTAAAACTTGCGGAATATCTTAAAGATGTTCCGGGGATAGAGGTAAACTATCCTGCACTTCCGGACAACCCTTATTACGGACTTGTTCGGGAGCAGTTCGGCGGAAAAGGCGGAGCAATACTGACCATAAGGGCAGGCAGCAAGGAAAACGCCTTTAAGCTGATAAATTCTCTGCGGTACGCTTCAATTGCCACAAACATAGGCGACGTGCGGACGCTTGTTATACATCCTGCAAGCACTATTTACACCCACAGCACACCGCAGCAGAAGGAAAGCGCAGGAGTTTACGATGATTCCATAAGGGTAAGCGTAGGCATTGAAGACCCCGAGGATCTTATTGAGGATTTTGCACAGGCGGCAGAAAAAATGAACGGAGGAAATTGATATGGCTGTTGATTACGCTACACTTAAAAAGGGCGGCTTTATGCGCCAGAAGCAGAAGAATAACTTTTCTCTCAGGCTGAGAGTTGTGGGAGGAAATCTGAGCGCCGTTCAGCTTGCGAAAATTGCGGAGGTGGCAGAAAAATTCGGTGACGGTCACGTTCATCTTACGTCAAGACAGAGTGTTGAGATACCCTTCATCAAGCTGGATGACATTGACGAGGTAAAGGCTGCTCTTGCCGAGGGCGGCGTTGAACCCGGCGTATGCGGTCCGAGAGTGCGCACCGTTACAGCCTGTCAGGGCGAGGCTATATGTCCAAGCGGCTGTATCGACACCTACGCTCTTGCAAAGGAGCTTGACGAAAGATATTTTGCAAGGGAGCTTCCCCACAAGTTCAAGTTCGGCATCACAGGCTGTCAGAACAACTGCCTTAAAGCAGAGGAAAACGACCTTGGAATCAAGGGCGGCATAAAGATAAAATGGAAAGAGGACGCCTGCATAAGCTGCGGAGTGTGCGAAAAGGCTTGCCGCAGCAATGCTATTGAAATAAAGGACGGCAAGATAACCGTTGACGAGAGCAAGTGCAACTTCTGCGGAAGATGTGTCAAGTCCTGCCCCACAGAGGCATGGGACACCGCTCACGGCTACATAGTTTCCTTCGGCGGACTTTTCGGCAACAGCATAAGCAAGGGCGAAGCGGTTATACCCTTTATTGAGGACAAGAAAAAGCTGCTTGCGATATGCGACGCTGCAATTGAATTCTTTGCGGAAAATGCAAAGCCCGGCGAAAGATTCAAGTTCACTCTTGACAGAGTGGGAAGAGATAAATTCACAGAGAGGATAATGGAGGTTTACAATGGCTGATTTCAATATTGACGACAGCGTGGATATAACCGATGTGGTCTGCCCCACGACTTTTGTAAAGGCAAAGGTTGCGCTTGAAGAGCTTGATGACGGGCAGATACTTGCGGTAAGAATGAACGACGGCGAACCCGTACAGAACGTGCCGAGAAGCATTAAGGAAGAGGGTCACCAGATACTTAAACTTAACGACAACGGCGACGGAACATTCACACTTATTGTAAAAAAGGTCGGTGATTAAATGGCTGTTCGTGTAAGCGGAGAAAACTTCGGCGGCGAGGTGCTGCAGGCAAAGGGACTGGTGCTTGCGGATTTTTATTCCGACAGCTGCGTTCCCTGCAAGCGGCTCTCACCCGTCCTTGCGGAGATAGAAGAGGAGTACAGCGAAAGCGTTTTTGCAGTTAAGATAAACATCAACTTTGATACGGAGCTTGCGGAGCAGTACGGGGTAACCTCCGTTCCCACTATCGTATTCTTTAAAAACGGCGATGAAGTTTCAAGACTTGGAAGTCCAATAAAAAAAGCCGATATTGCGGCAGTAATAGAAAATCTTAAATAACAGGAGAGATCATTATGAATATCACAGTTGCAGGAGTAAAAAAAGAAGCTGCTGACGGTCTTACGGTAGCGCAGCTCATCGAGCAGGAAAAGGTTGAAACACCCCAGTATGTAACGGTCACCATCAACGATGAATTCATTGAAAGCGGTGCCTTTGATTCAACTGTCATCAAGGACGGCGACAGCGTTGAATTTCTCTATTTCATGGGAGGCGGCAGATAATGGCTTTTACAAACGATCAGCTTGAACGCTACTCACGCCACATCATTCTTAAAGAAGTTGGCGCAAAGGGTCAGAAAAAGCTGCTGAATGCAAAGGTGCTTATTATCGGAGCAGGCGGTCTTGGCGCTCCTGCGGCAATGTATCTTGCAGCGGCAGGTATAGGCACTATCGGCATTGCAGACGCAGACGAAGTTGACCTCTCCAACCTCCAGCGGCAGATAATCCACGCTACAAAGGACGTCGGCAAGGCAAAGGTACAGTCCGCAAAGGAAACTATGGAGGCTATGAACCCCGATGTTACGGTAAAAACCTACCGCACCTTTGTTACAAGCGAAAATATTACAGAGCTTATTGCAGATTACGACTTCATTATTGACGGCACGGACAATTTCCCTGCAAAGTTCCTTATCAACGACGCCTGCGTTATGGCGAAAAAGCCCTTCTCACACGCCGGTATCATACGCTTCAAGGGTCAGCTTATGACCTACGTTCCCGGACAGGGACCCTGTTACCGCTGTGTATTCAAAGAACCGCCCCCGAAGGACGCAGTTCCCACCTGTAAGCAGGCAGGCGTAATAGGCGCAATGGGCGGCGTTATAGGCAGCTTGCAGGCTATGGAAGCAATAAAATACATTCTCGGAGTCGGCGATCTTCTTACGGGCTATCTTCTCACATACGATGCGCTTAAAATGGAATTCCGCAAGGTAAAGCTGCCTGCGGAAACAAAAAACTGCGCAGTATGCGGCGAGCATCCTACTATTACGGAGCTTATCGATTACGAGCAGGCTGAATGCGACGGAGTACACTTATGATAAAAATATCGGAATCGGATTACATAAAAATTCTCAGACACGCCGAAAGCTGTCTGCCGGAAGAAGCCTGCGGACTTATTGCGGGAGAGATAAACGGCGATGAAAAGCTCATACGGAAGGTCTATCTTCTCACCAACATTGACCATTCCAACGAGCATTTTTCCCTTGACCCGAAAGAACAGCTTGCGGCGGTAAAGGATATGAGGGCGGAGGGACTTGTGCCTCTCGGAAACTGGCACTCACACCCCGAATCCCCCTCAAGGCCTTCGGAAGAGGATAAGCGGCTGGCTTTCGACAGCAAGGCAAGCTACCTTATTCTTTCTCTTATGGACAGGAACGCTCCCGTTCTCAACTCCTTCAAAATAAGCGGCGATACTGCGGAAAATGAGGGACTTGTTATAGAAAAAACGGAAAAGGAATAATAAAATGTACGATACCATAATCATCGGAAGCGGTCCTGCAGGACTTTCTGCCGCAGTTTATGCAAAGCGTGGGGAGCTTGACTTTATCCTTATCGAAAAGGAATACGGCGGCACGGGGCAGATAGCAGAAAGCGAGCGTGTGGACAATTACCTCGGACTTTACGGCGAAAACGGCTTTGACCTTGGCGAAAGGTTCAGATCCCACGCCGAAGCGCTGGGAACGGAGTTTTACGAGGGCGAAGTTTCGGCAATTTCTGCGGAAAGCGGCGGCTACAGGGTCGCTCTTTCAGACGGAACGGCTTTTGACACAAAAACGGTAGTATACGCCGCAGGAGCCTCCCACCGCAGGCTTGATATAAAGGGCGAAGCGGAGTTTTCCGGCAGGGGCGTGTCCTACTGTGCAGTTTGTGACGGCGCTTTCTGCAAGGGCAAGGCTGCTGCGGTGATAGGCGGCGGAGATACGGCTCTGGGAGACGCTTTATATCTTTCCAAAACTGCCGAAAAGGTATATCTTATCCACCGCAGAGACACTTTCCGTGCAAACAGGCTGCTTCAAAATCAGGTCTTGGAGGTAAGCAATATTGAAATTATCCTTAACGCTGTTCCCCTTGAAATAACGGGAGAAAAACGTGTTGAAGCCCTGCGGATAAGCCGTAACGGGCAGGAAGAAACGCTCCCCGTACACAGCGTTTTTGCGGCAGTCGGCACTATCCCAAACAGCGGAGCATTAAAGGGTGTTGCAGAGCTTGACCCAAACGGGTACGTTATTGCAGGCGAGGACTGCGTTACCTCGGCAAAGGGTATTTTCGCCGCAGGAGATGTGCGGACAAAGGCTTTGCGGCAGGTTATAACTGCGGCTGCGGACGGCGCAAACAGTATTTCTTCCGTTCAGAAATATCTGACGGAGAACAGGCGGTAAAAGTTTGAAATTCAAACTTCGAGTTTTGTTTCTTCGGCTGCCGCCTCGATTTCCTTACGGAAACCACAAAACTCAAAAAAAGGAATTAATTATGAAAACAGAACGACTTAAAACTGATATACTTATTATCGGCGGCGGAACGGCAGGCTGTTATGCGGCTCTTACAATTGCGGAAAATTCCGGTGCAAAGGTGCTTATCTGCGAAAAGGCGAACATAAAGCGAAGCGGCTGTCTTGCCGCAGGAGTGAACGCCCTCAACGCCTATATCACCGAGGGCAGAACGCCGAAGGATTATGTTGATTACGCCCGAAAGGACGCAGACGGCATTGTGCGTGACGACCTGCTTTACACCATGTCGGAACGTCTTAACAAGGTAACTGAGCGCCTTGAACAGCTTGGGCTTGTTATCCTTAAAGACAAAGACGGAAAATACGTTGCCAGAGGTAACCGCAACATAAAGATAAACGGCGAAAACATCAAGCCTATCCTTGCAGACGCAGTAAACAAGCTGCCGAATGTTACGGTGCTGAACCGTGTTAACATCACCGACTTTTCCGTTTATGACAACAAAATAAACGGTGCTTTCGGTATAGGCATAGAAAACGATACTTTTTACGTTATAGAAGCAAATGCGGTAATTATCGCAACGGGCGGTGCGGCAGGTCTGTACAAGCCAAACAACCCGGGCTTTTCACGGCATAAGATGTGGTATCCCCCCTTCAACACCGGTGCAGGCTATGCAATGGGTATAAAGCACGGTGCAGAAATGACCACCTTTGAAATGCGTTTCATCGCTCTGCGCTGCAAGGACACTATCGCTCCCACGGGAACCCTTGCACAGGGCGCAGGCGCAAAACAGATAAATTCTCTGGGCGAGATCTACGAAACAAAGTACGGTCTTACCACCTCCGAAAGAGTTTACGGAACCGTTATGGAAAACATCGAGGGCAGAGGTCCCTGTTACCTTAAAACCGAGGGCATCTCCCCCGAAAAAGAGGAATCCCTGCTTAAAGCATATCTTAACATGGCTCCCTCACAGACCATACGCTGGATAGAAAGCGGCAAAAAGCCCTCGGAACAGAACGTTGAAATAGAGGGTACGGAGCCTTACATTGTGGGCGGACACACAGCAAGCGGCTACTGGGTGGACACAAAAAGAGCAACCACCATAAAGGGTCTGTTTGCGGCAGGTGACGTTGCAGGGGGCTGCCCTCAGAAGTATGTTACGGGCGCACTTGCCGAGGGCGAGATAGCTGCGCTTTCCGCAGCGGAATATATTGAGGAAAACAGCGGCGCTCCCATTGAAGAAAGGGAGATAAACGCCCACGCTGCCGAGATAGAACGCTTTACGGGCGAAAACCGCTCCCGTTTTACTGCCGAACAGCTTGAAGAAGCTATGCAGACAGTTATGGATTCCTATGCAGGCGGCATAAAGACAAACTACCGCTTCAATGAAAAGCAGCTTGAGCTTGCCGATGAACAGATACGCCGCATTGAAGCACTTTCTGACGGACTTCACGCCGACGATTTTCAGGAACTTATGTATATTTACGAGCTGCGTGAACGTCTGACGGTGTGCCGAAGCGTTATCGCACATCTTAAAGCACGGCAGGAAACACGCTGGCACAGCTTTGCGGAAAACCTTGACTACCCCGAAAAGGACGATAAAAACTGGAGAAAATACGTTAATTCACGCCTTGAAAACGGTGAGATAAAGATCATTTTAAGAGAGCTTACAGAGGAGGGGCAGAAGGTCTATGAGCATTGCGATTGACAGGGAAAAATGCGTCGGCTGCGGCAGATGCCGTGAAGTCTGCCCCGGAACTCTTATCAAGACGGACGAAAAGGGCAAGGCGTATATAAAATATCCCAAGGACTGCTGGGGCTGCACCTCCTGCGTAAAGGAATGCCCCGTGAACGCCGTTAAATTTTACCTCGGCGCAGACATCGGCGGCACGGGAAGTCTGGTACACACCGAAAAAACCAAGGGTCTGCTCCGCTGGGTCATAGAACGCCCCGACGGAACGGTCACAAATATCGACATTGACCCCAAAGAATCCAACAAATATTAGGAGGGAAGCAGCGTGAACGAATTTTCACACCTTGACGAGCTTGAAGCGGAGGCGATATACATCATAAGAGAGGTCGCAGCCGAATGTGAAAAGCCCGTAATGCTTTATTCTATCGGAAAGGACAGCTCGGTAATGCTTCATCTTGCAATGAAAGCCTTTTACCCCGAAAAGCCGCCCTTCCCGTTCCTTCATGTTAACACTACATGGAAGTTTAAAGAGATGATAGAGTTCCGTGACAAAACAGCGCAGAAGCTGGGCATAGAAATGCTTGAATATATCAACGAGGACGGCGTAAAACAGGGCATTAACCCCTTCGACCACGGCGCAGCCTACACGGACATAATGAAAACACAGGCGCTTAAACAGGCGCTTAACAAATACGGCTTCACCGCAGCTTTCGGCGGCGGCAGAAGAGATGAGGAAAAATCCAGAGCCAAGGAAAGAATATTCTCTTTCAGAAACTCCGCCCACGCATGGGACCCCAAGAACCAGCGCCCCGAAATGTGGAAGCTGTACAACACCAAGATAAACAAGGGCGAAAGCATAAGAGTTTTCCCCATTTCCAACTGGACGGAAAAGGACATATGGCAGTACATAAAGCGTGAGAACATTGATATTGTGCCTCTTTATTTTGCTAAGGAGCGCCCTGTTGTGGAGCGTGACGGAAACATTATAATGGTGGACGACGACCGTTTCCCTCTCAAAGAGGGCGAAGTGCCGCAGATGAAGTCGGTGCGTTTCAGAACTCTCGGCTGCTATCCTCTTACGGGCGGAATAGAATCAACGGCGCATACTCTTGATGAGATAATCGCAGAAACATTAAGCTCCGTTTCCTCCGAAAGAACTTCGAGAGTTATTGACAACGAAGCGGCAGGAAGCATGGAGCGCCGCAAGAGAGAGGGGTATTTCTGATAATGAAAGGCTTGCTTAAATTTATAACCTGCGGAAGCGTGGACGACGGCAAATCAACGCTTATCGGACATATTTTATACGATTCCAAGCTGCTTTACGCCGACCAGGAAAAGGCACTTGAGCTTGACAGCAAGGTGGGAAGCAGAAGCGGAAAGATAGACTACTCCCTTCTTCTTGACGGACTTATGGCGGAGCGTGAACAGGGCATCACCATAGACGTTGCGTACAGATACTTTACAACGGATAACCGCAGCTTTATCGTTGCGGACACTCCCGGTCACGAGGAATACACCCGAAATATGGCAGTCGGTGCTTCCTTTGCCGACCTTGCGGTAATACTTGTGGACGCTTCACAGGGCGTACTTGTTCAGACAAGAAGACACGCAAGGATATGCCGCCTTATGGGCATAAGATACTTTGTTTTTGCCGTAAACAAAATGGATCTTGTAGGCTACAGCGAGGAACGCTTCAAGGAGATATGCGCACAGATAGAAGCCCTTGAAAAGGAGCTTTCCCTTAAAAACGTGCAGATAATCCCACTTTCCGCAACGGAGGGCGACAACGTTACCAAAAAGTCGGACAACATCAAATGGTACAGCGGCGTTCCCCTTCTTGAATACCTTGAAACGGTGGACATTGCTTCGGACGACAACGAAAAAGGCTTTTATATGCCCGTCCAGAGGGTATGCCGCCCCGACCGCACCTTCAGAGGCTTTCAGGGTCAGATCGAAGCAAGCAGCATAAGCGTTGGCGATGAGATAGTTGCCCTGCCAAGCAACGAAAGAGCGGCTGTAAAGGGTATACTTATGACCGACAAGAGCGTGGATACCGCTTACAAGGGACAGCCTGTAACTATCTCCCTTGACAAAGAAGTGGACGTTTCAAGAGGCTGCGTGCTTGCAAAGGGCGCAGAGGTGGCAGTATACAAGAAGATAAAGGCTTCCGTTCTGTGGATGGACGACGAAGAGCTTACCCCCGGCAAGGATTATCTTGTAAAGCTGGGAACAAAGACTATCCCCGGCGTTGTTACGGAGATAGAATACGCCGTGGACGTAAACACAGGGGAGCATATCAAGGCGGAGAACCTTTCCAAGAACGGAATTGCAGTTTGCAGCATACTTTTTGCGGAGGCTATACCTGCCGACCTGTTTTCAAACCACAAGACCCTGGGCGAGTTTATCCTTATCGACCGTGTAACGAATATGACTTCTGCCTGCGGCGTTGTTGAAGAGGTAAGCGAAAAGGGCGGCTCGGGTACGGAAAAGGCTTCCTTCCAAAAGGACGGACTTACCGCAAGAGGTGACATTTTCGAAGAATTCTACTACGACACAAGCAGTCTTAACGTTCTGAAATACCAGCCTGTCAAGACGGATTACACCGTTGGCGATGAGATACCCACCGAGGGTGAAAGCTACAAATATCCCGACAGCTTTGACATCATCGTTTTGCGTGACGGAGTTTCCGTTAAGGTTCGTGACAGAAGGATAGAGGATATTATCCCCACGGAGAAATACACCTACGGCGGCGTTCCCCTGCTGAACGGACGAGGCTTTGAAATAAGGGCTTCCTCCGACAGTGAAGTGCAGGAATTCCTCAAAGAATACGCCGAAGCGCCCGAAAGCGGACGTTCTGCATTCTTTGAAAAATGGGTGCGTTTCGATACCTACAGAAAGGTAATTATCCGTTCGGAGAAGTGATACAAACTCCGCAAACGCCTGTTTTACGACGTTTGCGGAGTTGATTTTTGTAATAAAATAATTTTTTCACTTGACAAGTTTTGATTCATATGATATAATACGAGAAACTCTTTGCACTGCATATTGATCTACAGTACAAACTGAGCAGACCGTGACAAACCGTCATGGAGTCGGGTCACAAAGGTGACAGTGGGATATTTCATCCACGGGACAGTAGTTGCTATTACTGATTCGTGGGTGTTTTTTTATACCTTTTTTCGGAACCCCCACATATTTGGTGACAACAGAGTTAACATAAACTATTTGGAGGTAACCGATATGAAAACAAACAAAGCAATGACAAAAGAAACCCCCGTTACAGAAGCCGAATTTCAGAAGACAGCAAACAAGGTATCGTTTGTTACTATCATCGGAAATGTGGCATTGTCCGTGGTCAAGCTACTGGCAGGAATAATAGCTCATTCAGGAGCAATGATAAGCGACGCAGTTCATTCGGCGTCCGATGTGTTCAGTACCTTTGTGGTCATTATCGGGATAAGGCTTGCATCAAAAAAGCCCGATAAGGAGCATCCCTACGGGCATGAGCGAATGGAGTGCGTGGCGGCAATAATTCTTGCCGTAGTTCTGTTTATCACGGGTCTTGGAATCGGAGCAGAAGCGTTAAAGAACATTCTGAGCGGCAATTACAGCGAACTGCAGGTTCCCGGAGTTTTGGCGCTGATAGCAGCAATAGTATCAATAGTCAGCAAGGAAGCAATGTACTGGTACACAAGGCATTATGCAAAGAAAATTGATTCAAGTGCATTAATGGCAGACGCATGGCATCACCGTTCGGACGCATTTTCTTCAATAGGCGCTTTGATAGGCATTGCAGGAGCAAGGCTTGGTTTCCCCGTTATGGATTCTATTGCAAGTTTTGTTATCTTCATATTTATTGCAAAAGCTGCTTTTGACATTTTTAAGGATGCAATGGACAAAATGATAGATCATTCCTGCGATGAGGAAACTGAAAAGCAGATATATGACTGTGTTATGAAAAATGAGGATGTAATGGGCATAGATCTGCTGCAAACAAGAATTTTCGGCAATAAAATTTACGTTGATCTTGAAATTCAAGCAGACGGTTCATTCACATTGCGTGAAGCACACAGCATTGCCGAAGCTGTGCATAATGATATTGAGCAAAATTTCCCCAAGGTAAAGCATATTATGGTTCATGTTAATCCTGCAAGTGATGAGGGAGAATAACCGGAGAAGCTAATATACAAGCCGGCAATGCACAGAAGCAAAAATCATCTGATTAATAAGTTTTCGGCAGAATGGTATCGGGAGTTTAGCAGAGAGTCGGCTCGCTGATCAACATTTGTGATGGAGAAATGATATATGAATTTTTATACATTTGGAAATAAATCAAATAAAAAAATTATGCTTATTCACGGTATGGGAACAACTTGGAAGATGAGCTATTCTTCATTAATTCCTATTATAGAAAAGGATTATCATGTTATCGCTGTTTCGTTAGACGGATATAACCCCGAAGAAAGTTCCATATTCGATTCGTTTGAAAAACAAGCTGAAAAAATCAGTGATTTTCTGTCAAATGAGTATAACGGAAAAATAGATATTATATATGCTTCTTCAATGGGAGGAGCTATCCTTATTCATTTGTTGTCAAACAAATCTGTTAAAGTTGGTACAGCAATAATAGATGGATTATATGCCGATAATTATGGCGTATTAGCTAAAACAGCAAGTAAACTTATGACATCACTGACATATAAAACAATGAGCGGTAAATCTGCTTTATTGATGAAAGTAATGGGAATAAACAGCTTTGACGAGTTAAAAAAGAAAATGTATGTTGATGCTGCAAGGGAAACCATTTTTAATTGTTTTTATTCAACTTACACATTTGATATACCGAACTGCTTTACTGATAGGATCTATTTTTGGTATGGCAGCAAAGAAAAATATCCGCCAAAGTTAGTTTCAAAACTAAAGAAAGTAAATAAGAATGTTAATGTAAAGGTATTTAGCGATTGTGGGCACGGTTCATTATTAAACCGACCTGAAGAATTAGCAAATGAAATAAGGAATGTTAGCCGAGGTACATAACTTTATAATATACAGAGGTCACTATGAAGAAAGAATACACGCTGAAACAAGACGGCTTTCGTGCTGTATGGTTCGAAGGCACGAAAAGCCGTGATAAAGCAATCATTTATATGAGCGGCGCAGGCTGTGGTGAGGAAGTAACGGTGGAAATGTCGCAATATCTTGTGAACAATGGCTACAGCGTGTTGTGCCTTGGCTTTTACCTGTGGAAAGGTCTGCCGAAAAAGATGTATAGTATTCCCGTTGAGTATGTCGAAAAAGCAGTTGCGGAACTGAAAAGAAACGGTTTCGGTAAAATTGCGATACACGGTATGTCCACAGGCGCAGGCTATGCTTTGTTATGTTCTTCTTTGATACCCGAAATAACCTGCACCATTGCTGTTGTGCCATACGATTATGTTATGGAGGGTGTGGCAGGCTCAATATTTCCTAAGAACTGCTCCGTTTATACATACAAAGGCAAGGATATTCCATATTCAAAATTCCCGATACTGCACATCAGCCTGTTAAAAGAGCTGAAAAAGTATTTTGCTATCCCGAGATCAGAAAGAAAAGGCTTGATGCGATACAGCTACGACACAAGCGAACACGCCGAATGTGGCAGGATAAAGGTCGAGAATATGAACAGCGATATACTGCTGCTCGGTATGAACAATGATGACTGCTGGCCTTCTGATATGGCTGTGCCAAGGATAAAAAAGATACTTGAAGAACAAAATTATCCGCACCGTGTAAAAGCGTTGGTATATGAGAAAGGCAGTCACCTTATCGGCTGCGCAAAAATACCCCAAAAGCTGAAAAAGTTAGTGCCGTTTATGTTCCCGAATGAAAAGCGTTTCCCCAAGGAGTGCATCGAAGCCCGTAAAGACAGTCAGAAGCAGATACTTGACTTCCTATGCAAGTGGTAATTTTACCGGATAAGCCTGTCTTTTAGCTTTAATATATTTTCTTCGATTTGATGAATGACCTCTTCAAAAACCTCATCGCTTTCACCTGTTGGGTCGGGCAAGCCCCAGTTGTCGTCAAACTCTCTGCCGATATAAGGACAGCCAACGTCACAGCCCATTGAGATCGCAATATCGGGGGCAGGAATTTTGTCAAAGGTCTTGCTGTACTGGGATTTTTCCATATCGATGCCGTATAACTTTTTCATCAGACGTACAGCGTCACGGTTTATCTGCGGCTTTGTTTCCGTACCTGCGGAATAGCTCTCGAAAACGTCTGCGGCAAGATGCTTTCCAAGTGCCTCCGCTATCTGGCTTCGGAAGGAGTTGTGTACGCATATAAAAGCGACTTTTTTCAAGCCTGCTTCACCTCCGTCAGCAGCTTTCCAACCTCCGAAGGCTTAAGCACTCTCCCCTGTGACACCACCTTTTCATTGACAACTATAACGGGCATACTCATAACGCCGTACTCCGCAATTTTCGCCATATCGGTGATGTATTCCGGCTCAACGGGAATGCTCATAGCTTCAAGCGCCTTTTTCACGTTTTCAAGCTGCCTGTGACAGTTTTTGCAGCCTGCGCCAAGAACTTTAACGCTCTTTATCTTTGCGATAAGCGCCTTGTCAACGGGGCGCTTTTTTTCTTCCGTCTTTTTCATAAAATCAAATAATGCCATAATAAATTCCTCCTACATAATAAAACCTTGTATAACGTTAAAGAAATATCCCACAAGGATAATTCCTATGGTGCAAATTGCAATAAAAATGCCCAGCAGCTTAGGCTTGACCGCCTTCCGCAGCATTATCATCGACGGCAGAGAAAGTGTCGTCACCGCCATCATAAAGGACAGCACAACACCAAGCAGCGCACCCTTTGCAAGCAATGCTTCGGCAATGGGTATAGTGCCGAAAATGTCAGCATACATGGGAACACCTGCAACTGTTGCGATAATTACGCCAAAGGGATTGTTGTTACCGAGAATATTTACGATAAATTCTTCCGGTATCCAGTTGTGGATAACTGCTCCGATAGCAACGCCTATAAGAACATAAGGGAAAACCTTTTTTGCCGTTTCCCGAACCTGTTCGGCGGCGTATTTTGCACGGTCTTTGAAGCGAAGCTGCTCCCGGGGAACGTCAATTGCCTTGGCGTTTCGTATAAACTCCTCTACCTGCTCATCAAGGTGCAGCTTTTCAATAAGCGTACCCCCTGCAACGGCTATAACAAGTCCCACGACAACATAAATAACAGCGACCTTCCAGCCGAAAATGCTCATGAGCAGGACAAGTGAGCCAAGGTCGACCATTGGAGAGGAAATAAGGAAGGAAAATGTTACTCCGAGGGGCAGACCTGCACTTGTGAAGCCCATAAAAAGTGGTATTGACGAGCAGGAGCAGAAGGGTGTTACCGTTCCAAGGAGAGCGGCTATAATGTTTGCCGTTATGCCGTGAAAACGCCCCAGTATTTTCTTTGTTCGTTCCGGCGGAAAATAGCTTTGTATATACGAAATGACAAAAATAAGAACGCACAGAAGCACCATTATCTTTATCATATCATAAATAAAGAAGCCGACGCTTCCGCCTATCTTCCCGTCCGTGTCAAGACCGACAGCGTTCAGCGCCGATACGATAAGCCTTTTTAACCACGCCATACCCAGTATCTCGTTCTGAAAAAAATCCCATACGGCTTTTATTGCTTCCATAAACTCATCTCCCACACATTTAAAAATTGAAATATATCAATGCTTTCCCTGTAAATAAAGCCGCATAAAACGGCTTTGATCATTTACCGCAGCAGGAATTGTTTTTGCCATTTTCCGTTACATTTGTAAGGGCTTTAAAACATTGTTCAGCATACCGAACGCCCTCGGGTGATATTGAATAATGCATCCATTTGCCCTCTTTGCGCCCCGTAACAATGCCGCTGTCACAGAGTATTTTCATATGATGTGAAAGGGTGGGCTGGGTGATGTTCATTTCTTCAAGAAGCATACAGGCACATTTTTCTCCGTCCTGCAAAAGCTGCAATATCCTTATGCGGTTCTCATCGCAGAAGGCTTTGAAAATAATTGCTGTTTGTTTTACATCAATATCCATTATTTCATCCCTTTCGGAAAAGCGTTTGTTTGCATATTAAAGTTTGTCACATTGATGATTTTCTATATATTATTATACACTATAGATAGAGAAATGTCAATATGAATTTATATATAAATTTTTCGTTTTAGAAGTTTTGTGTATAAGGGTTGCTGTCAATAAACATTTGTAAGTATCCGTTTAAATGTATCAAAGTTGCCCGTATCTTTCGGAGAACAGTACACAGCGAAAACTATCTCGTCAAACACGTTTTTATAGGAGGGCAGTATCTCCTTGTATGCTCTTGCCACAATAATGGGGTCATTCCGAAAAGCACCGCAGCCGAATGCACCGAGAACAACAACATCTGCACCGTTTGCAGCGGCAATATCAAGAATGTGAGCACCTCTCTTTTTATGTATTTCAAGCAGCTCGGCAGGGGAAACTTTAATTGCCTTACCCTGACCGGGATTCATAAAATTATACGGCTTTTCACGAAGATTTGGCGCAGCGCAGGTGATAACATCAACGCTGAACCACTCGCTTTCGGAAACAGCCTGCGGAAAAGCGGTATCACTTTTTATGGATATTATCCCCGGAGTGTAAATGCAGGCGTCTGTGTAGCGTACATCGTGCCGCTCCTTGTGCATTGAATAAAACTGACCGTAAAGCTCGTTTGTCTTTAAGCAAGGGTAAAGCGTTGAGCAGCGGCAGAGAGCCTCTTCCTGCGCAGAGCTGCCTTTTGTGACACCTCCGCCGGGATTTGTTGCAGAAGCAAAGTTCAGTACGGCAATGCGCTTTCCGCCGTATTTTTCGGACAGTCTTTTTGCTGCTTCAAGGGTACGCTCCGAGGTAACGTTTATCTCGGTGCTGCGCTCCGTATTGAGATTTGCTTTTTTGGGGCAATCATCTGCGGCATAGAATTTTGTGTTTGCTTTGGAAGTTTTTATCGCTTCCGCAAGTTTAGCATTTTCTTTGCAAAGGCGCATTGTATCTTCAAATATTTCTATTCGTTTTTCTGTATCGTTGTTCATATACATATCTCCTTCTGTCATTATGATCTGCACAGCATTTGGCTTTATTATACCATACAGCATTTGAAATTACAATATTTGAACTGTCATTTATCGGCAATCCGGATCAGCTGTACCAAAAAGCGGACAGTTAAATTTGAAAAAGTTTGAAGTGTGGAGTTTTTCAATTTGGAAAGTTGAAAGTGAAATTAGTATAACATCGCCGCAAGTTATACCATAATTCCACATTCCACTCTCCACATTCTACATTCAAAAAACAACTTCAACTTTATTTTCGGCACAGATTTTTTTATTTGTTTTCTGCTATTGACTGTATTTGAGATTCGGGGTATAATGGAATAAACCGGGCAGCTAAACTGCCCGATAAATCGGAATATGTGAATTGGGTTAGTTATCATTATTTTTGTACTTGAAAGGAAAACAGATGATTTCAATAGAAAACTTTGCAAATTGTGATAATGAAATAATAGATGTGAAGCGTATCTCCAATGAGTATGAAATAACAATAAGGAAATGGGATTACTCAATGATTTATTTACAGACAATAAATTGTAGAGAAATAGAATATAATTCTGAAATTATCCCTGAAATTGGTGATATCGACATTGAAAACAATGTTTATTCATTTAAATGCTTTTGTAGTGAAGATGATGAAGATGACAATGTCATTCTTCACGTTATAACGGATGGATTTTTGATAAAGAAATAAGTGCTTTTCGGGATAACGAGGATAATAAATATCGTCAGCATTGGATACCATTCAATTTAAAAATAGCCAGACTAATACATTCCCATTTGTAAAACAGAAAATAATCTGCGCAGCGAACACCTTAATTATTCATTTTGCAGTGGTACGGGTCTAATGTTCCGATTTAACCGGATTCGGCACAGACGGGACAGAAACCCGTCCCCTACATAATTTTTCCATTCAGCGAAGCGCATATAATTTCACTTTCAACTTTCCACTTTCCACATTCAAAATAACTCCACTCTTCACTCTCCACACTCCAAACTCATAAAAATTTCACTTTCAACTTTCCAAATTCCACATTGAAAAAACAACTTCCAATTTGCCAAACGGAGGAAAATCATTGAAAAAAAGACCAAGTCTAAAGAACATAATCATTATTTTACTCATAATTCTTGCAGTATGGGGATTGTACTGCTTTATCTATTTTGCATATACTGCATCAACAACTTCCCATTAACTGTAGATCCGCCCCTACAGAAAAAACATCGCATTTTTAAATCTGTAAGCGCAGCGAACACCTTAATTATTCATTATTCATTTAGCAGGGGGATGTGTCTCCCGTTCCGATTTAACCGGATTCGGCGCAGACGGGACGGGAAACCCGTCCCCTACATAATTTTTCCATTCAGCGAAGCGCATATAATTTTACTTTCAACTTTCAACTTTCCACATTGAAAAAACTTCACTCTTCACTCTCCACACTCCAAACTCATAAAAATTCCACTTTCCACTTTCAACTTTCCACATTGATTAAAATTCCGAATTAAGTATAAATTTCTCCCTTTTGGTTATAATCTTTTAAAAGAGCCGAAAACGGCATTTTAAGGAGGTTATGACATGACGGCAAAAAAGGCAGTTATCGAACAGATAATCGGACGTGAGATAATAGATTCAAGAGGAAACCCGACCGTTGAAGCGGAAGTTATCCTCACAGACGGCACCGTGGGACGAAGCGCTGCCCCAAGCGGTGCAAGCACAGGCGCTTTCGAGGCGCACGAGCTGCGTGACGGCAATGAAGACCGCTTTCTCGGCAAGGGCGTTTCGCAAGCCGTAAGCAATATCAACGGCACTATCAATATGGCGCTGAAGGGTCTGGACGCTTCCGACATTTCCCTTGTGGACAGCTCACTTATCAAGGCTGACGGCACGGACAACAAAAGCAAGCTGGGCGCAAACGCCATACTTGCGGTTTCTCTTGCTTCGGCGGACGCTGCGGCGAAATTCTACGGGCTGCCGCTTTACCGCTTTATCGGCGGAATAAACGGCGTTACCCTGCCTATGCCTATGATGAACATTCTCAACGGCGGCGCACACGCTTCAAACAACCTTGATATTCAGGAATTTATGATAATCCCCAAAAGCGCAGGCAGCTTCAAGGACGGTCTGCGCAGCTGTACGGAGGTGTATCACCGTCTTGCGGCTATCCTTAAACAGAAGGGTCTGTCAACGGGCGTTGGCGACGAGGGCGGCTTTGCTCCCGACCTTTCGGGTGAGCAGGAGGCAATTGAGCTTATACTTGAAGCGGTGGAACGTGCAGGATATAAGCCGGGAGAGGACTTCGTGCTTGCCCTTGACGCTGCGGCAAGCGAATGGAAGGCACCCGACAAACGGGGATATTTTATGCCGAAAAAGAAAAACTCCTGTTCTGCCGAGGAGCTTATTGAGGAGTGGAAGGGTCTTTGCAGCCGCTACCCCATTGTTTCCATTGAAGACCCCCTTGACGAGGAGGACTGGGAAGGCTGGAGGGAGCTTACAAAGCAGCTTGGAAAGAGCGTTCAGCTTGTGGGCGACGACCTTTTTGTGACAAACCCCACACGGCTTAAAAAGGGCATCGACAACGCCTGCGGAAATGCTATCCTTATCAAGCTGAATCAGATAGGCACCCTTACCGAGACACTTTCGGCGGTGCGGCTTGCACAGAAGAACGGCTATAAGGCGGTCATTTCCCACCGAAGCGGCGAGACCGAGGACACCTTCATCGCCGACCTTGCAGTAGCCTTGAACGCAGGTCAGATAAAAACGGGCGCACCCTGCCGAAGCGAGCGTACAGCCAAATATAACCGTCTGATACGCATTGAAGAGGAGCTTAACAAGGGGGTAAAGGCGCAATGATAATGGACTATGTTTGGGCATTCGTCATCGGCGGACTTTTCTGCGCCGTGGGACAGGTGCTTATCGACTATACAAAGCTCACGCCTGCAAGAATATTGACGGCATACGTTGTGGCAGGAGTTATCCTGGGCGCTCTGGGCTGGTATAAGCCCCTTGTGGACTTTGCCGGAGCCGGAGCAAGCGTACCACTGACAGGGTTTGGGAACGTCCTTGTTGAGGGCGTAAAAAAAGCCGTGGATGAGAATGGTTTTTTGGGTATATTCACGGGCGGACTAACGGGAGCCGCAGGCGGCATAACAGCAGCAATGATATTTGCGCTGATCGCTGCGCTTTGCTTTAAGTCTAAGGAGAAGTAAAAAGAATAAAGCAAAAGTGTAAAACCCAAAGTATAAAGTTTACGTCCACGCTTTTCAAAGGGTGGTGGGTGTCCAGAGGGCAAAGCCCTTTGGTCGCTCCCGCAGGAGCGAAACACTCCTAAAGTCGTGCATAACGCAAAGCAGCGTTAAGAGCGGCAAAGTAACAAATCCAAAGGCGCAATTCACATAAAAAATCGGAACCAAGCAAGGTTTTGTACAACATAAAACCTGCGGAACCGACTATGTGAATTGCGCCATTTCTATCCTACAAAATAAAAGTCACCCTCGGATAAAAATATACTGAGCAAAGCGAAGTGTATTTTTATCCGACACGACAAACTATGTAACGTTCGCCCCAACAAAGCCTGTTGAGCCGCACCAAAAGCGCTGACCCACGGGCGCACACTGTGCGCCCCTACAGAGGGAACGTGCGGAGCGGAGCAAGGCATATTTTCCTGCGGCACAGCAAACTTTAATGCGGAAAAAATCGGGACGGGAGACCCGTCCCCTACATAATTTTTCCATTTAGTAAAGCGCCCATAATTCCGAATTACGCATTCCGAATTCCGAATTAAATATAATTCCACTTTCAACTTTTCACACTAATAAAACCTCACGCCTTTCTCAAGTTCACCCCGTCATAAACCACCCTGTCGCCCTCGTCAATGCCAAGGCGGTAAAGCAGAGCGTCACTTTCCGTTATCCACAGCACAGCGCCGCTTTCACCGCAAAGCTTGACCTTCACCGTAGGCTCCTGACCGTCGGGAATGCCCTCGCAGCCATAGTCGTTTTCTATTATTTTTATCACGGTGTACACATTGTCCATATGAAACGCTCTCCGTTTTCCTGCAATTTACAGATTTATTATACTATATTGGCGTTATAAAGTCAATAAAATGCGTTTTTCCGACTTACCGTAAATAATTACGGTAAATATGCCGAAAAGTAAAAATATACTTGCTTTTTTGTTTGAAAAAAGGTATAATAAAAGTAATATTGTTTAATTCATTAATGGAGGACTGAAATCATGCCGATAAAATACATTTTCGTGACCGGCGGCGTTGTGTCAGGTCTTGGAAAGGGCATTACCGCCGCTTCCCTCGGACGTCTGCTCAAAGAAAGAGGCTACCGTGTAACTATCCAGAAGTTCGACCCCTACATCAACCTTGACCCCGGCACTATGTCGCCCTATCAGCACGGCGAAGTGTTCGTTACTGACGACGGCGCAGAGACCGACCTTGACCTTGGTCACTATGAGCGCTTCATTGACGAAAATCTGTCCGTAAACTCCAACGTTACAACGGGTAAGATATACTGGACCGTCCTTAACAAGGAGCGCAGAGGCGATTACCTGGGCGGTACGGTACAGGTCATTCCCCATATCACCAACGAAATAAAGGAACGTGTTTACCGTGTGGGCAAGGAAAAGGACACCGACATCGTTATAACCGAGATCGGCGGCACCGTTGGCGACATCGAATCCACGCCTTTCCTTGAAGCTATCAGACAGGTGGTTACCGAGGTCGGACGTGAGAACGCTATGTATATCCACGTTACTCTCGTTCCCTACATCGCAGGCTCGGAGGAGCTTAAATCAAAGCCTACTCAGCACTCCACCAAGGAGCTGCTTTCAATCGGCATTCAGCCTAACGTTATCGTCTGCCGCTCCGAAAAGGAAATTCCCGAGGATATGAAGAAGAAGATAAGCCTGTTCTGCAACGTGCGCCCCGAGGACGTTATTCAGAACCTTACCGCTCCTTCTCTTTACGAAGTCCCTCTCTGGCTTGAAAAAGAGGGTCTTGCAAGCGCTGTCTGCCACCACCTTAACCTTGAAGACCGCAAGCCTGACCTTAACGAGTGGATAGAAATGGTGAACCGCACAAAGGCTGCTACGGAAACCGTCACTATCGGTCTTGTGGGCAAGTACGTTGTTCTCCACGACGCTTATCTTTCCGTTGCGGAGGCTCTCCGTCACGGCGGTATCGTTAACGACGCAAACGTTGATATAAAGTGGATAAATTCCGAAGAGATAACAAGAGAAAATGCGGCCGAAATGCTTTCGGGCTGCGACGGTATCATCGTTCCCGGCGGCTTCGGCGACAGAGGTATCGAGGGTATGATAGAATCTATCCGCTATGCCCGTGAAAACAAGGTTCCCCTGTTCGGCATATGCCTTGGTATGCAGATGGCTGTTATTGAGTACGCAAGAAATGTTCTCGGTCTGACGGGCGCAAACTCCACCGAATTCGGAGATACACCCTACCCCGTTATCGACATTATGGAAGACCAGAAGAACGTTACCGAAAAGGGCGGCACAATGCGCCTCGGACTTTACCCCTGCAAGCTGACGGAAGGCACAACCAGCGCAAGAGTTTATGGCGAGCCTCTTATTTACGAGCGTCACCGTCACAGATGGGAATTCAACAACGCATTCAGAGCAAGACTTTCCGAAGCAGGACTTGTTATTGCAGGTCAGTCGCCGGATGAAAGACTTGTTGAGATAGTTGAGGTCAAGGATCACCCCTGGTTTGTGGGCGTGCAGTTCCACCCCGAGTTCAAATCCCGTCCCAATAAGCCCCAGAAGCTGTTTGCGGACTTTATAAGGGCTTCGCTTGAAAATAAGAAGTAAAATGCAAATAAATCGGGCTGTTGCACGATAAGAATAAAGTTTACGTCCACGCTTTTCAAAGGGTGGTGGGTGTCCAGAGGGCAAAGCCCTTTGGTCGCTCTCCGCAGAGAGCGAAATCCCCTAAAAGTAATGAATATAGCTAAGTAAAAGCAAGGACAGCAAAGTAAAAGTTAACAAAGGCGCAATTCACATAAAAAGGCGGAACCAAGAAATGTTTTGTTTCAAAACAAAGCAGGTAAAACCGTTAATGTGAATTGCGCCTATTCTTACATATCAAGATAAAGTACCCTCGGATAAAATG